>CAZGWH010000044.1:0-19785 GCA_964529325.1 uncultured bacterium | reverse complement strand
TATTGGATCAAGCATGCCGTGCGCTGGTGTATGTATAGTTACCACGTTGGCTAAGAGCAGTTGGTGGGAACGCATTACAAAAAATGGGCAGATAAGGGCGGGTTACCAACCAAAGAATGTCTCTATTGGTGGTACTGAGACTAGCGCATGGTTTTGGGATTTCGATGATATCGTTGCCGCTAGCAGCGGTTTTTTTTGTACTGTTGAGGCTGTTGGTATTGGGGCACTATATCCTCCTCCGTATCTGGATAAGTATGTCCATGCATTTCCGAGAGTCCAGCGCGCTCTTTGGAAGCTTGATAGGAAATACGAAAATAGTAGGTTTTCTACCAAGTATGCAGATCATGTGGCCATCGTTTTAGAACGTCGGAAAAATGCCCAACAATTAGCTCCAGCGGACGCGCCAAAGGCGCGCGCCGCTGAGCTTGTGCGATGGAGCAGACGCTTCGCGTCTGCTCCATCAGGCGAAACTGTTACCAGTGGGGAATGTCCGGCGCAAAGCGATCGTCCATCCCACACTCGAACGGACTACACCAATTGTTGACTTTGGAACGAAGTCAACTTGGCTTGCCGTTCAGTTTCGCCTATAAATTTTAACAAAGGGAAACAGAATATGCCTGAAATAAGTAGATTTTTTGGAATAATAGTCAGAATGTATTATGATGAACATAATCCACCCCATTTGCATGCAGAGTATTCAGGGAATAAGGCCGTTTTTGATTTTCAAGGCAATATAGGGAGATTTATTATCAAAAACAGCAATTAAACTTTTGCGTGAATGGATAGATATTCATGAAATGGAATTAGTAGAAGATTGGAATCTTGCGAGAGCAAATAAGGAAATCAAAAAAATTAACCCCTTGGATTAAGGAAAATATTATGTGGAATATGAATGATGTAATCTCAATTAAATATCTAAAAGATTATATTTATTACATCGAGTTTGATGATGGTAAAAAAGGTGAAATAGATTTATCTGAATATAAAGATAAGGGACCCATTTTTTCACCACTTCGCGATTTATCTTTTTTTCAAAACGCTATTATCGAAGGCGTTACTATTGCATGGGAAAATGGTGCTGATATTGCCCCTGAAACTTTATACGATAAAATTTATAACCCCCAATCAACCTAAGGTGAAAAGTAAGGAGCAGGGGAAAATATACGATTTATTCCACGGGGTATGCGAAAATGACTTTTTGGTGAATTTTTTACACACATAATTTCATTTGTTGAAGAAAACATTTTATAATATCGCACCAATTATATCTTATTTAATTAATATATTTAACAAATGAGAAAACAGAGAAATAATATCATTCATCAAATATTTGTATGGATTTTTTGTTTTGGAATATTACTTCAAAATGGAATTGAAGCGCCTGTTTTATGCTTTGAAACAGATGGTCATATCAATATTGAAGCAGAATGTGATATTGCATGTAGTGTACCAGCCCAAAAAACAGATGAACATCAAGATGATTGCGATAATTGTTTTGATATTCCTTTTTGGAATTATAATCCAGATTTAAATTTTTTAAGTAATACAAATAATGTTGAAATTGATAATTATATTTTTGAATTCACAATAATATCTTTTGATCAATTTCAGAACTCTCAATTTTCTATTCAACAGGTAGAAACAGTTCTACCTCCTACACCCCTCTTTATAAAAACAACAATACTACTAACTTAAACACCCTTTTTATTATTTGATTTTTCGGTTAATGTAACCGTTATAATTAACATTTTAGAAAGGAATACAATGAATTTATTAATTAAATGGCTAATTTATGTCATTTTAATATCGTGTATTTTCAGTCAAGAACTGAATATTAATACGCTTACAGATATTATCATTCAACATAATTCAATACTTAAATTAAGTAAAAAAAATATTGAAGCAAAATCTGCACAATTAAAACAAAGTCGAAAATTTTCTAATCCAAACCTGTCAATTGAATTTGACTTTGGAATTGAATCTGAGATAGGTGGAATGCTTACTCAAGATATTTTGCTTGGAGGAAAACGAAAACAGAATATTCAATTAAGAGAATTTGAATTAAAATTAGCAAAATTAGAATATGATGAACAAAAATCTCAGGTTTTAAATGAAGCATATCGCTTATTTATAGAAATTCTTTTTTATCAAGAAACAAAATCACTCATTTTTAGGAGAAAATTAATATGAAAAACTTATTTATAAAATTATCAATATTGTGTTTACCAACATTTATTTTTTCACACGGTGTGTCAGAGTCGGATAAAGCCGAAATGGTTCAAGGGGGTCTTTCAGATTTTTTTATACTAGGAGCAAAACATATGATAACAGGCTATGATCATATTTTGTTTTTAATTGGAGTGATTTTCTTTTTATCCCGATTTGCCGACATTGCAAAATTTATTACCGCGTTTACAATTGGTCATAGTATCACTCTTATTTTTGCTACATTTTATGAGATAAATGCAAATTATTATTTAATTGATGCTGTAATTGCATTTAGCGTTATTTATAAAGGATTTGAAAATCTTAATGGTTTCAATAAATGGTTATCTATAAATGTACCGAATAAAGTATTTATGGTGTTTATTTTTGGATTAATTCATGGATTTGGTCTTTCAACTCGTTTACAACAAATTAATTTGGGGCATCATCAATTAGTTTATAAAATATTATCTTTTAATGCAGGAGTCGAAATTGGGCAAATAACGGCATTAATAATCGCTTTTCCAATATTGCTTTTGTTACGAAAAAAATTATCTAATATATCAACAATAACAAATTTGATGTTAATAATTGCAGGTTTATTTTTACTCGTATTTCAATTAAATGGATATTATTCTGCAGAAGCAAATGCTGAAAAACTAGATATTCAAAAACTTCATGAAATTCATTTAGAAAATAATACAGAAGATGATATTCACCATCATGAAGAGGAACATCAACATAATCACAATGACAATGAAGATCATCATCATAATCATTAATTAATTTTAAAATAGAAAGAAAAATCATGAAACAGAAAATATTATTTACTTTATTTATTAGTTTATTTCCAATTTTATTATTTGGACAATGCCCTCTTTGAAGTAACCCTACACTTTCGGTCGGAAGTGCAACAGAGGGAGTTGGTCTAAGTAGTAATCAAATTATGCTTGGAAGTAGCATGTCATACATGACTTTTGAGGCAGATGATAATATAGAGTTAGAAGGTAATGTAGATTTAAATTTGTTAAATATTTATGGTATGTTTGGAATAACAGAAAATATTAATGCTTTTATTAGTATTCCATTTAAAAGATGGAATCAATATAATGTTGAAGAAAGCCCTGATTCAGACCATAAAAATCAAATCAAAAAAGGGTTAGGTGATATTTCTGTAAATCTTCGTTGGATAGTAAAAAATAATGTAATGGGACCAGGACAAAAATTATTTATTAATGGTAAAATCACATTACCAACGGGTCAAGAAATAACAGAGGATGATAAAAGTTTAAGATTAGGTACGGGACAATATTCAGGCTCTCTTGGTGTTGAATGGTGGTGGAGATCTAAATTCCCGTGGGTATTTGGTGTATCAGGTACTGCATCTGCACCCATTACAGAAAGTGATACTGGATATAAACCAGGGAAAACAATTAACTTTCAAGTACAAACTCTTAAACAGATGGCTGTTTATGGTAAAATTTATCCATATTTTAAACTTAGTTTCATAAATAGTACGCCTGAAACAGGTATTGGGATGATTGAAAATAATTCTGCAAAAAAACAATTAAATGGTACTGTTGGTTTAGAATATAAATGGACCAATACTCGCTCAATATCTTTAATGTATGACCAGCCGTTTAACCATGATCTTGAAGGTAGTCAATTGATTGGAAAAACAGTATCATTGAACATAAGGGAAATACTGAATTAAATGAGAGTAATGCCCATTTTTTTTGTAGGTTATACCCACTGGTAAAATAATTAATTTCCTCTCTAGCTAGAGAGGATTAAGATAAAGGGTTAAATAAGAAAATTAATTTATGAAAATAAGGCTATTAGTAATTTAATTCTGCTCTGAGCCAAACCAAAAAAAATAATTTAAATTCACGAATGTTTTATCATTACTAATAAACAATAACCATTTTTTTCTATCTCAAACTATTTCGTATCAATTTATTTATGTCTAAATTAATTTCTGGTCTTAAATAGTTAACCCATTTATCAATCGTCAGTTTTTCAGGGTTTTCCCAACTCATATAAATTGGCAAATTCAATTTCACAAAACCGAGCGATAACGAAATTCCAGTCGAAAAATAATGGGGACCACCTTTCGGGTTTTCCTCGCCAAACATATTCATTTCCAATGTAGATTGATTGATTAATAAATAATCAAAATACAAATTACCCATTGGGATTATTCCAGTCAATTCTATATCAATACCTAATGCAGAATTATATGCTATTTGCTGGTTTGGTGATATTCGTGCAGATGGAACTGAATTAATATATTGATGTTGATACACGGAAAAATCACTCTCAGATGTTCTATCCCAAACATAATATTGATAATCCGTATCTATTGAACCTCCAACACCTGGTAACCAAGGATATAATTCGGAAGTAATTACATGATACCCTTGTATATATGTTTTCATTCTCATTTTTTTATTAAACCGATGATTAAAATGGTTAGAAATATCTATACTCGTATATTTATTATTTTCTTGTTTAACAAAAGTAAATGTAGAGTTTATGTTGTAATTTGTAAATGGGTTTGGTTTATCATGATATGAAATAGAAAATCGGTGGCTTGCTGTTAAATTATTTTCATAGACTTGGTATAATTCAGGAAGTGTTAAATGTACATCAACATCTAATATTAATTTAAAATATGGATAATTTATAATTGGTTCACGAATAATGAATTCACTACTTGTTTTAATTGTCTTTCTTTCTTGTGTATTAAAATATCCAATATTTGTACGAATTACATCCATTCCCAATTTTCTAAATTCTTGCCATCCCAAGTTTAATTCAACAAGAGGTACATCACTATTTATATCATACGATGGTGTTATAGAATAATTAAATTTTTCTAATGGAACAGAGCCTCGTCTTAAAGTAAATCCAGTACTATTATTAACAGAGTTTAGCGTGAATGAAGGAGTTATTGTACCCAAATAATATGAATGAAAATCAGGTTCGTCAAAAAATATAGGTAAAGAGAATCCTTTTTTACGCGTTGTATGATTTGTTAAATTTATATCAAACATTACATTTTCAGGATCTAAAATTGCATAATTTGTATTTTGTGGATGTGGTAATAATAATTTATTTTCAAATCCATCAACCCATAATGTATCTAATAAAATATTATATTTATCATAAAATTCAACATAAGCCGGAGGAGAAATTTCTCCTAAGTTTTTGAGATAATATTTTTTTGTTTGTTTATCAATTTTTAGATCTATATTTTTAACACTATTCAATCCATCTTCAAAATACCAATCTAAATTTTTATCAACATGTTTTGTAAAAATCTGTTTAAAGTCATTTGGGGAAGGATGTTTAAATTTCCATGTTTCTACATAATCTTGCATAATTTTATCCATTTTAGGTTCACCTAAATAATCTTGTAAATAGCGTGTTAATGAAGCAGTTTTACTATAAACCATCGAACCATAATTACTCGAATGAAAATTATCAGAATGTTGATTAATTATTTGTGCATCTCCTCTAAAACATTGTCGTTGACAGCCAATCATATTCATCCATCGAAATGTATTATTTCTTAGAATTAAATATTTTACAAACTTGTCTGATACTTGCATTCCTGAATCCATGCCATACTTTTTTTCCCAATATCTAAAATTGCTGTATTCATTTAGACCTTCATCCATCCAGGCATGATCTCGCTCATTGGAACCAATAATTCCATAAAACCAATTATGTCCAACTTCATGCATAATAACCATTTCTAATAAATCTCGTGAGGGCATTTTTGCAATTACTGTAATATTTGGGTATTCCATCCCTCCACCAGCAGACATATCCCCATCTACGGCAGTGATATGTTTATATGGATAGTCTCCATAAAATTTACTATACCAATACCCTGAATCATGTAAATATTCTATTGATTTTTTCCATAATACCGCATTTTTGGGTAAATACATTGACCAAAGTGTTACTTTATTTTTTGTATTTGGTAATTCTAATTCTCCTTTTTGCACGATATAATTTTTATCAGCAAACCATGCAAAGTCATGTACATTTTTTTGATGAAAATGAAGTGTTTTTAATGAAGAACTATTCTCTTTTTTATCTTTGTTTTTCTTCTGTTTGGATTTTTCTTTTTTAGATTTCTTTTTCCATTTTTTTATTTCCTTATCAGACATATCTAAAAACTTTTCACCCTCGCTTGCTAGAGAATCTAACCATGCATATTCTTTTTGACCATTAATTAAATCCCCTGTAGCCATTACCACATAATCTTCTGGCAATGTTATTTTTACATCAAAGGTTCCAAACTCAGAATAAAATTCACCCATATTTAAATATGGCATTTCATGCCAACCATTTTTATCATAAACAGCAGGTTTTGGATACCATTGTGTCATTTCATAATGTTTACCCGTATGCCCTAAACGAGAAAATACTTTAGGGATTTTGACAAAAAAAGGTGTAGATATTGTGATTGTTTCTTTGGGTAAAAGAGGATGATTTAATAAAACCTTTGCAACATCAATCCAGTCTTTGTGAAATTCCCAATTCACTTTTTCACTATTGACTTCAAACATTAAATTATCAATATAACCTCTATTTTTTTCTTCTGAATAATAAAAATTTGTGGAGCCAAGCCTTAATTTTTGTTTTGCAAAAGCAGTTTCATTATTTTTATACGCATTCGGCCATAAATGAAACCAAATGAAGTCCAGCGTATCATTTGAATTATTTGTATACTTTAAAGTTAAGTGCGCTGAAAGCGTATGGTCATTATCATTTAATGTTGCATCAATATCATATTCAACAAATTGCTGAAAATAATCTTTAGGAATTTCACCTGAAAATAAAGATGAAATTATAATTATAATTAGAAATAGAAAATTCTTAAAACTTATCAACTTAATTTCCTTTTAGTTTGTAATTTTTTGCCGAATTACTGCAAATTCTCCAGGATCAAATTCACATGGAATTTTAAATTCGCCTAGCCCACCATGTGCAATGGGTACTAGTTGTTCTTTTGCATTTTGAATATGGGATACATTTATTTTAATTGTATCATTGGGAGTAATAATTTCCACTTCACTCCCAGTTTCAATTCTATTTTTTATTTCAAAATTTAGTAACCCCTTTTGATCATCATAATCTCTAACAATTCCAACTGTTTTATAATAAAATTCTTTAGAATTTCCTGTATCATAATTTTCCCCGTATTCTTGAGGATTCCGAGTATAAAACCCTGTTGTATAACCTCTATTTGAAAGTGCTAATAAATCTTTTAAATTTTCATGATTAAATGGTTTATTATTAACCATATCATCAATTGCTCTTCTATATGCTTTAGCAGTAATTGCAGAATAATATGTTGATTTTGTTCGGCCTTCAATTTTAAAACTCATAATTCCAGCTGATTTTATTTCACTTAATAATTCAACAGCACATAAATCTTTCGCATTAAAAAGATAAGTCCCCTCTCCATCTTCTTCAATTGGGTATTTTTTCCCAGGTTTATCCACTTCCTCAACTGTAAATCCACTTATTAATTCTTTTTCAGGATTTACTGAAGCTTGGATTTGTTGTTGTTCATTTTCTAATATACTAGGCGAATTTTCTAAGTTATATTCCCATCTACACGAATTTGTACAGGTACCCTGATTTGCATCACGATGGTTCATATAATTACTAATTAAACACCGGCCAGAATATGCTATACAAATAGCACCATGTACGAAACTCTCCAACTCTATATCAGGAACATTTTCATGAATCTCATTTATTTCTTTTAATCTTAATTCACGAGAAAGAATAATTCTCTTTATACCTAAATCTCTCCAAAATTCTACGGTTGTCCAATTTGTAACATTCGCTTGTGTTGATAAATGAATTTCTAAATTTGGATAGCGTTTTAAAGCTTGGTTAATTAAACCCGGGTCTGCCATTATAATTGCATCAGGTTCCCATTCAACAATTTTATCTAGCTCTTTAAAAAAGGAATTTAATTTTGTATTGTGAGCAAAAATATTTAAAGTTAAATATAATTTTTTCCCTAATTTTTTTGAATACCGAATGGCTTCTATTAATGATTGTTCTCTAAAGTCATTTTCACGGGTTCGCAATGAAAACTTAGGTATTCCAGCATAAGTTGCATCTGCACCAAATGCGTATGCAAATTTCATTTTTTCTAAATTACCTGCTGGTGATAATAATTCTGGTTTTAATATGTTTTCCATAGGATGAAAATTAACTTGTAATACCTAATATTGTTATTCTTTTTTTATTTCATTTTATTAAACTAGTATGTGAATAAATGATTAATTACTATTTAAATTAGTATCATATGAAACTAAATCACACAATCATTTTCATTCATGGTTTTATGGGATCTACGCACTCATGGAATGAAATTAGGACAAAAATAAATACTCCTTCAATGGTCGTCGATATTCCTGGGCATGGGAAAAACGGTAACTTAAATTCTAATAATCCATATTCATTTGATGATTGGAATACTGATTTATTAACCAAGTTAACGCAGTACAAATTGGGTAAAGTTAATTTATGCGGATATTCTATGGGTGGCCGACTTGCACTTTCATTTGCATTGGCATATCCAGAAAAAATAAATTCCTTAATCTTAATTAGTACCAATTCAGGGATAGAAAATATTTCTGAAAAACAAAAACGAGTTAATATTGATGTAGAATTAATCAATGAAATTAAAGCAAATTATTCAAGCTTTATTTCCAAATGGGAAAAGCGATCTTTTTTTAATAATCAAAAAAAGAGAAATCCGTTGAGCTTTAAGCGACAAAAAGAAATCCGAATGTCCCAAAACCCAGAACAGATTGCCTTTTCACTCGAATATTTAGGGCAGGGGAAAATGCCAAATTATTGGATTGAACTTCAGAGTATTAATTTCCCTGTTTTAATTATATGTGGTGACGAAGATAAAAAATATTGTGAAATTAGTAAAAGATTAAATTCTAAAATTAAAAATTCTCAACTGGAAATTATTCAGAATTCGGGACATACCCCTCAAATTGACCAACAGAATTATTTTATAAAAACAATTAATAATTTTATAAACAATGAAAATTAATAAATTCTTTTACCTATTTTTACTCACATTTTTATTTAGTAATCCCAATCATTTAACCCTTAATGAATCTACATTTTCACTTAAAAAAATTAAGGTGAATATTGATTTTTCAAGTGGATCATTTATAATTAACCCTTCACATAATTCAAATGAAATCAATGGGTTTATAGAATTTAATCCAGAATTATTTCAACCGAATTTAAATTTTGAAACGGTAGGGCGTATTGGGATTTTGGATTTATCAACCCATTTTAAATTTGAATATAATTTTGACTCGAATGATAATGAATTTGGAAATAAGACTGAAATTTTATTACCTACAAATATACCTATTAAATTTAATTTAGATTATTCTTTAGCAGATGTAAATATTAATTTGAAAGAGATTGAGATTGCTTCTTTTAATTTTGACTTAGGATTAGGATCGGCAATTATAGATATGGGAAATAAATATCAAAAAGAAGAATGTAATTTTTTAATAGCCGATATTGGATTAGGTACAGCAGAATTCAATCAATTGGGTAATTTATATTGCGATGAATTTGAAATTGATTGTGGTTTGGGCTCTCTATTATTAAATTTTTCTGGAGAAATAAATAAAAATATAGATTATAATATTTCTGTTGGAATGGGTGAAATCAAAATTGATATTCCTCAAGGGGTTAATGTATTATTTGAATTAGATAAATCGATTTTCTCAGATATAGAATTGAAAGGAATGGATTTAATTGAAGAAAATTTATATCGAAACGAAAACTATAATGAAATTCAACCCACAATAAATTTTAATTGTTCGGTGGGATTAGGAAGCGTATCGCTAGAATGGATTAAATAGAATCTTCTTTCTTAGCCAATCCTAAAATTCGTGCAAATCGCTTTAATCCACTTGATTTGTTTTGTAATTTTAATTCATTTTTTACACGCATTAAACCATTTGCAATCTTTAATATACTTCTTGCCATTTCTGAATTTGGATATCGGTTACCCAGTATTTTTTGTGAATTATATGCAGAGTCAACCATTTCTCTGTCGTATAAAACTGAGCCCAAAAATCCAGGTACAAATTTAAAACTTGATTGTAAATTTATATGATTATTTGAAGTTGTTTTAATTGTTTTAAAATAATCAATTCCTTGTTGATAATTAGAAACTTGATTAAGTACATACCACGGCGAGAAGATAACTTCTTCATTAGAGTCATCATCCAATTTTTTAGCTTGAATTTCAATAAACCGAGAAAAGGCGGCTTTTCCTGCAGCATAACCACTTATAAAATCTTTAGGAGTTGTAACGATTACAGCTTCATCGGCTAATAATGAAAAATCAATTACATCTCGAGAAATCCCTGCACCTAAATCTAAGAGCACAACATCAAAATTTGAGCTAATTTTTGTAATCTCTCTAAAGAATCGTTGTTTTTGGCTCCAAGTCATATTGGCTAATTTAAATTCTCCTGACTCTCCAGGTATAAAATGCATTCCCAAATTTAATTTTACGGTTAACTCATTCAAAGTATGCGTTTTTGAGAAGAAATCATAAAGGGTGTTGGGAGGGTATTCTCTTAATTTATTTGAAATATCAGCATTACCTAAATCCATATCTACTAATAAAGTTTTTAAACCCATTCTATGAAATTGATATGATAATTCAATAGATACAGTTGTTTTACCTACGCCACCTTTATTTGAAATAACTGCAAAAATTTCACCTCTAGGTATAATTTTTTTCCCTCTTTCTGCCGTAATAAACCGATGATAAATCCCATTTCCAATTAATTTGAATTCTCGATTAAATGAAGATTCTTCTATTTGATAAACAATAGAATTTAACCCTGTTTGAAGTTTAGTCGTAGATTGAATATATTCTAAATCATGCTTGTTTTTTCCAACAGATGCGATAATAAGTTCACCATTTTCATTTTTATTGATTGGAAAAAAAGAATGATCTTTTAAATCTTCTGAATCAAATTTTTGAATATATCTTGGATTTAATCTAAACTCACTCATAAAAGATTATTTTTTAATAGAATCCTTTAATTTTATTAATTTTGTAAGTGTATTCACACCGCTTATATTTGACAATAGGGCTCTTTTATTATCTAATTGAATTTTTTTATAAATTTCTTCACGATAAACAGGTACTTCTCGTGCAACCTCAATTCCAATTTTAACTTGTTTTCCCGAATTTTCTAATACTTTGATGATAATTCCATCACCAATTCGGATACTCTCACCTTTTTTTCGGGTAAGTACTAACATAAATTCCTTTTAAGATATGCATATAAAATATAGTATTCTTGTTTCATCTCGACCATTAAATTAAGAAACGGTGATTGGATAATCCATGCTCAATTTTTCATTATCCAAAATAATTTGTCTGCCCTTTTGGTTTTGAAAATTAATTAACACAGGTGCTTTAGTATTTGCAGTAATTTCTTTGCCTGAATCCATTATTTTAAGAATTAAAAAAACACCAAGCTCATGCTCTTCATTTTCTTTTAATTCCTTCAATTTTTGTTCTGGAATATGTAAGTCATCTTCTAAATCTAATTGTCCTGCACTTAAAACAATCATAGCAATATTTTGATCTTCAACTGAATGTAATAGCAAAAATGGATTATATTCTTCAATATCTATTATTGCAAATTTTTTTAATTCTTCAAATCCTGGAAGTCCATAATCAAAGTGAATTAAATTTTCTTCATTTACTTCGATAGGGAAGTCTGGATTATTATAAATATTTATTTCCATTATCGTATATAGTCCATTAAACTTGTAGTCATCATATTACTTGTTGCTTGTAATGCCACCTTATAAGCCATTTCCTCACTATTATAATGTAAAATTGCTTCCGCCATATCTACATCTTCTAAACTAGACATATAGGAAGATAAATTCATATTTGTTAATGTAAGCTGTTGTTCTGTCAGCGTAATCCGACTATGAACATCTCCAATTTTTGTAGATAATTTCAAGATATTTTCTGAGGCTAAATCTAATTTATCAATTTGACTACTTATTGCACTGGATTGACTTTCAAATTCACTAAAATTTGATTCCCAATCTTCAGACAATGTATTTTGTAAATTAATTAAATCATTAAAAGCTTGAGTAATATTTTGAATATCATTTCCTGCTATATTTATTTGAATATTTAAATGGTCTCCAAATTTACGCTCCATCCCTTCAGGATTATCAGGAGAATTTATACCAATATAAAAACCTGGATTATCAGGGTCTTCAACTAATTGAAATGGTTTTTGATTTACTTGGTCTCCATTAAAAACAAAATCACCATCAAAATTCCCATTTGCTATTGATTCCAACTCTTCTAACATACTGGAAATTTCCTGTGCAATTGCTTCTCTATTTTCGGAATTTAATGAATCATCAGCACCTTGAGTTGCTTTTTCTTTTGCATCTTGAATAATACTATTAATATCATCTAAATGAATTTGGGTCGATTCTACAAACCCTAAACTCATATTTATACTTCGAAGATATTGATCATTTCGTTCAATTATAGATTTAAAACGAGCTGATTTTGCAAATGCAAATGGATCATCAGACGATTTTTGAATCCGTTTACCAGAAGATAATTGCTGTTGAATCTCATTCATCCTACTTTTGTTGGCATTAATGCCCTTTAGGATGCTATTCGTCATCATATTTTCACTTATTCTCATATTATTACTCTTTTAGGATTATACAATACTTAAAATTGAAGAAATCATTTCATCAACGGTGCTCACTAATTTTGCAGCCGCATTATATGCTTGTTCATATTGAATCATATGTGTCATTTCTTCATCTAAAGAAACACCTGAAACCGACAGCCTTTGAATTTCTAATTTATTTAATACTAAACTTTGTGCATCTGTTAAATAATTTGCTTCATTTACTTTTGAACCAATATTACTAATTATTCCAGTATAAAATTCACCGAAGCTTTTATTATCTAAAATCTTTTCATTTTGAATATTAAACATTGATTGAGCAAAACTTGCATCACCATCATCTTCAACAGCGCCTAATAAATTAGCATCATCTAAAAAATTTTGATTAATTGAAATATCTCCCGCTCCAGTAACTTCTTGGTTAAAAAAGGAAATTCCACCATTTTCCATCCAAGTCGTATTTGACACATGTATTTCATTTAATGTATCTGCAAATTGTTTTGCAAATGTATTAATATCATTTATCGTATTTGGAATTGTTTCATTTTGAAGTTTTAATAATGAACCTAATTCACCACTTGTAATATCAATTATATTTTGAGTACCTTCTAATTCAATTTGGCTCGTCCAAATTCCATTATTCTGAGAAGATTCCATTTTAATTTTATTTGATTCCTGACCAGAGATAACCACCATTCCACCAATAGCAATATTTAACTCCCCATTGGCTGTTTCTGCAACGCTGACATTAACCATTTGAGATAAATCATCAATTAATAATGCTCGAGTATCTTTTAATGAATGATCATCTGTATTAATAATTTGTTGATTTAAACTTGCAATCTGTTCGATAGCATCATTTATTTGATTTACTTTATCTCCTAATTCAAGATGAATTTGATTTTGATGATTCATTAATTCATCATGTACTCGATTAAATCCATTTGTTAATTGAACAGCTTTATCTCTTACGACAATTTTTGCTGTTTCACTATCAGGGTCATTAGATAAATCATTCCACGAATTCCAAAATTCTGTCATCAAATTAGAAATCCCAGAATCCGTTGGTTCAGCAAATACATCTTGAACTTGCGATAATGCATTTGAGTCTGTATGATATTGACCCAATAAACTATTTTCTCGCCAAATTTGCATATCCGTAAAAGACTGTCTAATTTGACTTGTTGCTTCTTGACCAAAACTTCCTAAATAAGAAACACCTGTTAAATCTTGTCTAAGGTTTAACCGCTGCCTGCTATAGCCTATGGTATTTACATTTGCAATATTACGACCAGTTGTATTAATTGCTGATTGTTGAGCAAATAAAGACCGACGACCAATTTCTATTATATTTGTAATACTCATTATATTTTCCTATCTAAAAGTGCTAAATACTTTGGATTAATTTTTCGCCCATTTTGAGCATATAAATCATTCATATTTTCATTTGAGGTTAATAAATCCTTTATCATGGTTTGTACAAAATGAATTGAATGATTAAGTAAAAATTTATTTTGTTCATTTTTTAATGCAACTTTTTCAAGTACATCTTTCAAACTTTTTTGAATTTCTGATAATCGAGAATGATATTTTGTTTCAACTACAGCAATTAACTGCGATAAATTTTCTACATCTTTCATTTCATCTGTATTTGTTCTCAAATTAGCAATTGAAATGTTTCGTTCTCTTTCTGTTAATTTTGCATCTGTTAATATTACTTGTTCCTGTTCAGTAATAATTTTCATATTTTCAATTTGACCTTGAATTATTGCTTGCTGTTTTTCTTCTAAAGATGTTAGTAATTTTGTATATGTCACAATTTCTTGTGAAAGAATTCGAATTAACCGTTGTAAAATTGCATCTATATTTTTTTCAGCCATCACTATTTCTCGCTTAGTTTAATAAATTGTTGTTTGTGAGTTTCTGCGTCAATTGTATTATTTTGATTTGCTTGTGCTCGTTTTAAATGATCATAAATTTGATCTGATAAACCAATATTATTATTCTCTGATAATGCTTCAGACATTACTTGAGTAAACATATTTTTTGCCAAGTTTGGGCCTGAAGATTCACCCATCATACCTTTGGTCATTGTTTCTTCCATTGGTTTTAAAAAATATTGAAGAAACACACCTTCTAATTGTTTAGCACTTTCCCTTAGCTTTAAATCTTGTGCTTTCGAAGTTTCTTCTATATTTTGA
Source organism: uncultured bacterium (assembly GCA_964529325.1). Lineage (GTDB taxonomy): Bacteria > Fidelibacterota > Marinisomatia > SCGC-AAA003-L08. The sequence goes on along the minus strand of CAZGWH010000044.1, from coordinate 4,598 downwards.
TTTAATATATTATTTATTCCGTTGATATTATTCATGATAAGCCTTATAAAATTACAAGGTCAGCTTGAAGCGCACCTGTTTCTTTAATTGCTTGAAAAATAGCAATGATGTCTCTCGGCTTAACACCTAGATCTGATAATGCCACTGCAAGTTCACTGACTGAAGTTGTCCCTGGGATTACACCAATAGTACCTGTTTCTTCAATATTTACTTCAGTCGTTGTTTGTTCTGTTGATACTGTTTCACCCTCCGAAAATGCTTCTGGTTGTGATACTAGAGGTGTAACTTTTGTATGAATACTAATTGAGCCATGTGAAATCATTACTTCATCAAGTACTACATTTCCACCAACGACAACAGTTCCAGACCTCTCATTTATTACAACTCGTGCTTTATTTCCTGTTTCAACTATAATTGTTTCAATTCCAGCGACAAATTGCATTGCGTCCCATGAATTTTGCACATCACCAGGATAAGCAATTTCAATTAATGATGGATCTAAAGCCGTTGCAATTTGATTATTTTGAGCGGTGTTAATTGCGTTTGCAAAATTAGTGGCTGTTGTTACATCTGGAGCTTTTAAAATAAACCGTAAAGGTTCTGTTGGATCAAAATTATTTGACTTCACTTTTTTTTCTAAAATTGCACCGTTTGGAACTCGGCCTACTAAAGCAACATTTTGTCTCACTTTTTCACCTGTTGCTGTTTCAATATTAAATCCACTTATTGATACTGCTCCTTGTGCCATTGCAAAATAATCTCCACCTGCATCTCGTAATGGAGTCATTAATAATACACCACCTTCTAAACTTTTTGCATCACCAAGTGATGAAACAACCACATCAAACCGAGAACCTACTCGACCAAAAACAGGTGTTTCAGAAGTTATCATTACAGCTGCTACATTTCGAGTTCGGAGATCATTCTCATTTACAGTAATGCCAAACTGGGTAAGCATATTAGCAATTGCTTGAACCGTAAATACAGCACCTTTTTGACCTGTAATTCGATCACCAGATCCATCTAAACCAACGACTAAACCATATCCAACTAGAGCTGTTTGTGATGTTTTTTCAATATTTGCCAGGTCCTTAATTCGAACCTGGGCTGTAAAAACTGTATTGATAGTGATAGACATCAATACAATTAAGGTTGAGGTTAACCTAAAAAACTTTATCATTTTATTTTTTTCTATATTCATTTTATTAATCAATTAATTTACCATTTGTTAAATATCGTCCAACCTGATTAGCTAATATTGCAACACCAGCAATGGTTAATATAGTTCTGCGAATTTTTGTTCGATTACTAATTTTATTTGCTAAACCCGTTTTTTTATATGTAATATCTGCATTTGCGATATAATAGGAGTAAACTGTATTTTGGGATGTAATATCACGGTCACGAATAAATCCACTAATTTCCATAATATTCGATTCGCCATTCACATTTACTTTTCGGGAACCTTCAATTTTTAATAAACCATTGGAATCTTTTTCTATAATAGTTGCTGTAATTTTACCAGTTACCATTTCAGTTTGGGTTGTCCCTTCATCATCATTATGATCTTCTGAAATATTTGAAGACATTCCAAATAATGGAATAAATGAAGATAAATTACCCGAAACGGATCCGTCTGCACCAATACCTGAACTCGCTGACATTTTTGCCGATGAAGCTCTACTTGCATTACTCATTTCTGCAATTAAAACAGTAATTACATCACCAATTCCATGAGCTTTAATATCTGTAAACATTGATTTACTTGCATATAATGAATTTTGAGTAAACCCAATTGTAACTAATGTTAATATACTTATAATAATTTTTTTCATTTTCATCCTATTTTCTAACTATGATGTGGTTAGGTGAGTCAATAATTCCTTTAAGTCTTTTACCTGTTGATTCTACCATTACAAAAACCTCTTCACCTATTAATCCATTTTGTCTTGCTTTCCCAGGTAATGTAATTGCGAATGTATCGCCCTTTAAACTCACATTCACTTTGTCACCTCTTTTAATATCTGGTACTCTACCAATCATTTGTTTTGTTAATATTGTACCCACTTCCATTTTTCTTATTATTTCCATTTTGCCTGAATAATCTAAATTTCCAAAATGATATTTTGAATAGTTTTTTGTAATTTCCATATTTTCTAATTGAAGCATATTTAGAATAATTTTTTCATTTCTTTTAATCTTACGAGATGCAACCCAAACATCTTTTTTAACCGATAATGAAATTGATAATGGAATTTTATGAGCAACAATACCATTTGTAGACAATGTTAGCCATGCATGCTGATTTCCAACTTTAATATGATATTGGTTTGATGAAATTCTAGCATCAAAAAGTTCTATATTTTCATTTGGTAAACGAGGAGCTTTAAGAATATCAATATGAACATCATTTTCTTCAACTTTAAAAATATCTGAATAATGGCCTTTTAATAAATCCATTACACTTTCATTTCCAATACAGAATGAAAAACTAATTAGAATGATTATTAATTTCACTTTAATTATCTTTTTAAGTTATTTGCAATTGAAAGTAGATCTTCAGATGTTTTTACTGCCTTTGAATTAATTTCATAAGCACGCTGAGCAACAATTAAGTTAATCATTTCTTGAACGACATCTACATTTGAAGTTTCTAAATAACCTTGGATCACGGATCCGTAGCCTTCTTCACCTGGAGTCGATACCGTAGGTGCACCAGAAGCAATTGTTTCTTTATACACATTGCCACCGATAGATTCTAATCCTGAAGAATTCATAAAACGAACAAGTTCAATTTGGCCGACTTCTTCGGGCTGAGTTTCCCCTGCCATCAAAACGGAGACAACTCCATCCTGTGCGACATTAATACTTGCTGTTCCATCAGGTATTGAAATCCCATCACCCATTTGTAAACCAGCTGAATTAACTAAAAAACCATCTGGGTTAATATGAAACGCTCCATCTCGAGCAAAACCATACGACCCATCAGGCATACTTACTTGAAAAAAACCGTCACCATTTATTGCTAAATCCAAAGGATTACCTGTTTCTGTGATTGCACCTTGAGAAAAGGTTTTAAAAGTTGCAATGGCTCGGCTTCCGTGACCCAATTGTAATTGTGCAGGAGGTAAGTTTTCATTATTTGCATCTACCCCTCCTGTTTCAATTGTTTCATAAAGTAAATCTTGAAATTCAATAGAACTCTTTTTGAATCCTGTTGTATTCACATTTGCAAGATTATTTGAAATATTATCAACATTTAATTGTTGAGCAGCCATTCCAAGAGCTGAAGTTGTTAAAGACCTTAACATATTCTCTCCTATATTCCTTTTTTATTAAACATCACCGACTTCATTTATGGCATTGTTTGCAATTTCATCAAATGTACGCATTATTTTTTGAGTCGCTTCAAATTGTCTATGCATATCTATTAAATTTACCATTTCACTTACAGGGTTTATATTTGCTGTTTCTAAAAAACCTTGAACAATTTTATTTGAATCAATTGCTTCACCTGTAATTCCATCATTGGGTTTATATAAGTTATTTCCTATTTTTTCCAATTCATGTTTATCTTCAAAATCTGTAATTAATAGTTTATTTATAATATCTCCATCTACCAAGACTTCACCTTTTTCAGTAATTCTTAATTCTCCTGGTACTCCACCTTGTCCCAACACTTCAATAGGACCATTTGCACCTAAAACTTTATTACCAAAACTATCTTCAATCATTCCTTCATCAGAAATAGAGAAATGTCCGTTCCGTGAAAATAATTGACCTTCTGGTGATTCTACTGTAAAAAAACCATCACCTGAAATTGCAAAATCCAATAAATTACCTGTTGACTTTAAATCTCCTTGATTAAAATCTGTATATTGGTCTAAAGGTAAATCTTCATTGAACCCAGTTTCTAAAACATCAAAAACAAGGTCATCTCTTTTAAAACCTGTTGTATTTATATTAGCTAAATTATTTGATATCATATCATTTTTTGCCAATAAAACATTTGATGCTTTTACAACAGCACTTAAATCTATATCCATGTGTTCTCCAATTTAATGATGATGCATAGTCAATATTAGTGCCATTAAAAAATTTAAGAATGATAAATAGAGCAGAGGGTGATAATAAATGCTGTTTTAGAGGAAAAAGCATTGATTTAGGAGATTAATTAAAATAATTAATTTATAGGAAAAAATGTTCAAACATTAAATTCACACGGAAATCTTTTCCCTTATGATTCATGAATGATATTTTTTATTTTATTTAAATAAAGGTTTTAATTGTAGGAAATTAATACCGTAAATTTTCCCGCTCTGAAAATGAATTATAACTTTAAGTTATATCAAATTTAGAGAATAACTGTTTTTCGAGGTGTAGCGTAGTCCGGTTAGCGCACCTGCTTTGGGAGCAGGGGGTCGCAGGTTCAAATCCTGCCACCTCGACAGAAGAAAGGCCTTTAATTACAATGTAGTTAGAGGCTTTTTGCTTTCTATGCTCTAAGATGTCTATTTGTATAAAAATGTCCTGAAATGACCACTTTGATCTTCCTACAAAAAAACGGACACCAAAAGAAGTCATACAGCCCATCTGTA
>CAZGWH010000043.1:19585-20808 GCA_964529325.1 uncultured bacterium | reverse complement strand
GCTTGGAAGCATTGGGGAAAATAACTACAAAAAATGTTACCCATTTAAAGACAGCTTTGAATCATGCCAAGATTGGAAAACATGCAGATTATTTATTTAAAAATTCTATAAAATATGGTGACAAATTTCTTACAGCTATAGGAAAACATTGGAAAGGAATAATTACTGGAACAGTTGTTATCTCTATTTTAAATGACCCCGCTCCTTGGACTGAAGCAGGTGGAAAAATAACAAGAAAGGTTATTGAGACAATTGGTGATATTGCTATTACTTCAGTACCACAAATTGCTAAAGATATTTTAACACCCGAGATTGAAGGTGGAGGGCGTTCTCTTAAGATTATTTATCTAATTGTTTTATTGACTGCTCTTTATTTACTTATCCGCAAAAACAAAAAAGGCGAACGCTTTCTTCTTTTATTTTTAAAAGATGCAAAAGATGAAGTGAAAGAGAAAAAAGAGAAAAAACAATGAACAATAAAGATATACCTGCTGAATTAAAAAAGTTATTCAAAAATACAAATATCTTTCTATCATACAAAAAATAAATAATCTGATTTAAAAAAGCGATATGGAAAACCATGAAAAAAATACAAATATTATCATTATTTGCATAATTGGCGCTTTCCTGCTTAGTATGAATTCTAAACTGTTAATCGTATTGTATTAATATATTTAATAAATATAAAATTTAATCTATGAAACACATTATTCCACTCATAATACAATTAATTGTATCGTATTATTCTGATCCTATCGAAGAAGAAAAAGTAATATCGTATAATGAACAGGCGATGGTGTTAGAATATCCTAATTTTAATTCAAATATTGAATATTTTACAATTAATAATGGTAAAATTTATACGGACTTTAATCTATTGGTATATTTAAATAAAAAATCTAAATGGGTAAATAGAGATGATTCAATTAATGTTTTTAATCCAAAAATCGACATCGTCAGTTTACTCCAAAGGAAGGACTTTGGTAATTAATTTATGTATCAATTGTAGAGACGCATTTTAATGCGTCTCATAAGTATTGTAATGAATTATTTTATAAGTTATTGAACCATGGATTTTAAAATGTATTTGGCCGTTATAGATGTTAAAGCTTTAGATGATTATAAATTATTATTAAAATTCGAAAACGAAGAAGAAAAGTTATTTGATGTTAAACCCTATCTGGAAATTGGAAAATTTAAAGAATTAAAAAATATAAAATTAT
>CAZGWH010000043.1:0-19485 GCA_964529325.1 uncultured bacterium | reverse complement strand
AAAATTATTTAAAAGTGTGAAAATGTGTTTTGACAGTATAGAATGGGAGAATAAATTAGATTTAGATCCCGTTTTATTATATAAAAAATCAAAGAAATTAAATTAGGAAGTAGTTTTATTATGGTTTACGATATTAATTGAAGTGTATTTAAATTAAAATTTTTCCCTGTGAGAATAAATTTATAAAACCTAATTCATTTTCTAATTTTATTAATTCGTCTTCTTCAATTCTTGGGCTAAAATGGGTTAAATAAATTTGTTTAGATTTTGCTTTTTTACCCAGTTCAATTGCTTGAGTGAAAGTGGTATGTTTTGTTTCCAATGCAAGTTCTGTATGGTTATCCGTAAATGTTGCTTCATGTATAAAATGGTCAGTATTTTTTGAAAAGTTAATTATTTCATCCAAAGGTAATGTATCTGTTATAAAAATAATTGATTGATTTTCGTCTTGAATGCGATAACCCCAACATGGTAATTTATGCTCTAATTGAATTGAATTAATTTCAATATTATTTTCGAGTGAAATTGCATTATTATCTTCAATCGATAATATTTCTAATTCAAATTTTAAATTAACTCCTTGATGTTTCAAACTTGTTAATAATAAATCCTTTAAATTAGAGGGACCGTAAATAATTAATTTATGCTCAATCCTTAAAATATTTCGGTAAAATATAAGTGGGATTAAACCAGCGGTATGGTCAGGGTGCATGTGAGTAATGAAAATATATTTTAATCGTTTCCATTTATAGCCTTGTGAATTCCAATTTAAATAAGTTCCTTCTCCACAATCGACCATTATATCATATCTTTCTTCCGAAATAATTAGAGAAGTTGTACCTCTATTTTGAGTTGGTATTCCTGCTGAACATCCTAGTTTTTGAAATGATTTTAACATATTTTTCTCACTAATTGTTACATCACATAAATAGATTTTATTTATATCTGTATCGTAAATTTATGAATATTTATTGAAGAGAGTTTATAAAAATGAAACAGTTAATCATATTTATTATTTTATCACAAAGTTTAATTTTTGCATCGTCAGAACGATTTCTTGTAGAAATTAATATTAACCAAATTGAAGAACTAAATTTATTAAGTCATTTAGATATTCATTATGATCATAAAAGAAGTGATAACCAAGTTCACGCATTTGTAAATGAAGAAATTTTTAATGATATTAAATTAATTGGTTTTGAAATAAATAAAATTGAAAATAAAGCACTTACCTATTTTAATGAACTACATAGTGAGACTCGAAATTCTGATAACCCATTAAGATCATATAATAATTATATTGAAATGACAGCAATTTTACAAAATATTGCAAATGAATATCCTGATATAACACAACTCATTTCAATAGGGCAAAGTGTTCAAGGACGAGAACTTTGGGTCATGAATATTTCGGATAATCCTGGAATAAATGAAATTGAACCTGAATTTAAATATGTTGCCAATATGCATGGTGATGAAGTTGTGGGTAGAGAATTAAGTTTAAATTTAATTGAATGGTTGTGTGAAAATTACCCTATTGACCCTAGAGCGACGCATTTAGTAAATAATGTTGATATTTTTATTATGCCTTCAATGAATCCAGATGGCTTTGAAATGGGTAGTCGATATAATGCAAATGGGGTAGATTTGAATCGTGATTTTCCAGATCAGTTTGATGATCCCAATAATTCCACTGTAGGACGGCAACCAGAAACAATTGCGTTAATGGAATGGACTTGGGAACATAATTTTATTTTATCTGCTAATATGCATGGAGGAGCATTAGTTGCAAATTATCCATTTGATGGTCCATATTCAGGTAATTATTCAGCATCCCCTGACGATGATTTATTTATTGATTTAGCGACAACTTATTCTAATAATCACTCTGAAATGTATCAAAGTAACTCATTTTCAAATGGAATTACAAATGGTTCAGAGTGGTATGCTATTTTTGGTGGTATGCAAGATTGGAATTATATTTGGGAAAAAGATTTTGATATTACTTTAGAGCAAAGCGAAGATAAATGGCCAAATTCATCAGAATTACCTCAATTTTGGGAAGATAATAGAGAATCGTTATTATCATATATTGAGCAAATTTTTAAAGGAGTTTATGGTGTTGTAACCGATGAAAATGGAAATCCATTATATGCAGAAATAATAATTAATGGAATTGATCATAATGTTTTTACAGATTCCGAAAATGGTGATTATTATCGGTTGTTAACTGCGGGTAATTATGATTTTACAATTCAAAGTTTTGGGTTTGAATCACAATCATTAAATATTGATATTCAAAATTCAGGAACAGAAATAAATGTTCAATTAGTGCAAGATCAATCATTAATAAATGCAGAAATTGAAGATTTTGAATCGGGAGAATTTAATAATTATAATTGGATATTTTCTGGTGATTCAAATTGGGAGATAGATGAATCTACCGTTTTTGAGGGTGGGTATAGTGCGAAATCTGGGAATATTGGACATAATCAAAACTCTATACTTTCAATTGAATATGAAGTTGTTGAAGATAGTGAAATTCGTTTTTATCGAAAAGTGTCTTGTGAAAATGTAGGAGCTTCATCTGGTAATTATTATGACTATTTAAAATTTGAAATTAATGGAATTGAACAAAACAAATGGGCTGGCGAACAAGATTGGGGATTAGTAAATTTCCCTGTAAATATTGGGATGAATAATTTTTCATGGACATATTTAAAAGATAGTGGCGTTGTTGGTGGAGAAGATAGAGCTTGGATTGATTTTGTTATATTTCCTATTCATGAAAATCTATTAACAGGCGATTTAAATTCTGATGGTGAATTAAATATTGTTGATGTTGTATTATTAGTGAATTATTCTTTAAGTAATCCAATTCCCTCTGAAGAATTAGTTCAAATAGGAGATATTAATGGTGATAATGTGTTAAATATTTTGGATATCGTATTATTAGTAAATACTATTTTAGAAGTATAGATCTATTTTAATAAGATAATTTTTTGAATTTCATGATTTGATTGATTATTTATTTTATAATCTAATCGAATAAAATATGTCCCTGACGGCAACCCTTTTGCATTCCATTCAATTGTATGAAAACCAGCTTCCATTTGACTATCTAATAAGGTTTTTATTAATCGACCATTGATGCCAAATATTTGGAGAGATATTGGGTGCAATGTCTCTGGTACACCAAAACGAATAGTCGTTACGGGGTTAAATGGATTTGGGTATGCAGGGTAGATTTCAAATTGAGTTAGAAAATTAGTTTCAATTTGTTTTTCAAAATTTATTTCATCTATTTTTAAATTTTCAAATTGGTTTAAATTAATATTCAAATCAATAATATTTCCATTTGAACGGTCAAAATATTTTAGTTTTGGTTTATCATTTGTTTCACAATATCCAATAGTCTGTGATGAAATATCTCTACCCATTACCGGTAATACAGAAATATCATCATTATAAATTGCTGATCCTACTAAAATATTATTATTATAAGCGAGTAAATAATCACCTTTTTCTATTTCATTATTAATTGTTTTAATATTTTTTAATAGGTAAAACGCTTGTTCCGTAGATTGTGAAAATTGGAATTCATTTGGAATATTTACAAAACTATTTGATTTATTTAAACTTTGTAATTCTGGAGGGGTATCACAATTATCAAACCCCCATTTAAATTCAAGTGATGAATTTTGAATATTTACCCAATAACCTTTACCTTCCTGCAAGAAATTTAAATTTCCTGCCCACCCATCGATTGTATTAAATAAACCAACACCTTGCCCTAAAATAAAATTGAAGTTTTCAGTTGCAAATATTTCACCGCCAAGTGCATCCATTGTGAGTGCATTTCCTGATCCCCATTTAAATGCTAGAAGGTTATTTCCATAAGAAGTTTCATAAGTATCACAATTATCGACTGTCCCAAGTTCAAAATAAATATCCCAATCTAAAATTTGGTTAACATTTAACCAATACCCTGAAAAAGGATCGACAATATTTAAATTTCCTGACCAACCATCAATTGTGTTGAAAAGACCAACACCTTGCCCTAATATAAAATTTACATTCGTCCCTATTGAAATTAAATTATCCATAATATTAATGGTGTTAGAATTTTCAAAATAGCCAGGAAGTCCAATTAAATTATTACCAAATGATAAATTATGCGTAAAATGAAAACCATATTCGCAAGTATTATCATTTGCAATTGCATTTGAAGTATAATTCATTGCTTCAGGATCTATACAAGCACAATTGGAATAGGATTCAAAGCAAAGTGAACAGTCACCATAGTTTGAAAATGGATTGAAATATAAATCATTATAAAATGGACATCCGCCTTCGCCTGAAAAATAGTCACCATCTCCAATAACATTTATACTATCTATTAAAACTTGGCTTAATGGGAATATTGCTGTTTCATTAACTCCATAATACATTATTCCTTCAGATGTATCAAAAATATTAATAGAAACAGAATCACCCGAATTTGGATAATGTGAAATATCCGCCGTAACTTGATCATTAAAGTTTACGGTAATAAATAATTGATTGTTAGAAGTACTACCATAACTCCAACCAATGCAGGAATCGCCATACATTACTGCGATAATATCACAATCGAGTGATGGGCAAATGCCAAATGCTGTATTATTATTAATTCCATTTACAATCGGTTCATCCCAAATAGAAATATCATCAATTACAATAAATCCTTGTGATGTTGAAGTAATTACATTGTAATCTGTTGGTCCATAATCTGGAGCCAATCCCATCCCACTTAAAAAATAAAATACAGCAAAAATTAATGAAATCTCCTTCAATTTTCCTCCTCCCAAGAAGAATATTGTTTAATTATTGCCCTATAATATAGAAATAGTTAATTGCTTGAAGTAAGATGAATTATTAAGATAAAATTATTCATGATTTACATCAAAATGATAACAGATATTAGTTAATTTTATTACTTATTATTATAAAATATTAAATATTATAAAAAATTATTAAAGTTTAATAAATTTTATCCGATAATGTCATCAGTTGCTATAAGAATTAATTAGAAATATTAATTATATTTAGCAAATATTTTTTTAAAACAAGGACAAGGATGTCCATAAATAACACGGAGGTACATCAATATGTTTGGTGACATAACAAGAGTAGGGGCGAATTTCAATGCAATGGAATCGCTGTTTAATTTAAAAAGAGTAAATGGTGAGATTGGTCAAGTACAATCTCGATTATCATCAGGTAAGCGGATTAATTCAGCTGAAGATGATACATCAGGATATGCATTATCAAAACATCTTCAAAGCAGAGTGAATGGTTTAACTCAGGCATTAGATAATGTTTCAACTGCAAAAAATGTGTTAAATATTGCAGAAGGTGGATATCAATCTCAAATGAGTATTCTTCAACAAATAAAAGAAAGCTTAACACAGGCTGCCGATGGTGCTTTAAGTACTGAGCAAAGAGGTGCAATTGGAGACCGTATTCATTCATTATTGACAGAAATTGATGATATTAAAGATCAAACTAAATATAATGGATATACTTTGTTTACAGATAGTGGTTCAGATAGAACAATGACTTTCCAAGTTGGTGAAGAAAATACAGATACATTTGCTGTTACATTTAATTCATCTGGTAGAAATGATATAGGTGAAACAGGTGGAATTGATATTGATAGTATTGTTGGTTCAAATACGGGTAGTGCAGCTTCTGGTGATTGGGCAGCGTTAAATCAAACTGAAGCTACTGCTGGAATTTCAACTTTAGATAGTGCTATAAAATCAATGGCAAAAACTATCCAACAAATGGGTGATGATCAAGCACGATTAACATCTAAAGAAGAATCCTTATCATTAGGTATTTCAAATACGGAAGCGACTAGAAGTCGAATTGAAGATGCTGATTTTGCTAAAGAGCAAATGACGATGATGAAGTTGCAAATTTTACAACAGACATCAGTTTCAGCATTCACACAATCGAATTCTGCACCGCAAGTTGTATTATCATTATTTAGATAATTAAACTTATTAACGATAGACGGGAGATTTACTCCCGTCTATATTTGAAATTAACTTAATTGAAAGGATTTAAATATGGGCGATGGCATTCTTGGAATCAAACAGGTCGCTGACTATCTTAATATAAAAGAACAGACAGTGTATCGGTTGGTCCAGACAGGAAAAATTCCTGCTGTTAAATTTGGTGGATCCTGGAAGGTAAAACAAGATCATTTAGAGAAAATGTTTGACCAAATCCTTGAAGAAAAAATGAAACAGTTTGGTAATTAAAGTTAATAACCTTATTAATAAAAATGCCTCAATTTATTGGGGCTTTTTTATTTTATAGAATTCGTTAAATAATGTTACTTTTAAAAAGATATAAATTGATTGAATTCAATATAAATTATGGGATATATTTTTAAGTTATTTATATTTAAATAAAGGTAAATTTTAGTGTTCAATAAAAATTATATAATTATTCTTCTATTTTCAATTGCAGTTTCAATTCCTGCATTTCAAGGTAAAATTAAATTTACTCAATCTACAGGTGACATTTTTTATGGGTATGTAATGGGTGATGAGTGGCAAAATTGGCATGAAACTGAAAATGGTTTTACAATTTCAAAAGATAATAAAAATAATTGGTATTTTGTCAAATCATATAATGGGGAATTACCAATTTTAACAAATCATCCTGCACATTTATCAGCACCAACTGATATTCAAAAACATATAAAACCAGTTCGAGATTTCACAGTTGATTATCAATTAAATAAAATAAATATTGAAAATACAAATCGAGAAACATGGTTATTTCCATTATTATTAATTGATTTCCCTGATTTACCAGCATCATATTCAGTAGAAACATTTGATGATTTAATGAATGAAAATGGATATTCAGGAGTACAGGGGCAAACAGGGAGTTTTAGAGATTATTATTTAGAAATTTCTTATGGGCAATTTGATACAGATACAGAAGTTCTTGGTTGGTTTACTTCAGCAGAGGAACACATAAATTATGGTGATGATACGCAGGGAAGTTATAATAGTGTACGAGAAATGATAGGGGATGCTATTGATGAAGCTGAAGTTCAAGGAATAGATTGGAGCCAATTTGATAATGATGGTGATGGATTTGTGGATGGTATAAATATAGTGCATGCAGGTCAAGGAGCAGAAGAAGGTAATGGCTCAAATATTTGGTCTCATAAGTGGAGCCTAGGAAGTTATACTCGATTTTATGATGGTGTTTGGATTGATGCATATTCAATTAATCCTGAAAAGCAAAATGCAGGGTATTCTGGTATTCCCGGTTTAACACATATTGGTGTGATAAGTCATGAATTTGGTCATGCTCTTGGTTTACCAGATTTATATGATACTGATTATTCCTCTTCAGGGATTGGAACTTGGGGGCTTATGTCTGGTGGCTCTTGGGGAGGAAATGGTTCTTCGCCTTGGTATCCATCTCATATGTGTGCGTGGGCAAAAATTGAATTAGGATGGATTGACCCAATTGTTTTAGATAATGAAATAAGCATAACATTAGATTTAGAAAATGTAGAAGAAAACCCAACTGTAATCAAGCTTAATGGTTCGGTGTTAAATAGCCAGTATTTTTTAATAGAAAATCGTCAACAAATCGGTTCGGATCAAACATTAAAAAATTCGGGTTTACTAATTTGGCATATAAATGATTCACAATATGGGAATTCAAATGATGATAATAGATTAGTTGATTTAGAGCAGGCCGATGGATTATTTCAATTAAATAATGGATATAATGATGGTGATTTAAGTGATCCTTATCCTGGAACAATGAATATTACTCGATTTGCAAATGAAACTATTCCTTCATCTCAATATAATAATGGTTCGACTTCTAATATTATTGTAACAGATATAATTGAATCTGATGAAATTATTACAGCTACTTTTCAAAATATGCCCAGTTTAGATATTGTAAATATAAATTCAATTGAGTTAGATGGAGACGGTGATGGAATTGTTAATCCGAATGAATCGTTTGCGGTTAGCTTTCAATTTGAAAACCCATCAAATATTTCGATAGAAAATTTAAATATTACCTTATCTTCTATTTCACCTTATATTACATTATTTGAAGAATTGATTGAAGTTGGAAGTATAAATGGAAATTCTAATTCAAATTCAGTAAATATAAATGGATTTATCAATTTAAACTCACCTCCAATAAATATACCAATTTTAATTGAGTTAATAGGGGATATTGAAGGCGGAACATTAAGTCAATTTTTAGTATTAGAAATTGAAGTTTCTTTAAATCAATCAGGATTTCCATTTCAAGAAGGTGGTGTTGTAAAATCATCTCCAATTATAATTGATTTAGATGGAGATGGAGAAAATGAAATTATTTTTGGTACAATGAATGGCGATATGGTGGTATTAAATTCTGATGGGACTTTTCAAACTGGAAATTGGCCAAACCATATTGGAGGTCAATTTTGGGCATCTCCTGCTGTAGCAGATATTGATAATGATGGAGTACTCGAAATTATAATAACTAATCATAATAAAAATATTTATGTTTTTGACCCATTTGGAAATATTGAGTTGGAATATTTTACGAATCAATTTTTAGTTGGAACACCTTCAATTGGAAATTTAGATATTGAAAATGATTTAGAAATTGTATTTGCTGGTATAGGTCAAACAACAAAACTATATGCGATTAATTCAGATACGACTTATGTGGATGGATTTCCAATAGAACTTAATGAAAATGTATTTACAAGCGTAAGTTTATTCGATTTTAATGAAAATAATAAAGATGATATTGTACTTGGAACAGATGATGGAAATTTATATTTAATATATGATAATGGTGAAATAGCAGAATCTTTTCCAATTGAAACAAGTAACGGGATAAAATCAGATCCAATTATTGCTAATATTGATGGTAACAGTAGTCCTGAGATTTTATTTGGGAATGAAGGTGGAGATTTTTATTGTATAAAATCAGATGGAAGTATTCTTTTTCAGGTTGATGTGGAAAGTCCAATTCGAACTTCTCCAGGAATTATTGAAGATGAATATGGAATAAAAATATTTTTTGGAGATGTAAGTGGATATTTGCATGGAATTACACCTGTTGGAAATTCACTAATTGGGTGGCCAAAATTTTATGATCAAGATATTTTGGTTTCTCCAATATTTTCAGATTTAAATAATGATGGAAATCCAGAAGTTATTACCTCAAATAAAATTGGTGATTATATTATTTGTGATTTACTTGGAAATCAATTGTTTGCAGAACAAATTTCAACAGGGGTTATTACAGAA
This sequence comes from uncultured bacterium, assembly GCA_964529325.1. GTDB lineage: Bacteria > Fidelibacterota > Marinisomatia > SCGC-AAA003-L08. The sequence continues at coordinate 10,138 of CAZGWH010000043.1, read as the reverse complement.
TCTCAACCTACAATAGCAGATATTGATTTAGATGGTGATTTAGAAATATTTATCGGAAATCAAAATGGATTATCGGCTTTAGATATTAAATTTCCAGGAGAAATTACATCTTGGAATATGTTTAAAGGAAATTCTAAACGGAATGGATTTTTAAATATAGAAAATCTACATCAAATAATGGGTGATATAAACTTTGATGGATTTGTGAATATATTGGATGTATTAATAATAGTTAATACTGTCGTTAATGATTTAAATTTATCTGAATCTGAATTTTTTATATCCGATCTAAATGCGGATAATATTATAAATATTAATGATATTGTCTTAATTGTTCAAATTATATTAAATGATTATTAATTAAAAGAAGTTAAAATGAAAAGAACTTTTCCACTCAAAGGAATACATTGTGCTAGCTGTATTTCAAATGTTGAAAACCTATTAAAAAAAATCCCTGAAATTAATAATTCAAATGTTAACTTAGCATTAAAAACATTAACTATTGAATACCCATCAATAGAATTATTAGATGAAATAAAAATATTACTATCAAAAAATGGTTATGAATTAGTTACAAACCCAAAAGTTTCAAGCCATCAAATTCAAATTGAAGAAATTGATAAATGGAAAAATAAATTAATCTTTTCAGCAATTTTTGGTATTCCCTTATTCTTTATTGCTATGGGTGAAATGTTGTCAATATCATTTAATATTTCATCAAATGTATCAAATTATTTGCAACTTACTTTGGCAACATTTATTATTGCGATTGGTTTTGATTTTTTTAAGATTGGGTTTTTGAGATTATTAAAATTAAATCCTGATATGAATTCATTAATTGCCTTAGGTACAAGTGCTGCCTATGGTTTTTCAATTTTCACAATTTTAAATCAAAGTTTTAATCTTGGGTGGTCAGGTTTCAATCATGTTTATTTTGAATCTGCGGGTATAATTTTATTATTTATTACTACAGGTCGCTTTTTGGAAGCAAAGGCAAAGGGACAAGCAATACAGGCATTAAGTAAATTATTGAACCATGCTCCTAAAACAGCGTTGATTAAGAAAAATAATGAGTGGGTAGAAATACCAATTGAAGAAATTGTAATTGGCGATATTGTTAGAATAAAACCTGGAGATAAAATTCCTGTAGATGGAATAGTTATTGAAGGTGTATCTCATGTGGATGAGTCTGTAATTACAGGAGAGTCATTACCTGTCAAAAAAGATGTTGGAAAACATGTAATTGCCCCAGCGATTAATACTTCTGGTACCATTGATATTAAAGCTGATAAAGTTGGAGCTGATACCGTCTTTGCTCAAATAATTAAAATGGTCGAAGAAGCTCAATCTTCAAAGGCACCAATTCAATCAATGGCAGACAAAATTGCATCTATTTTTGTACCTGTTGTATTGATTTTAGCAATAGGTAGCTTTTTATTTTGGTATTTATCTGGTGAGTCATTAGAATTTTCAATTAAAATATTAGTTTCAGTTTTAATAATTGCGTGTCCCTGTGCATTGGGGTTAGCAACACCAACCGCATTAGTTGTTGGTTTAGGAATTGGTGCTCAAAAAGGAGTACATTTTAGAAATGCCACTTCCATACAAAATTTGAGTAATGTGACTTCTCTTGTATTTGATAAGACAGGTACAATTACTTCAGGTAAAATTTCTGTTACAGATATTGTTACTGAACAAAGCGATGTATTATTTAAATCTTATTTTGCGTCTATAGAATATTTATCTGAACATTTATTGGCAAAATCAGTTGTAAATTCCTTTAATAATTCAAAAATATTAAAAATTGATGAATTTGAAATTGTTGAAGGATTCGGTGTAAAAGGTATGTTAAATAATCGTTCAATACTAGCTGGTAGTATGCGTTATATGGATAATCAAAATATAAAATTAAGTAAAAAATATTCAGAATTGGATCTGAAATTACAGTCTCAAGGAAAAACTGTTATTCATTTAGCTTATGACCGGTTATGGCTGGGATTAATTGCATTGTCTGATACAATTAGAGATGAGTCTGATTTTTTAATTTATAAATTAAAGAAGATGAAAGTTAATTTAACAATTTTATCTGGTGATAATCCCTACACAACAAAATTTGTTGCAGATCAAGTTGGTATTAAAAATTATTGTTCTGAAATGCTTCCTAAAGATAAAAATTATAAAATTAAAGAGTATAAATCTTCAGGAGAAGTCGTTGCAATGGTTGGTGATGGAATAAATGATGCACCTTCATTAGTAGAAGCTGATGTTGGAATTACACTTAGTTCAGGCACTGAAATTGCGACTGAAAGTTCAGATGTTGTGTTGATGAACCCAGATCTTAGAGGATTATTAACGGCATTTTCATTGAGTAAATTAACAATGAGAAAAATTAAACAAAATTTATTTTGGGCATTTGCATACAATGTTTTTGCAATCCCTATAGCTATGGGTCTATTTCACCCATTATTATTAAATCCAATGGTTGCTGGTGGGGCTATGGCATTATCATCTGTTACAGTCGTTTTAAATTCAGTTAGTTTGAAATTTCTGAAAATTGATGGGCATCAATAATAGCATTATTTGCTAATTCATCACATCTTTCATTTTCAGGATGTCCTGAATGTCCTTTTACCCATTTCCAAATAATTTTATGATTTTGACTAAGACAATCTAATTCTATCCATAATTCTTTATTTTTTACAGATTTTTTATTTGCAGTTTTCCAACCATTTTTTTTCCAATTGAAAATCCATGCTGAAATACCATTTTTCACATAGGTAGAATCAGTTGTTAATACAATTTCACATGGTTCTTTTAAACATTTCAATGCTTCAACAGCTGCTGTTAATTCCATAATATTATTAGTTGTATTAGGTTGAAATCCAGAAATTTCTTTTTCCGTATTTCCATATTGAAGTACTGCACCCCAGCCACCTTTCCCTGGGTTCCCTTTGCAAGCACCATCTGTAAAAATTTTAACATTTTTCATTTATATTCCTGTTGATTCTTCTTCATCCATTTCTTCAATTTTTGGTGATATTGGTTTGAAAATTCTTCCATCACCTGATGTACCATCCATAAATACAGTTAAAGATTGTTTGAACGAAATACATTTTAAGTTATTCGTTTCATTTACTATTTTTTGTTCATCAAGCCATTTCCAATCTAAAAAATCATCATTCTTTTTTCCTGAAACAGTAAAATATCCAATTCTTAAGCTTGTTACATTTTGGAAAAAATGACTCCCAAATGAAGGGTCTATATCAAGTCCTTCCATACATACTTCAACAATTACTTTTGCATTTGATATTTGATTCCAATGAACAGGTATTCCAAGCCATGGGTCAGCAGTTCCCCAGCGTCCAGGACCAATTAATATATATGGTTTTCCATTTAACTCTGAATTCATTTTTTCAATTTCTAATGCAATTTGTTTTGTATTTGAGAGATTAAATTCGCTGGGTTTAATATAAATTATATGCAATAAATTTTCAATTATTCCATCACCTAATGTTACAGAACTTGAGCAAAATACATCCTCAAATTTATTTAAATGGAATTTTTGACGCCGATCTATTTGTTTAATAACCATCGGTTTAATTTGTAAAAGACAAAATTCTGGAATTCGACCATCATTATAAATATTTATTGCATACTCAATTTCAATAGGGCACCCCAAAGAAAGCCCGCCCAACTTTAATAATTCTTTTAATATTTCTGATAATGGAATCTTATTAAATTTTAAAATTGAAGAAAAAGTAAGAACACGAATTCCATCATAGTTTAATGAATCTCTAATTAGGCCATCCTCAGTACTAACTACACTTGCTGAAAATTTAAGAGAACCATCTTTCTCAGCGGTTTCAAGTGAATATCTTTTTAAATTATCTAATTCTCCTCTAGATAAAATATTTTTCTGTTCAATCATCTCTAGAGCAAAAAATGATCTTTGACTATTATTAATTGTTGATTTTACAGAATAAAACTGAGGTAGAATTGCAGGATATTCAGGGGAGAACCGTAGAACTTTTTCACCTTCGACCACTATTTTCCCAAATCCTAAGGCGATAAATCCAACCCCTTCTTCTCTTTTCATATAAGAAACAGGGTAATAATTATAACTTTGGGCAACTCCAGAAAGAGTAGGGTAAAAGCGATTTCCATAATCTTGACCAATTAATTCTTGTATTATTACAGCCATTTTTTCTTCATCATGTCTATGAGTAGAAATATCTATAATTGATTTTGGTTCTTGGAAAAATAAGGATGCATATACCCGTTTTACAGCTTCACATAATTGAGAAAGTCTTTCTTTCTCAATATTTGATGAATTAGGAAGCATATAAGTTTCATATAATCCTGCAAGAGGTTGATATTGAGAATCTTCCAATAAACTTGATGATCTAACTGCTAAAGGATAATGAACTTCCAATAAAAATATTTTTAATGATTGGACTAATTTTCGCGTTAATCTTGATTTTAAAAATAAATTAATAATATCTTTATTTGAATTTGCTTTAAATGATTTTTCCCATAAATCATTATTTTTCATGAAAATATCAAATTCTTCTGTACCAATTACAATTAGTTTAGGTACTCTTATCGTAATATTAGGGTATTTATTTTTAATGGTTGATTTTTCAATCATGCTTCTAGCAAAAGCAAGCCCGCGTGCCTTTCCCCCTAAAGATCCACCTGAGATTTTTGTAAAATTTGCTGTTGGATCAAATCGTTCTGGTGTGAATTCCACGACCATATCTCGATGTCTTCGATCTCTAATTTTTTTAATTATATCAATTAATAATTCTCTTAATTCAATATTGGATTTAAAGCTTTCAATTTGTAATTCTCGTAAGAATGATGCAATTTTGAATTCCCCTCTTGCGGCAAGCCAATTTGAAAAATGGTTTTTGGAAGCATGAAATAACAAGGATTCAATTGGTATATCAATTAATTGGTCGATTAATTGCCTTAAATTCTTTGCTTTAGAAATTTCAATCCCATTTCTCATCTTGAAAATAAAATCTCCAAATCCAAAATTATGAGTGATATAATTAGAAATATCTTTTAGTAAAGTAGGAGACTGCTTATCAAAAAACTCCACCAAATTTTTTCGAGCTTCACTTTCCATTCCTGAATCTGTAGATTGTAAAATAATTGGAATTGCTTTATCAATTTTACGAATCCATTGAGTTAGTTTTAGTCCAGCTTTTTGATTTAATATATCCTTTTTAGGAAAGCGAATATCAGAGATTATACCCAACATATTAGATCCATATTTTTTATAATATCGTTCTGCTTCTTCATAGGTTGATGCAAGTAACACTTTTGCTCTTCCTCTCATATGTAATAATCTATGAGTATCATTCAAACTTTTACCTAACATTTGCCGTGTATGAAATAAAATTTCCTTATAAATAAGAGGGAGCAATATTGAATAATAGCGAGGGTTGTCTTCGATTAACATTATTACACGAACATGACCTCTTCTTATATCTCTATTAACATTTTTTCTATCTTCAAGAAATTTAATAATAGCTGGGAATACCCCTGCATCACCAGACCATACAAATACTTTGTCAATAATAGATTTTGGTATTGTATCAGGTAATTGTTGAAGCTCAGACTCATCAAAAACTAATAAAATAACCGGTTTTTGAGGATGTGATTCTTTAATCATTTTTCCTAAAGAAATGGGATCCATATCCGATATTCTTAAGCCAACAATTACAAGATCATATTTTCTTTTGGAAAGCATATTCATAGCTTTTGCTGCTGTTGATGCTTGCCATACTCGAGGTGCATAACTTAAATTCATTCCAATATATTCATGAAGAATTTGTTCTGTTAATTGACCATCTTCTTCTAAAATAAAAGCATCATACGGGCTTGCAACTAAAAGGATTTCATGTATCCGATGAAGCATCAAATCTTGAAGTGTTCCAATATTCTGATTTGTTGATTCTAAGTTATCAATATATTTTTTTATTTTTTTTTGTTTATCTATCAATTTTAGCTTTTTATGTTTTCAGGTATTGGTAAATTAAACTTTATTGAAAGTAACCTAATTAAGGTTTTTTAATTATTTTTTAAATAAATATTGTTAATAATGGATACAATTAAACCAAAATATATAGATAAAGCAATTGCACATGTAGCAAATAATAATTCATATCAAGAATTGTATACAGAATCAATAACAAATCCTGACAAATTTTGGGCAGAACAAGCGACGAGATTAACTTGGTTTGCAAAATGGAATAAAGTAAAAGATACAGATTTTAAATCTGCAAAAATAAAATGGTTTGAGGGTGGTGAAATAAATGTTTGTTTCAATTGTATTGATAGACATATTGATTCTGGTGATGGAGATAAGACTGCTTTAATTTGGGAAGGGAATAACCCAGAAGAAGATAAATCTTATACTTATAATGAATTATTAGTTGAAGTTTCTAAATGTGCAAATATGCTAAAGGAAAATGGTATTGTAAAAGGAGATAGAGTTTGTCTTTATATGCAAATGATTCCAGAATTAGCAATTGCGATGCTTGCTTGTGCACGAATTGGGGCTGTTCACTCAATTGTATTTGGAGCTTTTTCTTCCGATGCATTAAAAGATAGAATTAATGATTCAGATTGTAAATTATTAATTACACAAGATTGGGGAGTGAGAGGTGAAAAAACAGATATAGCAATGAAGTCAAAAGCTGACATTGCCTTAGAAAATACACCTTCTATTCATACTGTAATCACTGTTCGCCGAACAGGGGAAAATGTAAATATGGATTCTGAAAGGGATGTGTGGTGGCATGATGAAATAAGATTAGTTGAAAATGATTGTCCCGCAGAACAAATGAATTCTGAAGATCCTCTATTTATATTATATACATCGGGTTCGACGGGTAAACCTAAAGGAGTACTTCATACTACTGCGGGCTATTTATTATATGCATCTATGACACATGAAATTATTTTTGATTATCAAAAAAAAGATATTTATTGGTGTACCGCTGATATTGGATGGATAACAGGACATTCATATATTATTTATGGCCCCTTAGCAAATTGTGCAACAACTATTATGTTTGAAGGTGTACCTAATTATCCTGATTTTGGTCGTTTTTGGCAAATAGTTGAGAAACATAATGTAAATATTTTTTACACTGCTCCAACTGCATTAAGAGCTCTAATGCGAGAAGGTAATAAATATGTAGATAAATTTGATCGATCGAGTTTGAAATTATTAGGAACAGTAGGTGAGCCAATAAAAGAACCGGAATGGAATTGGTATTATGAAATTGTTGGTGAAAATAGATGCCCAATTGTAGATACTTGGTGGCAAACTGAAACAGGTGGTATTTTAATTTCACCTTTTCCAGCTTTTAGTGAATTAAAGCAAGGCTCAGCAATGTTGCCATTTTTTGGAATTGAACCTGTTCTACTTGATGAAAGTGGAAATGAAGTTCAAGGAAATCCAGCTTTTGGTTATCTTGCAATTAAAAGTAGTTGGCCAGGACAAATGAGATCTATTTATGGAGACCATCAACGATTTTATGATACATATTTTTCTAAATTTAAAAATTATTACTTTACAGGAGATGGTGCTAGGCGAGATTCAGAAGGTGATTATTGGCTTACGGGTCGTGTTGATGATGTATTGAATGTTTCTGGGCATCGATTAGGCACTGCTGAAATTGAAGGTGCAATTGGTGCACATAAATCTGTCGCAGAAGCTGCGGTAGTTGGATTCCCTCATGAAATTAAAGGGCAGGGAATATATGCATTTGTTACACTTATGGCAGAAATTTCTCCTGACAAAAATACAATTAATGAAATAAAATTAAAAGTACAAGAAATAATTGGACCTCATGCAAAGCCTGATAAAATTCAGTTTACACCAGCATTACCTAAAACTAGATCTGGTAAAATTATGAGAAGGATATTAAGAAAAATTGCTGAAGGAGAACTTAACCAATTAGGTGATACATCAACTTTGGCAGACCCTGATGTAATCACCCAATTAGTTAAACATAAGATTTAGTTTTATTTTATTCCAATTAATTCAACTTCAAAAATTAATAGTGAATTAGGAGGGATAACACCACCAGCACCTTTAGATCCATATCCAAGTTCAGGTGGGATAATAAAAGTTCTTTTACTCCCAATTGTCATATCAGCAATTCCTTCATCCCAGCCTTTTATAACTCTTCCCATTCCCAATTGAAATTCAAATGGTTTATTTCGATCATGTGAACTATCAAATTTTACCCCAGAATCTAACATCCCTGTATAATGAACAATAACTGTTTGACCTTTTTCTGGTTTAGCACCATTTCCATTTATATGCTCAATCATTCTAAGACCTGAATCTTTTACGATTTCTTGGCCTGGCAATTCAAAATCGGTGTCTTTAAATTGTTTTTTTACATTAACAAGTTCAACATCAAAGTGTAAAATTGAATTTGGAGGAATACTTCCTGTACCTCTTTCACCATATCCTAAATTTGCTGGAATAATAAGTTTTCTTTTACCACCTGGCTTCATAGTCATTATACCTTCATCCCAACCTTTGATTACTCTACCCATACCAACAGGAAATTCAATTGGTTCTCCTCTATCATGAGAGCTATCAAATTTTGTTCCATCTTCTAATGTTCCAGTATAGTGAACACTGCAAAAATCGCCAGCTTTCGGGAAATTACCTTTTCCTTCTTTAATTTCGATATACTTTAATCCTGATTCTGTTGTCACAATTATTTCCTTATTTAAATCACTTCCAATTGTTATTCCTATTAAAAGTGAAAGATTAATTAGATATTTTAACATAAAACCCCTTAATTATTAATTATTTTACAATATTAAATTTATGAGAACTTTAATAAATGTTAATTGGATTAAATAATTAAAGTTTGTAAAATATTACAATCAATTTAATCTTTTATTAGATATTATATTATTTATTTTCTTCCTCAATTCTTATTTAAAAATAGAATTAAATTTAATTTATGAAAAAAATACTAATTTTATTAATTATATCTGTTTTTGTGAGCTGCAATTTATTTAATCCCAACGATGAAACTCTTCCAGAGCTTTTAATTATTTATCCAGAAAATGGTGATGAGCTTTCAGTTAGAGATACAATAAAAGTTGAAACAAGTGATAATGTAGGAATAAAAAAAGTTGAATGTGAAATAATGACAAATACTTATTCATTTACAGAAATAGCTGTTAGTTCACCATTTAATTTTCCAATTTCATTTATAGATAATCATTTAGATTCAATTCAAATTGAATGCATTTCATTCGATGAAAATAATAATCAAAGCGAACCACAAAATATAATGGTTACAATAAACAATGATTTAAATCCATTAAATGGTTTTCATGATGGAGATGAACAATTTATTAGCGATTTAATTGAAATAAACCAATTAAGTGAATTATATACTGAAGAGACTACTTGGAATGAAATAGATAATTTATCTCGTATTACAGGAATTCAATATCGAAATATAGCTATAGATTCTATTCCATTAAGTTTTGGAAACTTATCTCAGTTGACTTTATTAGAATTAATCAATGATAGTTTAAAAGCCCTTCCAGCATCAATTGGGGAATTAATATTATTAGAAGAAATTAGAGTTCAAAACAACCAATTAACAGAAATTCCTGAATCAATTACAAATTTATCAAATTTAAAGATAATTGATTTTAGTAATAATGAAATTACTTCAATGCCTTTGGATTTTAACAATTTAAGTTGTGATGATTGTCGATTAGAAATTATTAAACTTCAAAATAATAAAATAAATATTATAGATTTATATGAATTTAATCACTTAAATGTTGTTTGGCTTGCAAATAATGAATTAGAAGATATTAATCTATCATGTCTTAATAGTATTTGGGGTAGTGTTTATAATCCTGAAAACCCAAGTGTAACACTGTATGAAAATAAACTCTGTAATAACCCCACATCTTATGGTAGTTGTATTAATGAAGAAAAATTGGGCGTCCAGGATTGTGATTAATATTTAAAATTACTTTAAATTAAATTAATAAACCCAGTATTCTCTTCTCGCATTGCTAATTTTATTAAATTTTATATTTTTTTACTAAAGTTTCCTGAATCTTATCC
>CAZGWH010000042.1:0-20941 GCA_964529325.1 uncultured bacterium | reverse complement strand
GTCCTTTGATTATTAAAGTTAGACGATTAAAGGACATTCAAACAACGCCTAACTATGTATATACGACTTAGCCAAAAGTGTATATCACACTCAAATGGCAGTATATACATTTTTCTTCATTTTCTTCTAACTTATAGTAATTATTAGAGTAAACCCAATAATTACTCTCTTTTTCAATATTGTTATACCGCTCTTTTTGCCGTATAACACTTTTAGAAATTTTCATTTTAAATCTACTTTTTTTGCATGTAATAAACGATGCCCCAGCATATCTACTGCAATTTGGGATTGTTCTAAAACGATATATCCAATGAGAGGTTCATATTCTCCTTTAGATGGTTTCATATCTAGGAATAAAACTTCAGAAAAAATTGGATCAAAACCTTCAATACAGATTTCAACAGGTCCACAAATATCGGCAGAAATAGACTCTTGAGTTGCTGTTTCGCACTCCACTCTTCTTATGGTAGTTAAATTCCCCAAACGCTTTTTCCATGCAAGCGGAAGCACCATATTAGCAGCACCTGTGTCAACAAGAGCATCACAAATTATATGTGCTTTGGGTTCAATAATATTTTTTATTCTAACCGTTGCATTAATACGACCCATTTTATTTTCCTATTTTAAAATCTAGAAATATTTTATTAGAGAATTTTTAAGATCCTAGATACTTTATTAAAGTAAACTCTTATTAAAAATAAGAAGAGACAGCCTATTTATCCAATAATTTTTATTTATAAGTTAATAATCCATTTTTAAAAACTAATTTTCCATTTGAATTTATTACTTCAAACTGGATAGCGTTTTCATCTTTAGGTTCATATCCAATTAAAATTAATTTTTCTCCAGGGTAAACAGGATACCCAAAACGACCATTTAAACTAATTAATTGACTAATATCATTATTTAATATTTTTTCTATTAGATTTGAACAACTCATTGACATAACACACGCACCATGTAAAATAGTCCCTTTAAAACCAGCCAGTTTAGCTAAAAATGGATTTATATGTATAAAATTATAATCGCCAGATGCATGTGCAAATTTTAACTCTTGACCTTTTTCTGTTTGCATTTCAATTCGAAATTGCTCTTTTAAATTTTTAATTTGTTTTATGTTTTTTTGACGATTCTTTAATTTTTTCCGAACAATAAACCCTGTTTGAGATTCAACCACGAGTACATCTTTATTAAACCCTTGCCCAGTAATTTCAATTTTTTCTCCTACCGGAGTTTCTATTATATTATTAATTTCAATTTTTATTTTTAATTGAACACCAATTTTTAAAGGGGTATGCCATATAATTTTCTGGTCTGCAAATACACCTTTTAATAAATTTATATTTAATTTTTCATGAATTAGTAATTTTTTTATTAATGGAAATGTAAGTTTATAAAGTAAAAATGGAGGTGCATCGTATTCACTAAAATAAGCGGGATTATTATCATTTGTTGCAATAGAAAACAATTTGATATCTTGGTGTGAAATTGGTTTTATATTTTCTTCAAATGAATAACCAATCATGCTTCTATTCATTTTATAAGAATTTATATTCTTAATTAATGATTTAAAAAGTTTCCAATCAAATGATGACAAATTAAATCCAGCCCTCTAATTCCAATAATTTTATTTTCATATCTAAACCACCTCCATAACCCCCAAGCCCACCATTTTGAGCAATTACACGATGACATGGTATTACTATTGGAAGTGTATTTGTCGCATTAGCAGTACCAACTGCACGCATTGCTTTTGGATGTCCAATATTTTTAGCTATTTCACCATACGATTTTGTCTGCCCAAAAGGAATCATTGTTACAGCTGTTAATACTTTTTTCCTGAATTCTGTTGTAAATAATTGATATTTAAAAGTAAATACTTTTCTTTGTGCAAAAAAATATTCTTCGAGTTGAATCTTAACAAGAGATTGTGGACTCTCATCTTTCTTAAATGTATTATAATTCAGCTTTTTTTTACACCAATTTTTTATTTTCTCTATATTTAAATTAGGTAATCCAACATAAACTACAATATTGCCATTCTCAACAATTGTTAAATTTCCGATTGGGGTGCTGACATAATAATATCCTAAATCCATATTACTAATTTTAATACAATCATGTTATGTGGTTATAGAATTAATCCTCAAAAAACTCGTAAATTTACTACATATATTTTTAATCATATTTACAATAAATAAAAACGGAAGGCAATAAAATGAGTGGACAAGCCAAGATTCAACTTCCTGAGTTAGAACATGAATCCGCTATCATTACGGGTAGCGAAGACGAAAAAGCTTTTGATATTACAAAATTACGCTCCAATACTGGACATATTACACTTGACCCTGGTTATGGAAATACGGGTGCATGTATAAGCGATATTACATTTATAGATGGTGAAAAAGGGATTCTCAGATATAGAGGATACCCTATTGAACAGCTTGCAGAACAATGTAAGTTTACAGAAATTTGTTATTTACTTCTTTACGGTGATTTACCAACAGAAGAAGAACAACAAAAGTTTAGTTCGCGAATTAAACAAGAGCAAAATATCCATGAAGATATGAAGCGGTTTTTTGATGGCTTTCCAATTACTGCTCATCCAATGGCAATTTTGTCGGCTATGATTACTTCATTATCGGCCTATCACGAAAGTACCGATATTTCAGATAAAGAAAAAATTGATACCGATATTATCCGATTATTGGGAAGAGTAAAATCTTTTGCTGCTTTTTCATACCGTAAATCGCATGGACTACCCTATATATACCCACAACAAGATTTAAGCTATGTTGAAAATTTTCTCCATATGATGTTTTCAGATACTCAAGAAAATTATAAAACAGATCCCGTATTAGCTGAAGCATTAAATCTTCTATTAATTCTACATGCTGACCATGAACAAAATTGTTCGACGAGCACAGTGAGAATGGTAGGAAGTAGCCAGGCAAATTTATATACAACGATTTCTGCTGGTATAGGCGCTCTTTGGGGTCCGCTCCATGGCGGTGCAAATCAACGAGTAATTGAAATGCTTGAGGAAATTAGAGATGATGGGAGTGATTATAAAAAGTATGTAGATATGGCAAAAGATAAAAATTCAGATTATAAATTATTTGGGTTTGGTCATCGTGTATATAAAAATTATGATCCTAGAGCAAAAGTGTTATCACAAGTTGCAGATAGAGTTTTAAAAGCATTAAATGTTGATGACCCACTTATGGAAATAGCTAAAAACTTAGAAGAAGTCGCATTAAATGATGAATATTTTATTGCTCGAAAATTATATCCAAATGTAGATTTTTATAGTGGTATTATCTATAAAGCAATGGGGATTCCAACGAATATGTTTACCGTAATGTTTGCCCTTGGGAGACTTCCGGGATGGTTAGCTCATTGGAGAGAAATGATTCTTGATCCTAAATCTAGAATAAATAGGCCAAGGCAAGTTTATACTGGCCCTACATTAAGAGATGTAACTCAAATGAAGGATAGATAATCTGAAAGCATACCATGACTTAGTAGAGCATGTGCTTGAAACGGGAGTTCGTAAAGAAAACCGAACAGGAACAGATACAATTTCTGCTTTTGGTACTCATTATAAAATAGATCTTGCAAATGGATTTCCATTACTTACAACAAAGAAAGTATTCTTTAAATCAGTTATTAGAGAATTATTATGGTATTTAAGTGGTGATACTCATATTCGAAATCTTAGAAAACATACAAAAATTTGGGATGCATGGACCTCTGAGGAAAAGAATTGGGAAATTGGGCGGATGTATGGATACCAGTGGGTAAATTGGGAAAAATATACCAAAGATTCTAATACGGGTCAGTATAATAAAACTCACATTAATCAAATTGATGAAGTCATTAATTTAATTAAAAATAATCCCGAATCTCGCCGAATGGTTGTAACGGCGTGGAACCCTTCTGTGTTGGATGAAATTGCACTACCTAGTTGTCATGCTTTTTTTATTTTTAATGTTACAGGTGATAAGCTAAATTGTCATTTAACTCAAAGAAGTGGAGATATTGCTTTAGGAATACCATTTAATTTAGCTTGTTATGCAACATTAACTCAAATGATTGCACAAGAAACAGGATATAAATTAGGGCAATTTTCTCATTATATTAACGATGCACATATTTATGTAAATCATATTGATGGACTAAAAGAACAATTAAAAAGAGAATTTAGGTCACTACCAAAATTAGAAATAAAAAATAAATCATTTTGGGATTTAGAGTTCGAAGATTTTAATTTAAAAGATTATAATCCTCATTCTTCTATTCGTTTTGAAGTTGCAGTTTAGTGGATATTCACCTAATTTGGGCACAAGATTTAAAAAGTGCAATTGGGAAAAATAATGATTTACCGTGGCATATTCCAGAAGATTTAAAAAACTTTAAACAACTCACCCTAAATCAATCAATTGTAATGGGTAGAAATACTTGGGATTCATTAAAGTTTAAACCTCTACCGAAACGAAGAAATATTGTTTTAACTTCTAAAAATAATATTGAATCAGCTGATACATTTGATAGCCTTGATCATTTATTAAATGATTTAATAAATAAGAAAACAAAAAAAATATTTGTTATTGGAGGTGCTCAAATATATAAGTTATTTTGGGAGTTAGCCACCTCATTACATATTACAATAATATCTGATAAATGTGAAAATGCAGACACTTTTTTTCCAATTTCAATGGATGATATAAAAAATAATTTTAAGTTAAAACTCTCAAGAGATTTAACAAACTCTGCTCAATATCAATATTGGGAACGAATTTAGTCGATTGCTTTTCGGATTAATATTCCTGTTAATCCTGAAATACCACCTAAAACAATGGCCAAAATCAATATAATAATTGCAAGCATGAACGAATTATTTACATTCATCATTGTTGCAACTCGAGCCATTAAAATTTCTCCTCCAATTACCCATCTGTAAAATAAAATAATTGCCCATGTAATTGTTAATGTGGAGCTTCCAATCTGAATTGCAGATTTATTACTTTCCGCCATTGCTCCAATTATTAAACAATAAATTACTCCTGTCCACCACGGCAAAAAATACAATACTGGAAATAATATTAAAACAAAAACGGATATTTTTTTAATGTAATTCATGAATTTTCTCCATTAATAATGATAACTTTTCCGTCAATATCTTTAGGGTTTGAACTGGAATTAATATCTCTAAGCTCTCCAACTCTCCAATCTTCAAGCATATTATCATAATATTTACTTCCAGGGTATCCAGATTGGCCTCCAGGTAAAATACCTTTTGCCTTTGGAGGTGAAGACATTTCAACAATATATCTCCACGATGGTCCAAAATGTTTTCGAGTAGCATTTGGAATTAATTTTCCACCCCCTGTTGATAAGTTTTCGACTCCAAAACCTGGAATTTTTGCAAGATGTAAAATATCTGTTCCTCTGTAATTCCCCCAGAACCATAATTCAGACAGTTGCCCAGCTTCTTGAGTCAACATATTAATTGTATTTTCAAAACTTAAATATACTAAGTCTGAAAAAAGTTCTTTTTTATTTGTATTAATGTTGTCAATCCATTTAGAATTTTGTTCTTTTGTAATTAATTGCTCTAATCGTGCATAGTCTGGCCATAGAATTTCATCATATGATTTCCCTAAATCATCTTCCCAAACAAGTTTTTCAAATTGATCAACCCATTCATTATATATAGTAGGTGCTATTTTATCAGCATCAAAGAAATAATCCCATTTAATTAATTCAGCAACAGGATGAATAAAATGTGGTTTTAATAAAGTATCATTTAATACAGACAGAAAAACAGGAAGTACTCTTTCTGCCATTAAATTTTTATTATCCATTTGAATTTCTATAAAATCATCAAATGTTGCATCTTCTAATGAATTTAAATGTTGATTTATTCTTTCTCCTCTAAATGATTCTACAAACCATGGTCCTAAATAATATGGATAATTTTCATCCGTTATATGTTGATTTGCAGAACTTACAAATCCTCTTTTAGGATTTTTTATATGTGCTTTTTCATTATGCGGAATTTCATCATTCCAATTATATTGAGGATTTGTTCCATCCATTACAAAGCGTCCTTGGTTATCCCATTTTTGTGGTGTATTTCCAGCATGCCAAATTGCAATGTTTCCATCAATGTCTGCATAGACAAAATTTTGTACGGGGCATGTAAAATATTGAAGTGCATCGACATAATCTTGATAATTTTTTGCCTTATTTAATTCATAAAATGTTTTACTTTCTGCACTTGAATCATGAGCTAACCATCTCAACGCTCTTCCAACAGAAAGCATTTCTCCACTTTGATTTCGTTCATTGTGCATTCGTTTTGTTTGGCCTTCATGCGTCCACACAACAGGACCAAAATGAGTATAAATTACGGTATCAATAAAACTTTTTTCACCTCTAATTTTAATCTCTTCAACTTTCTTTTCTGTTGCTAACCATTCATTATTATAAAAATATTGATCCATTTTATTTGATTTAAATACAATATCATACCAATCCCAAACATCATCACCTCCATTTGTTTCCCCCCAAGCGATATAATCATTAAACCCACTAATAACACATGGTCCTCCTGGGAGAGATGCTCCATAAACATTATATTCAGGAGTATTTAAATGAATTTGATACCAAATATTTGGCAATGTCAGATTTAAATGAGGGTCATTTGATAAAAGGGGAAACCCTGATTCTGTTTTTGAACCGTCAACTGCCCAATTATTACTACCAATTCGAGCATCTGGTTGTACCAAAACCTTATCTTGATATGGGTTTGCACGGTAAAGGGAATCAGGAAATGGTATTGAATTTAAAGGTTTTGTAAATAGAGTCTCTTTAGGAATAATTGGATCTAAATAATTAGGAAATTCTGGATATAAATCATTTAAATCTTCCATGCCTATTTTATCCCATAATTTATTAAAATCAAGATCTGATGATCTACCACTTAAACTAAATGCCATTGTTTTAAGAAATAATAATGTTTTTAAAGGTGTCCATTTTTCGGGTTTATAATCTAATATTTTATATTCAATTGGATATTGATCCCAATTTAAAGAATTAATATAAGCATTTACCCCATCAGCATAAGCCTCTATTCCAGAATATACACCTTTATGTTTCATTGTTTCTTTTAGACCTTTTTCAGCCGAATAAACCATTCCTATACGCCGTTGGTATTGATCAAACTGTAATGCTTTTGGACCAATAATTTCTGAAATTCGCCCACCAGCGGCCATTGTTTGAAACTCCATTTGCCAAAGCCTATCAAAAGCAGTGATATATCCCTGTGTAAAACATAAATCATAATCATTTTTTGCAAAAATGTGAGGCACATGATTTTCATCAATTATTAATTTGACTTCATTCTGAATTTTCTCAAAGTTTAATTTATCTTTTTTATGAATGTCAGAATTGACAAGGGATAAAAATCCATGAAACGGATCCAAAAATGTTGCCAATGGAGGGATATTACCAATTTTATTATTAAGTGAAATTGTTATTCCTATAAGAATAAAAAAACTGATAATTGCTTTTATATATTTCATTTGCTCTTTCTATTTTGTATAAATAAATATGATAAAATTACGAGCCATACAATTATTACAACAGCATAAAACCATTCTTTAAACATTTATATTCCTTAATTTTTTTTCAATGAAAATTCTAAACTTAACAAGATTTATTAGAATCAAACTAAAATTAACCAGCGAAAATAAAAATAAATTTTGAATAAGTTGAGAAGATTCAGAAACGGTATCTCGCCCTGGATGTGCCTGTGCTTCAGGGGACCACATATCTACTGCAAAATAAATAATTGGAACATCAATAAATGCAAGAATACTAATAATTGCACCATGCCTCGCCCCCTGTTCAGTTGTTCCTGAAAATTCACGAACCATAAAATAAATAATATATGTTAAAAAAATTAATAAAGTTGTCGTTAGTCGAGGCTCCCAAGTCCACGGTTTACCCCATATTGGAGTTGCCCATATTGGTCCTGTTATTAATACCAAAAGACAAAACATTGTACCAATTTCAGCCCAAACCATTGCAACAATATCAGAATAATCATCTCTATTTATTAAATATTTCACACTATAAATCATCGCAATTAAATAGGCAATGAAGAAATTCCATGCAAGTGGTACATGATAATAAAATATTTTTTGAGCCCATTCTTGATCTGGAACTAGCGGTGATTTGACAATAATAAGCCATAAATTAACAACAGTGAATAACATTGTAATAATGGTTAAAACTAAATTTGATTTGACTTTAATAAAATCGTTCAATTATTCCTCCATAATATAATCAAATAAAAACATTCCTAATACGGTAAACCCTACTGCGAAAGATAAAATCAACATACACCAAAAACTATATAATTCAAATTTTATTCCCCTTGATATTGCCGAAGTAGATTTAACAGCAGAAATTAATACAGGAGATGCAAGTGGAAAAAATAATAAGGCAGTTAATACATCTCCCATTTTTGACCTAAATCCCAAGCCTGAAATAACAACCCCTAACGCTGATATTGCCCAATTTACCAATAATGATAATGCCCATAATTGCCAGTAAGTAATTGCCGAAAACCCTAAAAACAGATAAAATAATGGAAATAAACATAGTTGGGAAATAAATAAATAAATTGTAAAAACAATTGTTTTCGATAAAAAAATATATCCCCTATCAATTGGAGAGGTTAATAATAGGCTAATCCCCATTCCTTCTTTTTCTCTTGTAAAATTTCGACTAAGACCAATAATAAAGGTAAACATAAATGTTAGCCAAATTAATCCTGGCAAAATTGAATTTACATTTGTTTCGGACATATCAAATGCAAAAGAAAATATTAAAATAATTGATAATCCAAAAACAGCCATCGACAATATAGAGTCTTTATTTCTTAATTCTTGATTTAGTTCTTTTTTAATTAAGATTAATAACGGAGAAGTCAAGTTAGTGTACTATCTCCAGATTTCCATTTTTTAATTGATATATTGATTGACAATGTTGTTGTATAAAATGAATATTATGAGATGAAATTATTAACGATTTTTGATTTTTTTTAAAACTATTAATTGATTCATTTAATAAGTTTAATCCAGATTCATCAAGTGCGTTTGTAGGCTCATCAATTATTGCAAGTGACCACGATGATAATATTAATCGTGCAATATGAAATCGTTGAATCATGCCTGCACTAAATTCACCTAATAATTGGTATTTTGAATAGTTTAATCCAACTAATTCTAATATTGAATAAATTTGTTCTTCAGTTTTCATATCATTTCTTAATTGAAGAAAAAGTGAAATATTTTCAAATACGGTCATATTAGGGTAAGAATCTGACTGATGTCCCCAATAGCAAATATCTTTTCGATAATTATAGTCTGATCCGAAAATAGATAAATTATTTAATGAACCATGACCAGAATCAGGTCTCATCAAACCAGAAATAATTTTTAGTAATGTTGTTTTACCAGACCCATTTTCGCCAATAATTCCAATTGACTCATTCGATTGAATTGTTAAATTAAGATTTTTTAAAACAGGGTTACGATTAAAAGATTTACAAATTTGTTGAATGGAAAATTCCATTTAGAAATTAAATACTTGTCCCACATTGAGAGCAAAATTTATCTAAATCTTTCAATTCCATTTTACATTTTGAACATTCTCTTTTTAATAAATTAACACCGCAATTACTACAAAATTTACTATTGGGGTCGTTTTCATGATTACATTTTTTACAGGTTAATAAATCATTCTGTTTTAGTGGGGTAGATTTTTCCATTAACTTTGATGCTTCTAATTTTAATTCATCTCTTGTTCTATTGAAATCTTCATCAACAGTAATACCCATTTCATGTTCAAACTCTATTTCTCTAATTTGTCTAAATAGGGTTTTTAGTTGTCTATTTTTTGAAGATTCTTTTTGATTCTTATCAGAATCGATTTGATGATTATTATCAGAAAAAAAAGGGTAAACTGTAAAATAAATAGTGCTAATAAAAATAAGGAATAAAAGTAAAGGTAACATTAAAATCCCATCTTTTTCATTTCATCATCTACTTTTTCAAATGATGTGTGTTTTATATTTTGATTAATTTCTTTAGGTAAGGCTCTAAATCTATTTATAATAATTATACCTATTAATATGCTTAAAAATAAAATAAAAATAGGTAACTTCCAAGCAACCCAACCCAAACCTTTATTTTCAGGTAAAGCTCTTATTTTTTCACCTTCTATACCAACAAAAAAATTAATAATTTCTTCATCAGTCATATTTTGTTTAATAAATTTATTTGAATAATCTAATACATTTTTATTATAAACTTGAAGTAGGGTATTATTTATTTTATTTTTATCAAATTCATCAGAAATAATATTATTAATTATTAATTTTATTCCATTAGCAATTGGTGAGTCATGTTCAGCTATAACACCTCCCCAACAACAAGGCGCATGCAATTGCTGTTCAAGCTGATATTGTCTTTGTGATTTAAATTCAACACAAAAAAGAGAAGCAATTAAAAATAAATAAATAAATTTATTCATTCAATTTCCTATTTGGCAAGAGTGGAATTAAAGTTCCAAAGATTAAAACCAATGTTCCAAGCCATACCCAAGAAACTAAATTATTTAACCTAATTTTTAATGTAGCCATCCCTGTTTTTAAATCTAAACTACCTAATATAATATAAATATCTTTATTCAATGTGGTTTTTAATGCAACCTCTGAGTGGGGTTGGCTATTTTGATCAATATATATTCGTCTTTCTGGTTTTAAGTTTGTATAAAATGCACCGTTTTTATAAATATCAATTGATGTAATTTCTGCATTATGATTTTGTCGTTTTTTTGGGTGAGAGCTTGGAGACTCTTGCCAATATTCTTTTAATTCAAAAGTATATTCTGCAAGTTCAACCTTATTTTTTTCGGGTGAAAGTGAAACATCTGCCTCTTGGTCAAATGCTTTTCCTGTGAAACCTAAAAACATCATTAGAATACCAATATGAACAATATAGCCACCATATCTCGATCTGTTTTTATCCATAATTGAAATAAAAGCATTGAAGATATTTTCACCAGATGATTTCATTCGAGCTTTAGTTCCTCTATAAAACTCCAATAAAATAGTTGATAATACAAAACCAATTAATATTATTGTAATCAAGGGATATACTTTTCTAATTCCCAATGAAAATGTAATTATACCTGTTATAAAACTAAGAATAATCGGTAATGAAAAATTTCTTTTTATACTATTTATTGATGTTTTACGCCATGCTAACAATGGAGCAATACCTGTTAATGCTAATAAAACAAGACCAAATGGTATTAGTTTTTGGTTAAACCAAGTTGGTCCTAATCTGATTTGGACTCCTCTTAATGCTTCTGTCATAACGGGATAAAGTGTTCCCCAAAGAACAACAAGCATCATGGCAACAAATATCATATTATTAAAAACAAATCCTGCTTCCCTACTTGCAAAAGAATCAAGTTGATTTTGAGAATTCAAATCTTTATGTCTGTAAATTAATAATCCAATATTTAACGACACTAAAAACATAACAAATCCAAAAAACCAAATACTTAAATCTGTAGCAGCAAATGCGTGGATTGAAGATACAATTCCGCTTCTTGTTAAATAAGTACCAAAAATTGTGAGTGTAAATGTTAGCATTATTAAAATCATATTCCAACGAACTAACATATTCTTTTTTTCTTGAATAATAACAGAATGAATATATGCTGTCCCTGTTAACCAAGGAAATAATGATGCATTTTCTACTGGGTCCCAAGCCCAATAACCACCCCAACCTAACTCCATATATGCCCACTTACCTCCCATAACAACGGCGATACTAAGCAACATCCATGTAAATAATGACCACCTTCTTGTAAGTCTAATCCATGATGCGTCTAATTGTTGAGTTGCCATTGCTGCTATAGCATAAGCATAAGGAATTGTAAATCCAATAAACCCTAAATATAGCATTGGAGGGTGAAGTAACATTGCCCAGTGCTGCAATAATGGATTAAGTCCTGACCCCATTTTTATTGGTCCATCTACAGGTGCAAATGGGTTTTCAAAGGCAAGGCAAATAAATAGGAAAAAACTCATAACAATAGCAATTACAATTGTAACCCACGGCATTAAGGAACCATATTTATTCCGATTTTGGTATAAAACTATAATAGCATAAATTGATAAAATAAATACCCAAAAAAGTAATGAGCCTTCCATACCAGCCCAAAAACCACTTATTTTATAAATGGTGGGCGTAAAAATACTACTATATTTATTTACATAGGTTAAAGATAAATCACTATTATAAAGAGCATATACAAGCGTACCACCTGCCGAAAATGTAAGCAAACAAGCAGAAATCATTGCATTTCTTCCCGCAAAATATATACGAGAATCTTTAGACCTTAAATACCATAAATTTAATCCTAAGCTCGTGATTGTTAACAAAAGGGCTAATGAAATTAAAGAAGATCCGAAAATAGATATCATATTGTTTGACTACCTTTAGACTCATAATTAGACTCTTCCTCATACCGAGATGCACATTTGGTCATTAAATTATCGGCTTCAAATACACCATTTTTATAGACACCTTCTACTATAACTTGCGTACCATCTTTAAATAAATCAGGAACTGCTGCAGAATGGTGTTTTACTGATAAGGTTGCTTCCCCTTGTTTTAATTCAAAAAATAAATCAAGTTTATCCTCTGAATACTTTATTGAACCATCTAACACATTTCCTCCTAGCCTAAATTTTTCTTGAGTATAGGATTCATGATGTTCAATTAAATCCGAAACTGAAATAAATGGTACCTCTTCGGTCTCAAACCCAATGACCATCCATCCAATTCCAATTAATGAAAGTGCTAAAATTGCGATAATAAATTTTGCTTTTGGCATTTGTCTTTATTCTTTAATTAACAGATGCTATAATTTACCTATTTATTCAACTTTGATTCTAAAAAAACTATCAGCTTCTTCGTAATTTTAATAACTATGAAAACACGATTATCTGAAAATAAAACATTTGCACAAATTAGCTTAGTAATAATTACAGCCATCTGGGGAATTACATTTATTATGGTAAAGGGAGCATTAAATGATGCCCCACCGTATGCTTTTGCTGGGTGGAGGTTCTTAATTGCTAGTTTTTGTAATTTACTATTTATAATTACTCAACTGAATAAATTTACAAAGTTAGAAGTAATTGGTGGAATTTTTTGTGGAATATTACTCCATTTCGGTTATGCATTTCAAAATTACGGACTTCAATTAACAACAGCAAGTAAATCTGCATTTATCACAGGGACTTCAATTTTAATTGTTCCTTTTATTTTATGGATATTTTTAAAAAAAATAATTTCATTAAAAACATGGTTGGCAATTATGATTGCTCTTGTCGGTTTATTTCTTTTAATTAACCCATCAGAAGGAAGTTTGAATTTTGGAGATATTATAACAATTGGATGTTCTGTGTCGTTTGCAGGTCATATTATTGTTCAAGATAAATATATTAAGCAAAATATTAGTGTTTTTCGATTTTTCTTTATTCAATTAATCACAGTATCATTTTTATCTTTTATGAGTTATACAATCATTGATTCGCCCTCTATTATTTGGTCAAGTAAACTAATTAATGCTTTATTAATCACAGGGGTTTTTGCCACATTTATAGCAATAGGTGTGATGGTTTGGGCACAACGAATACTTACACCTACACAAACTGCCTTGATTTTCATCTTAGAGCCCGTTTTTGCAGCCTTATATTCATGGTATGCTGTTGGTGAAATTTTGACAATCACAGGAATGTTTGGAGGCTTTTTAATCATTGTCGGTGTAATTATAGCAGAAACAACCGAATAATAGATTTTACCTTAATGCTATAATTCCTTAAACTACTGCAAGATGGAACTTGCACTCATTACACAATTCACCTGGACAGATGGTTTAGCATTAGTTACGGCATTACTTGGTACAATTCTATATGGCATTATATTTTATGTTTTATTAATAAAAAAGAAGCCCCCTATTCATGAAAGAATTGTATTATTTACTGCATTAACATTTCTTCTTTATTTTAGCGGTAATTTTTTAGCTTTATTTGCTAGAGCACTCGCACAGGAATTATTTCAAAAATCATATACAATTGGTTGGGTAATAAATTTAATTGGATTATCTTTTATGCCCGCAAGTTTATTGCATGCTTTTGCAATTTATAGAGATTATTATTTAAAAAGTACTATAAATAGAAAACTAAAGAACCCGCTTCGATTTTTATATTTGCATTTTTTTAGTTTTTATTTTACATATCAATTTATTGGAAATATTACAAATAATACACCATTACCCTGGCCAGTATTAACTTCCAGTATCACTCCAATTCAGTTTCAATTTTTTGCATGGTGGCTGGGAATCTGTACAGGAGTGTCAGGATTATTATGTTATAAATTAAAAGGAAACCCAAGATGGAAAAGGTTTGATAATTATTTTCCAATTAACGGAATTTTTTTAATAATAGCATCTATTTTCACAGTTATTATTTTATCACAACATCCATGGACACCTGAATTAGCACCAGTTATTCGGCTTTTATTTTTAATTTTTGCAATAATTCCAGGGATAACTTTGGGATATTATCTTGTTCGCTATCAATTTTTAAATATACTTATAAAACCTACAATTTTATATAGTGTTTTAACAGCAATAGTGATAATTATTTATCAGTTTGGAATTCGAAATATTGCACAGTATTTGTCACACTTTGATGCAATTAATGTAAAAATGGTAGAAATTATTTTAATGGTCATTTTAGTTTTTATATTTCATCCTATCCGAATTTATTTACATCAAAAAATGAATCAATTTTTTTTTCAAGATACAGAAAAATATAAAACTACAATCCATAATATTAGCCAATCTCTAAAACGGATTTCCAATATTAATCAAATTGAAAAAATATTAATTAACCGATTAGAAAACCCTCTATTTATTCAAAATCTAAATATTATTTCAAATTTAAATTTACCCGATGAAAAAATGTTTGAAGATGAAAAAAATACATTTTTACATAAAGATTTAGTAAACGAAACTTTAAGTAATTGGATGGAAAGTCAAAATTTTGACTTTGTTGGATGGATAAAGGATCAAGAGGGAAGTTTAGGGGTTTTAGGAATTAAATTAAAACCTTTTAAAGATGAATTAAATACAAATGAATTACATTTACTAAATACAATATTAAATCAATTAGCACTAACCATGAGAAATATTATTTTACTGGAAGATCAAGTTAATTTAGAAAAAGCAATTTTAAAACAGGAAAAACTATCTACTTTAGGACAAATTTCAGCAAGTATTAGCCATGAAGTAAAAAACCCACTACATTCAATTTATACATTGGTTCAGGTAATGGAAGAAGATGAACCCAAAGGTAATGATTTAAAAAATGACTTAAAAACGATTCGAAATGAAATTGAAGATTTAACTGATATATTAAATGAAATTCTACTTTATGCTAGCCCAAATAAACAGGATACATGGATAAAAGTAAGCGTAAATGATGTAATTGAAAAGACAATTCGGTTACTTTCTAAAGAGGCACAAAAAGTTGGAATTAATATAGTTTTTAATCCAATTAATAGTATTTTTATAAAAAGTAACCCTGGGAAATTAAAGGAAATAATTTTTAATCTAATTTTAAATGGAATACAGGCGTGTCACAAAAAGGGTGATTTAATCCAAGTTGAAATATTAGAAGTTGAAAATGAAATATCAATTAATGTGATTGATAATGGTCCTGGAATTGGTAATTTGAATAATGTATTTGAACCTTATTTTACAACAAAAAAAGAGGGTACGGGGTTAGGTTTATCAATCGTAAAGACAAAAGTTGAAGAATTACATGGAAGTATTATTGCTCAAAATGGTAAAGAACATGGTGCAATATTTATTGTAAAATTACCAAATGGAGATAAACAATGAGTTTAATTAAAATACTAATTGCTGATGATGAAAGAATTTCTCGACAAGCTTTAAGGCGGGCTTTAGTAAAAAAATATACTATCTTTGAGGCTGAAGATGGAGATAGAGCTCTTGAAATAGCCCAAAAAGAAAATCCCGATATCATTTTATTAGATATTAATATGCCTAAGAAAAATGGATTTGAAGTACTAGAAAAATCAACAAAACTTAAATTAATTCCTATTTGTATAATGATGACAGCCTATGGTTCAGAGCGAGTTGCTGTTGAAGCATTAAAAAAGGGTGCTTGGGATTATATTGCAAAACCATTTCAATTAGATGAATTGAGAACTTTAATTCGTAATGCTTCTGAACAAATTCATTTAAAAAGAGAAAATGAAAAATTAAAAACTGATTTACAAAAAAAAGAAACAAAACTATTAGGTCAAAGCGAGCAAATGGTAGAGATTAGAAGCCTCATTCAAAAAGTAGCACAAACAGATGTTACCGTTTTAATTTTAGGTGAGAGTGGAACAGGGAAAGATTTAACGGCACAATCCATACATGAACAAAGTAATAGATCAAATCAACCATTTATTGCAATTAATTGTGGGGCATTACCAAAAGACTTAATCGAATCAGAATTATTTGGTTATAAAAAGGGTGCATTTACGGGGGCGATAAAAGATAAAAAGGGGATGTTTGAATTAGCTCATAATGGTACTTTATTTTTAGATGAAATTGGTGAAATGGCACAAGAAACTCAAGTGAAAGTATTAAGGGCAATTGAAGAAAAATCAATTACACCCCTTGGAGGAGAGGTAAAAGTAAATTCTGATTTTCGAATTATTTGTGCTACAAACACAGATTTAAAGAAAGCAATAAAAGAGAAAAAGTTTAGAGAGGATTTATTTTATCGATTATCTGTTGTTGAATTAACAATACCTCCACTTAGAGAGCGAGTTGATGATATTCCAATTTTAATTAATTATTTTAATCAAATATTTTGTAACCAATATTCAAAGGGAAATTTAACGCTAACAGCTAATTTAATTGAAAAAGCAAAAAAACATAGATGGCCGGGTAATATAAGGGAATTAAAAAATTTAATAGAAAATTCAGTTGTATTATCTGATGAAAAATTTGATGAATCTATATTCTTATCAAAAATTTCTGATGAATCTAAAAATGAATATAATTTAAACGGACGAACATTTCAAGATGCAAAACAAGAATACCTATTTCCTATAGAAAAAGCATTAGTTGAACAAGCATTAAATTCTACAAATCAAAATATTACAAAAGCATCAAAAATTTTAGGAATGAAACGACAATATCTTCAGCAAAAAATAAAACAACTTAATCTACTGCAAGAATAAACTTGCAGTTTTTACACATATTTATTACATATAATAGTTTTAATACCATTTACCAAGGGAGATTTACTTTGGCAAGGTATTTGACTTATGTTAAACTAATTAATTTTAATCAAAAAAGAAAGATGTAAATATTATGAATAAAAAAATAAAATTAGCTTTACTATGCTTATTAACTGGTATCATTTTTGGACAGAATGATATAAAATATGGAATCGGTTTTAATGTGGAAGTAAGTGGCCTAAACTCATTAATTCAATTATTTGAAAGTGGTGAAAATTCTAGTATTAATGGTATATATTTTCCAATAGAAGTAGATGGATATCTTATCGAGCCATCAATTTCTTATATGACAACTTCAATTGTTAAAAATTTTAACGATGACGATTATGATGAAGAAGAAGTTGAGTCTAATATTACAGCGATGGTAGGAATATTAAAATTATTTGAAAGAAACAAAGTAAGGTTTAATGCGGGGTTGCGAGCAGGAAAGACTTGGATTCGTGAGAAAAATATATATGATGAAGATGAAGAGATTAATGAATTAGATTTATTAATAATTTCACCAACAATTGGAGCGGAGTATTTTATATCTTCTA
The DNA here is from genome assembly GCA_964529325.1 of uncultured bacterium. Taxonomy (GTDB): domain Bacteria; phylum Fidelibacterota; class Marinisomatia; order SCGC-AAA003-L08. The sequence goes on along the minus strand of CAZGWH010000042.1, from coordinate 2,922 downwards.
ATTTTTCTTTTGCAGGCGAGGCTATGTTTACAATGACAAGCTTAAAAGAAGATGGCGAAATTAATAACTATTTTTCATCGGAAGATTTAACATATTCTGAAACAAAAAAAGTAAATACGCTATCTCATAAATTTATATTAAGATATTATTTTTAATTTATTATAATTAAAATGGATTTTAGTTTTAAATTCATTAGTAAAATTAATATCCAAAATTCACAAATAAACAGAAGGAGTTTTCATGTATAAACAAATAATAACATTATTAATCATTGCGTTTTCATTCTCAACGGTTAAGGCAGAGTTAATTTTGCCTGCACAAACAAATGCAATAGTAGCATTAGCAAATGAAAACGGATTTACAAATGAAAATTTAGACCAATATTTAATTAAACATTATGGAACAACGATTCATGGATTATCAAGAGGGCAGGCAATACAAATCATTAATCGCTTTCAATCTGAAAATCCACCAGCACCGATAAATATAGGATATATAAAGCCTGTAGTAGAGGAAAAAGAATTATTACTCGCGCAATCATTAGAAGTTGGAATGTCTAAGCGGTTTTATATGATTGATGATAATATTATCGACGGGACAATTCTATCAATTGAAGAAGGAATATGTGCCATTAAAACTGTAGATGGAAACTTAAATATTCCAGTAAATGAAATATTAGAAGAAACAGTAGATTTATTAAAAAAAGATGCATCTCGCTTTAAAGGACCTATTATTCATGAAACTTTAGAAGAATTGGTAATTCGCTCAAAATATGGTGATGTTGCAATTCAAAAAAAAGATATAAAAGAATTAGATAGATATAGAGGAGGACGGCTCATTCCCAAAACAGAGGTGACCAAAAAATTCTATAAGGGTGAAGCTGAACTTATTTCTGTATTCTTGGACGATACGGCGTTTCCCTTAGAAGCAAATACTTTTTATTTAAGTGGTCTATCTGTTGGATATGGATTTACTGAACGATTTATGATAACAACGAAATTTGCCTCTAATTTTGCAGGTGATCTAAATCTTCATCCCAAAGTACGCGTTTATCATAAAAAAACAGCCGATACTGAGCAGGCACTATCTGTTGGATTTGGATTGCATCGAAATTATCCAAAATCATCTATTCTTGCAAAATATTCTCACCTGGTGAATGTGTATAAAAATGATGTTCTAGATTCAACATTAAATCATACTGGATTTAAATATAATCTCGATAATGATTTGGCAACTATTGATGATATCGAAAGTGAAAATGGAGTTTTTGGCGAATTTTATACTGTTTATTCTTCAAGGCGAAAAAATCCTACGGGTCGTGGTAAAGTGGGGTGGACAATTGGAGCGAAGATTTCAAATGCGTTTTGGTTAATAAAAAAAATTAATCCCGACTCAATACTCTCTGATGCTGGTGATAAATATACTTATAAGTGGAGCGAGGAAAAAGGTACCGTTCCTTTCCGTATCTGGGCATCTTTCGAATATGATTTACGAAAAGATTTAAAATTTGTAGGCTCAGCGTGGATGGATAATGGAAATAAATCTAAAACGCTTTCTGAAACTATTGTAGACTTTACAGGAGGGGGAGATAATGGCGGTGATGGGTTTATTTTTGATAGCCCCATAGGTAAATACACACCATTTGATTTTGATTTTGGAATATTATATGCAGTAAATGAAAACTTTAGAATTGGTGTTCATTTTCAACAACCGTATATAGATATTTACTGGAAATTCTTTGAATTTTAAAATTAATATGACTAAACTAATACTTTTCACAATATTATCATGTATTGCATTTAGTCAAAATTATGACCCTGAAACGGGTGAAATAATTAGAGACTCTACTCATGCTAAAATACAATTTGATCCTGAAACTGGTATTCAATTATTAGCACCGAGAAAAAAAGAATCTCTTCCAATAACAGATCGTAATGTTAATTCTGAATTTACCATATCTGAAAATATATTTTATTCAGACATCGAAATTATTGATAGAGCTAAATCTGATGCAAAAAGATCATTTAGAAGTTTTGCCTGGACAGGGTTAGGAGGCCCCAGTACTTTATATAGTGCTACAGTAACAGGCTTTATAGGTAGTGAAATAGGGGAAGGATTGCCAGCGATTGGAGGGTTTTTAGGAGGAGCATATTTTTTACCTAAATTATTAAGTAAAATGAGGGTAAATATTCCACATTACTATATTTCAGCAATTTCCGAAAATGCAACTCAACAACAGATTAAATTATATAAAGATATATATGAAGCAGAAACTATTTATCTTCGTGAAAAAGCAATAAATAAAGGTCAAATAGGTACCGTTGGGGCGTGTGTAGGATTTATCCTATTTATGGTTATTACTGTTGGTGAGTAATTTCAAATAAAAATATTAAATTAAACAAAGGAAAAAATGAATAAGATTTTATTAAAATTAATTATAGTTAGTTTAGTAACTGTCTTTATAGTTGGGCAAGAACAAGAATTTAAACTAAAAGATGGTTCGAAAATTAAAGGTTCAATTATTGGAGAGAGTGATACAGAGCTTGTTGTACAAACAAGCTTTGGAGCAGTTACAATTAATAGAGATAACCTTATTCAAAAAGAGTTTAAAATTAAAATGCTATCTGGTGAAATATTTAAAGGTAAAAAAATCTCTGAAACTGAAACTGAAATTATTTTTAATACTAACATTGGTACATTAAAGTTAGATAAATTGAAAATTGCTTCAATTGAAGAATTGAGTAAAAAATCTTCAACAGGATATGTACATAGAAGACGCCAAGGCGGTTTATTTGGTTTTTTAAATAATGTTTCGTCTTTGAAAGATACAGATTTTTCACTGGGAGAAGAACAATTAATAGATTTATTTTTTGATCCAACAGGATATATTTTACCTCAAAGCACCTTATATTTAAGTGGGTT
>CAZGWH010000041.1:4578-21114 GCA_964529325.1 uncultured bacterium | reverse complement strand
GTCTGTTTCTTTTTTACTCAAATCCTAAAAAGTACTAATTATTGTGAAGAACCTCCTTTTTATTTCAAATTTCATAAATCCGTAGGGACAGACCTGTGTTTCTGTACATTAAAAGGATGAACACTTATGTTCATCCCTACAAATATTTAAATTTGTGATTTATTCACTTTCTAAAATAATATTCACAATCATCACTATATCTATTACATTAATCTCACTATCATTATTCAAATCTCCAAGAGGATTGAATTCTCCATTTAAAATTAAATTTACAATTAAAACAACATCGATAATATTAATTAAACCATCTTCGTTTAAATCTCCTAATTGATAAATAGTGGATTGAAAAAAATCTAATACTCTATGGTTAAATTCACTGAAAAATGCATGCTCTGCCATTGTATTTTTCAATTGACCTTTTATTCCACTTTGAATACTTGTTTCGGTTGAATGGAAAACAGGAAATAATTCTGGTGAATATTCTATAGATTCTAAAAATTCACTATATTCAATATTAAAAAATTGATTTATTCCTAAAAATCCACCATTTGATATTTCATTATAAAGTTGTTGAGATAATTGGTCATCTATTTCTGGAACTCTTTTAAACCGTTGAGAATATAGGGGTTGGACTTCATTTTCATGATATTCAGTTTGAATTTGCCGATAAAGTAAAGTTTGATAATTTTCATAAGTTATATTATTATCAGAGGTATGATCATTTTCAACGGTACAAAAAATGGTTGGAATTTCAGTTACTTCAAATAATGCAGGAATTCCTTTACTACAATACCCGGCAGTCGCTGAAAAGTTTAATGCATAAGAAACAGAAGGTGCAAAATTACTCCCATTGGACATTCCTAATGCAAAAATTGGATTATTTTCTTCAATTAATCCTCTAAATTGAAATGTATCAATTAAAGCTGAAATATTACCAATATCAATATTTTCTTCACTATTCGGAGGAAGTGTTTTCCACCGTAAATATCCATCACCATTTATATCTCCTAAAGTGGCTTCTTCTGAATCAATAGCAATTACAGCAAAACCTCGAGATACTGCATCCTTTGTAAAAATATTATTTTCTACTTTAATAAACCAATTTATACCATGCCCCGAAGTACCATGAAATAAAAATATTACTCCAATATGATTCTCAGGAAATACATAATAAACTTCTTTTAATGAATTGACACATTGGATTTCTTCACTCTGAAATTGAGTATTTTCAATAACTTCAAAATTTGCAGAAATATTTAAATCAAATGACGGCATGATAACAGAAGTATGCCACTCTTGATTGCTGGGTAATACACCATTGATTTCAGACCATCCTGTAAATATAGAATCTCCAGGGGTCTCATGAGCCCAAATATGTATGATATCACCAGTAGAATATTGTCCACTACCATAGCCATTATCTATTTGTAATTGATATTGAGAAAATAAAAAACTAAAAATAAATATTAAAAATATATTATACAAATTCATTTAACCTTTCCTTTTAAAATCTCTTATGAATAACCCCTTAATTTACATAAAATATTAATTCAATTCATAAAATATTCTCCTCAGATTTAGTACTATAAACCTTATAAACTTTAGGTTAAGATATTCTAATAATATTCAATTTTTATTAAAAAATGAGGTAATATGTCAGAACAAGAACTGGCAAAAATTTATCAACCCAATGAGGTTGAAGATCAAATTTATAATACATGGTTAAACTCAGGTGCATTTTCTCCTGATGAAAACTCAAATACTGAATCATTTACCATTATGATTCCCCCTCCAAATGTGACAGGTGTTTTACACATTGGACATGTACTAAATAATACAATTCAAGATGTTTTAATTCGTCGTGCCCGAATGCAAGGAAAAAACACATTATGGCTCCCAGGAACAGATCATGCTTCTATTGCAACTGAAGCTAAAGTAACCAAAATGCTTGCTGATAAAGGAATAAATAAAAAAGAAATTACACGAGATGAATTCTTAAATCATGCACTGCAATGGAAAGATAAATATGGTGGAATCATCCTAAAACAATTGAAAAAATTAGGATGTTCTTGTGATTGGGATAAAACTGTATTTACAATGGATGAAAAATATAGCAACGCCGTATTAGAAATATTCATCAAACTTTATAAGGACGGTCTTATTTATCGTGGTACACGAATGATAAACTGGGACCCTGTTGGACAAACAGCACTATCCGATGAAGAAGTAATCCATAAAGAAGTAAATGGACATTTATGGCATTTTAAATATCCAATAAAAGATACCAATGAATATCTAATTGTTGCAACTACTCGCCCAGAAACAATGTTAGGTGATACAGGTGTAGCAGTTAACCCCGATGATGAACGCTATTCTCATTTAATTGGAAAATCAGTAATTTTGCCACTTGTTAATAGAGAAATACCCATTTTTACTGATTCCTATGTTGATAAAGATTTTGGAACAGGCTGTGTAAAAGTAACTCCTGCTCATGACCCAAATGATTTAGAAATGGGTAAACGGAATAATTTAAATTCTATTAATATCATGAATCCAAATGGTGAATTAAATGAAAATGTGCCAACAGAATTTCAAGGGGTTGATCGATTAAAAGCGAGAAAACTTGTTGTTAAAGCAATGGGGGAATTAGGATTATTAGAAAAAATTGAAGACCATTTACATCAAGTTGGCCATTCAGAGCGAACAGATGCAGTTGTAGAACCATATATGTCAAAACAATGGTTTGTTAAAATGGAATCTTTAGCAAAGGATGCTTTAGAAGTTGTTAATGATGGAAATGTAAAATTTCATCCTGACAGATGGACAAAAACCTATAATCATTGGCTAGATAATATTCAAGATTGGTGTATTTCTCGTCAACTGATTTGGGGACATCGAATTCCCGTTTGGTATTGCAGAGGAAATGATATGGATTCATGTCAATTAGCATGCAAAGAACCAATGGTATCAATTCAAAAACCAGATTCCTGTGCATGTGGTTCAACAGATTTAGTACAAGACCCTGATGTATTAGATACATGGTTTTCTTCATGGTTATGGCCTTTTGCAACATTAGGGTGGCCTCAGGATGAAAAAATGGTTCAAAAATTTTATCCCACACAAGATTTAGTAACAGGTCCAGATATCATATTTTTCTGGGTAGCTCGAATGATTATGGCAGGATTGTATGTTAAAAAAGAGATACCATTTTCAAATGTTTATTTTACAGGAATTGTAAGAGATGAACAAGGCAGAAAAATGAGTAAATCTCTTGGAAATTCTCCAGATCCATTAGACTTAATTGAAAAATTTGGTGCTGATGCATTACGAGTTGGTATGCTTCTAATTGCTCCTCAAGGATTAGATATTTTATTTGCTGAAGAGCGAATTGAACAAGGCAGAAATTTCATGAATAAATTATGGAATTCCGCTCGATTTGTTACAATGAATATCGAAAATGAATTACCCGCCCCATTATCAACTCTATTAGATGACCAACTTGATATTAGCGATAAATGGATATTGTCAAGATTAAATAAAACAATTCAAAATGTAAATAATGCATATTCACAATATAAATTAAATGAAGCAGTTAAAATTGTATATGATTTTGTTTGGTCCGAATATTGTGATTGGTATATTGAATTAGCAAAAGTCAGGTTTTATAGTGAAGATGATGAAAAAGCTGAAACCGCACGCATTGTTTCTGTTCATGTATTACGAGCAATTCTTAAGTTATTACATCCTTATACTCCATTTATTACCGAAAAATTATGGAATACATTTAGTAGAAAAGATGATTGTTTATTAATTTCTACAATGTGGCCCGAATCTGAATTTAATAAAATAAATGATAATGCAGAAAATGAGATGAAATTGATAATGGCAACTATTTCAACAATTCGAAATATTCGTTCAAATCTAAATGTTTCACCTTCAAGAACAGCTCCTTTATTTGTTCGAGGGGATTCTGAGTTGACTTCTATTTTAAAATCACAAGAAGAATATTTAGAACGATTAGTAAAGGTAAGTGAATTAACCGTTGGTGAAAAATTAGAAAAACCAGCTCAATCAGCAACAGGTATTGTAAATCAAATGGAATTATTTATTCCATTAAAGGGATTAATCGATATAGACCATGAAGTTGAACGACTTGAAAAACAAATAACAGATTTTAATGGCCGTCTTGGATCTGTTAATGGGAAATTAAATAATGAAAATTTTGTTGCTCGAGCACCTGAAACAGTAGTTGCAAATGAAAAACGAAAACAATCAGAATATATAGATAGTATTAAAAAATTGGAAGAGAATCTAAAGTCAATTCAAGGTTTATAAATTTACAAAATAAAAAATGACAAATTTCGCTCAAAACCCATTAGATACTGAAATTACATATCTCAAAGGAGTTGGGCCCGTTCGTGGTAAACTATTAAATGAAATTGGTATTTCAACGGTACGCGAATTACTTCAGTATTACCCTCGAAAGTATTTAGATCGTACCAATATAAAACCAATTAACCATTTAAAAATAGGTGAAGAAGCAGTAATTATTGGAAGAGTTCAATCCTTTGGACTGCGGAAAACAAGACGGCGGAATTTTTTTCAGGTCGTAATAAGTGATGGTTCAGGCCGTTTACAATGTAATTGGTTTAATGGAATATCTTGGATTTCAGATAAGTTTAAGATTAATCAAAAAGTGGCTGTATTTGGGAAAATTGACTTTTATAAAGGATTCTCAATTAGCCACCCAGAACATGATATTTTAGATGAGAATGAAGACCCTACACATACAGGTAAAATTATCGCCCAATATTCAAGTTCAGCCTCATTAAAATCTGCGGGATTAGATAGTCGTGGATTTCGAAAAATAATTACAAATGCATTACTTCATGGTGGACGAGAATTATCTGACCATTTCACCCCAAATCTTAGAAGTGAAGTTGGATTAAATTCTTATGGTGAATCTATTCATACTATTCATCAACCAGAAAATGCAGAAACATTAAAACAGGCAATTTATCGTCTAAAATTTGATGAATTATTTTTTCTTCAAATTCTAATGGCCAAAAAGAAAGCCTTTACTAAAAAAGAAATTTCAACACCTTATCCAGAGATTGGAAATTATACTCGAGAGATTTATGAAAAACTCCCATTTCAATTAACAACTGCACAAATAAAAGCAATGCGAGATATTCGAAAAGATTTAGGTCAACCTCATCAAATGAATCGATTGATTCAAGGAGATGTAGGTTGCGGAAAAACGGTTGTGGCACTATTATCATCAACAATTGTCGCAGATAATGGTGGACAAATTGCTGTACTTGCACCTACTGAAATTCTGGCGAGGCAACATTATAAATCTATGAAAGAGCTCTGTGATTTAGTTAATTTAAAAGTTGAATTACTTCTCGGTGGTAAAAAAGGAGATGAAAGAGACAAATTACTTCATAAAGTTTCTTCAGGAGAAATTCAAATTTTAATTGGTACCCATGCTATTATACAACCAGATATTGAATTTAAAAATTTAGGCTTAGTGGTAATTGATGAACAACATCGTTTTGGAGTAGAACAACGAAAATCATTACTCGACAAGGGAAACCATCCACATATTTTAGCAATGACTGCAACGCCTATACCAAGAACTCTTGCAATTACATATCATGGAGATATGGATGTAACAATCATTGATGAATTACCTGGAAACAGACAACCAATTAAAACATTTGTGGTAACATCTGACCAACAAGAACGGATATATAATTTTATTCGTAAAGAAGTTAATAACGGAAACCAGTGTTTTATCGTTTATCCGATTATTGAAGAGTCAGAAAAATTAGATTTAAAAGCATCAGAAACAGAATATAAAAAACTATCTAAAGAAGTTTTTCCAGAAATTTCAGTGGGCTATATTCATGGTAAAATTAAATCTGTAGAAAGAGATAAACAGATGGAGGCTTTTAAACAAAATGAAATTCAAATTCTTGTTGCAACAACAGTTATAGAAGTTGGAATTGACATTCCAAATGCTACAGTAATGGTAATTGAGAATGCAGACCGATTTGGATTAGCCCAATTACATCAATTAAGAGGTCGGATTGGACGAGGTGATAAACCTGGATTTTGTATATTAATACCAGGTAAAAAAGATGGTTTTATAAGTGAGCGATTAAAAATAATGGAATCGACTTCTGATGGATTTTTAATTGCAGACGAAGATTTAAGGTTAAGAGGTCCTGGTGATTTTTTTGGGACGAAACAACATGGATATATGAAATTAAAAATTGCTGATATTGCTAGAGACGGTTCAATAGCTAGACTTGCGAGGCAATATGCTTTTCATGTTATTGATGATGATCCTGAATTAAAAAAATCAGACCATCAAGGAATATTACAAAAATTTAAGACTGAATATTCACATATGTACACTTATTTACAAACAGGGTAAATTCATATTTTTACACCCTTTAAAAGCTGTAAATTTCGCGGTTTAATTATTTACTAAAATTACTTCTCATAGAGTATAAATGGAAAAATCATACATAAAAGAAAATAGAATTATTGCCAGCGTTGCATTTTTAATATCCTTTGTGATATATATAATGACAATGGCACCTACCGCATCTTTTTGGGATTGTGGGGAATTTATTGCAACCTCATATATTATGGGTGTACCTCACCCTCCGGGAAGCCCACTATACTTACTATTAGGAAATGTATTTAGCCAAATTCCTACATTTAGTGATGTCGGTGCAAGAGTAAATTTAATGTCACCCCTCGTATCTGCATTCTCTGTAATGTTTTTATATTTAATTACTGTGTACTTAATCGAAGAATTTAGAGGAATAACGGCTAAATATTCAGATGCATTAATCAATTTTGGGAGTGCATTGGTAGGTGCGTTAACATTTGCTTTTACAGATTCACAATGGTTTAATGCAGTTGAAGCTGAAGTATATGCAATGTCCACATTTTTTACAGGAATTGTAGTTTGGCTTATTTTAGTTTGGGCAAGAAAAGAAGGGACCAATGGAAATGTAAGATATATAATTATCATTGCATATATGTTTGGAATTGCCACGGGGATTCATTTATTAAACCTATTAGCCCTCCCACTTATTGCACTTATTATTTATTTCAAAAAAAGAGAATTCAGTTACCTTTCATTTCTAATACCTGTTGGTGCTACGATTGGAGTATTTTTTGTTATTTATTTAGGTGTTATAAAAGGATTACCAAAGATTGCTCAGAATTATGGGATGGATAATATTATTTTTATCTTATTAGCTGTTATAGGGGTTTTAGTTTATACAATTAAAGAAAAATTATATTTTGCATCTACAGTTTCATTAAGTTTACTTTTAGTTGTTATTGGTTATTCAACTTATGCGACTATATTTATTCGCGCACAGCAATCACCATTTATTAATGAAAATGATCCAAGTACACTTTCAAAAGCAATTTCATACTTAAATAGAGAGCAATATGGTGATTGGGATATTGAAGATAGAGCTCAAAGTTTAAAAAATTCAAACTATGCATATCGCTGGACAAATAACAGACAAGATCCAAAAAGCAGTGATGTTGAAGATTTTGTAATTAATTATCAATTTAAAGAAATGTATTTAAGGTATTTTGCATGGCAATTTATTGGTAGAGGCGATAATAATTGGCCTCTTTTTTCAAAATCAGGGAATTATATAAAATCTTTAGATGGTATTAATACAACACGATATTTCATTCCGCTTGCATTTTTATTAGGTCTTTTTGGATTTTATTATCATTTTAAAAAAGATTGGAAAAGAGCATTAGCCGTATTATCTCTTTTTGCAGCAACAGGTTTAATGATAATTATTTATTTAAATCAATATGACCCTCAACCCCGAGAAAGAGATTATTCTTATGTGGGTAGCTTTTTTGCGTTTTCAATATGGATTGGTATTGGCATTGCTGGTCTCATTGAATATATTAAAAAATTATTTAACGAAAAAAGTAATACAACAGCATACATATTATTAGCCACTTGTACTTTTTTAATGCCAATCACAATGATAAATCAAGATTATAAAGAACATGATCGGTCAGGTAATTATGTTGCATGGGATTATGCTTATAATATGTTAAACTCCTGTGATCCGTATGGAATTATTTTTACAAATGGTGATAATGATACATTCCCACTTTGGTATCTACAGGAAGTAGAAAATGTTAGAAAAGATGTAAGAGTTGTAAATTTATCATTATTAAATACTGATTGGTATATTAAACAATTACGCGACTACGATCCTCCAATCCCAATATTAATGGACAACAAAGAAATAAGTGAAATTAGCCCTGTTCGTTGGGAACCGAAAGAAATGAATATTCCAGGACCAAAAGGTCATGAAGGAGATGGACTTAATTGGACATTAAATCCAACATATCATAATCGATTTCTAAGAGTTCAGGATATTATGATTTATCGGCTAATTATGGCTTGTAAATGGGAAAGGCCAATTTATTTTGCAGTAACTGTTTCAGATGATAATCGAATTGGGCTTGATGATTATCTACAAATGGAAGGAATGGTTTTTAAATTACATCCAAATAAAGTATCTCAAATTAATTATTCACGAATGAAACAAAATATAACCCAATCTGAAAATACAGATATTATTCTTCGTACCCCCGAAGAATTTTCAGACTATTACCAAACAGGTAAAGGCATTTATCATTACCGAAATATGGATAATCCTGATGTTCATTTTAATTTTAATATACAACGGTTAGTACAAAATTATCGGGCAGGATTTCTGCAACTTGTAATTAATAGTATAAATGGAAATTCGGTAGAAAAGCATGAAGCTCTATCCGTTTTAAATTCTATGGAAGACTATTTTCCATCTAATCTTTTACCCTATAATAATGATAAACTTGAGTTACAAGTTGCACAACTTTATCATTTATTAGGAAATGAACAAGAATACAGAACAAGATTAGACAGTATTGAAGAAAGAGAAAATGTAAAAAATGAAACACTATTAAGCGTTGGACAAATGTATTTATCTGAACTTAATGATTTTGAAAATGCATATCGAGTGTTTAATGAATTGTATCAATCTCAACCTGAAAATATTGAGTATATGTATGCAACCGTTCAATCTTTAGCTAGAATGGACAGATTAGATGAAGCGATAGAAATTTTAAAAACATGGTTAATAACTCATCCAAATGATAAACAAATACAGCAATTATTAAATAATTTACAGGGGCAAGCATAATATCCAACCACTTGTCTCTGTCATTATTCCTCATTATAATGGGGAAAAAATCATAAATGACTGTTTAACATCATTACAAAAAACGACCTATTCTAATTTTGAAATTATAGTTGTTGATAATGGTTCTTCTGATAATAGCTTATCATTAATACGAAAAAACTTCCCCAAAGTCAAAATTGTTGAAAGTACAATAAATCTTGGTTATGCAGGTGGATGTAATATGGGTGCAGAACGATCAAATGGAGAATATTTAATATTTTTAAATAATGATACATTCCAAGAACCCAATTGGATTGAGCCTCTCATTAAAAAAATAGAATCAAACTTGCGCATTTCCTCAATTCAACCAAAAATATTGAATGCAAAACAAAAAGACCAATTTGATTATGCAGGAGGTTCTGGTGGATTTTTAGATAAATATGGTTTTCCTTTTGCGAGAGGTCGAATATTTAATACTATTGAAAAAGATAAACAACAATATGATAACGACTGTGAAATATTTTGGGCATCTGGTACCTGTTTTTTAACTCGAAAATCAATATTTATAAAACTGGGTGGGTTTGATGAGATTTTATTTGCACATTTTGAAGAAATAGATTTCCACTGGAAAAGTAAATTAGCAGGTTATATCATTTGGGTAGAACCAAAATCTGTTATATACCATATTGGTGGTGCAACACTTCCATATCAATCACCAAAGAAAACATATTTAAATCATCGAAATAGCTTTGTTCTTATGTTAACAAATACAACTTTATCGGAATTATTAAAAAACATTGTCCCTCGAATAATATTTGAAAAAATTTCATTTATTAAGGAACTTCTCACAGGAAATTTTTCTCATGCGTGGGCACATGTAAAAGCAGGGTTTTGGATACTTTTAAATATCCTGTATATCTTGAAAAAAAGACAATCTACTCAATTGTTAGCAACAACAATAATATCTAAAAAATTCTATCCAAAAAGTATTGTATTAAAATATTTTTTATTTAATAAAAAGAAATATACTTCTTTATAAATTTTAATACCAATTCATATTATTAAGGGTAATAAAAAGGGAGACAATTGTCTCCCTTTTTTTACAATCAATTATGACTTATGTTTAGAATCCAATATTTAAAGCAAGAACGCTCGTATTACCAAACATTTCAGAGCTCTTCAACCCATAGTCTAATCCAAAATTAAAATTACCTAATTTCGCATTTAATCCACCACCAAAAGATGCACCAAATGGGTTGCTTGAATAAGCTTCATCTAATTCATCTTCCTCGATTAGTAGAGAATTAATTCCACCACCAACCCATGCTGAATAATCACCAAATTCAATTTGATATTCTAAACCAAGTGATGATTCATTAAATGCATATGAGAAATTAGTAAATGAATAATGAACATCTACCGGACCAACTCTATAAGTTGTAGAAATATTCAAATTAGCAGGTAAGTTAGAAGCTTCTGACAATAATGTTGAAGTTCCTTCTTCCAAGTTAATACCTGAATATTCAAGTTTTGATCCTAAGTTTCTCAAACTAACACCTAACTTTAATGGTAATGATGCATGTTCATATTGAACACCCATGTCCAATGCGAATGCAGAACCACCCGTTTGATCAACTGTTTCATTTACAATTTTAACACTCGTACCAAATCGAATTCTATCACTAAAACTTTTAGCATAACTTAATGTTAATACTGAAAAATTTGGTGAATAAGTATTCCCTGAAGTACCATGAGTATCATCTGCAGTTGTTTTTTTAATATCTCCAAAATCTAATGATTTAAAAGATAAACCAACAGTTCCTTCTCCTACATTACTTACAAATGCAGCATAAGTATGTTTAATACCTGCAATATAAGAATAAGATGAAAACTGAGCTTCAACTCCATTTACTTTCCCTGCAATTCCTGCAGGATTATAATATAATGCATCAACACCTGTTACAGACGCATTATAAGATGAATTTAATGCAACTCCTTTTGCACCTGTTGGAATTAATAATTGTGTTCCACTATCAGTTCCTATTGATGCGCTTGTCCCAGCCATTGATATGGAAAACCAGACAAACACTAAACATATAGTTATGAGTTTTTTTATCATTTTGCTATCTCCTTTTTCAACGACCATTATTAATAACGATCAAGTTTTTGCAATCTTGAAACGACTGCTATTTTTCTAATTTCATTACAATCATCACCATTACTCGTAATTACTGCAATGTACATTCCTGATGCAACAGGGATATTATATGAATTTCTTGCATCCCATACCGCATTTTGCCCATCAACCATTTCAATTTTATTCACCAATAATCCACTTAAATTATAAATTGAAATTATGGCATCTGCCGGTAAATCCGTAAAATGGATTTGATTATCATAATCACCTGATTCTTCTGGATTATCTGCAAAATATGGATTTGGCCATACATTTACAGCACCACAATCATAAGCTACACTCGTTGGTGCAATATCACCTGTACTAAATGTAAATGAGTCAGCTACTGTATTTGGTTTATTTGTAATCCATCTGTAAACAGACCCATCAGCTGGAAATAAAATGATTGTTCCAAAAGCATGGTCACCAGAAACAGTAACACCAGCGAGTGAATTAACATCATCTAAAAACCAACCTCTATCAGAAAACATTGTTGTATCTGAAGCATTCCAATTTGCTGGGTCAGGGTCACTGAGTTCAGATAAAGCAAGAGAATCAGTCACACTTCCATAACCATTCCAGTTATTCCATACTGTTCTCGCCATAACTTCAGCTTCATAGTCACCAGTACCACCAAAGAATGCATCATAACCTGTGGTTCCTGCTGATTTATCAACTGGATTCCACCAATATACCCAATCAGAACCAGGGTCATTATCAGCACCTGAATCTTCAAGATCTCCAGACCAACTATATGATTCTGTTCCATCTACATCATAAACAAATGGTAACATTCGATAATCATCAGAAGGATCAGTTAAATCACCTACATTCCATAATTCAAATGGTACATCAATAACATTTCCACTTGTATAGGCTAACCATGCTTGTCCACCAGTTTCAGTAAATCTCATTTCAAAGTCATTTGGTATTGCTCTATCAAAGTTAGTGCCTCTGAATACGCGTTCATAATAAGATTCTTCACTTGCAGCAGTACCACCACCTTGAGTAGCAAAATAATATCCACCACTTGAGTTTGTCGCCCATGCAAGTACTCCATCATAATATTGCCATACATGTTCTTGTAATACACTTAATCCAGCACCATCAGAATTTGATTCTGTTGAACTTACACCATCATGTACCATGTATATACCATGAATACCATTTGCTGGACCATTCACTGTAATTTCTAGACCATCAACTACATTTGCAGTTATTCCTGCATCCGTATTTGTTAATCCATCTAATCCACCTTGAATAGTCTGATTTTCAAGAACTAATACACCATCAGTAACATCTTGTAAATTCCAACCTAAAGTCATAAATCCATTCGCATCAAAATCACTTACAAAAGATGACTTAATTGAATTATCATTATGATATTGGTTTTTATTATTACCAATAATACCGTATGGATTATTTTGATTTGGTAATTTAGTTTTAATAGTAACTTGTCCTGTTAAATAATTAGTATGATTATCATTGTCACCAATAACTAATCCACCACAATCACCAAGACAGCCATCATACGGAGCACCACCAGCAAGTAATTCATTACCATCAGCATCTGTAATTGTCCATGATACTTCAGATGCCCAATCACCACTCGTGCAACTAACGACAACATCCATACCACCCGTATAGCAAGCAAGGCCTACAGCTCCTTCTGGTAAACTATAAACTTCAGTGCCTACAGTTAATTCAGCACCATTCCAGCCATCACCATACGCATCTATCATAGTAACTGTTAATGCATCACAAGTAAAGCAATCATCATTATCACTTGTATAGGTTTCACAATTAAGATTCATTCCAGAATCAGTTGTACCATCATCACATACACCATTACCAATAACAGCTGCAACTGAATCAGCAGTAAAACAAGTACCCGCGCAATCTAATAAATTGCGAGTTGCTTCACCAGTCAGTACATATTCACCTGCACAATCAGGGCCTTCGGCTAAACCAAGTTCAACACCAGTTTCCCAATCTACATAAAATGAATCTAAAAATACTTCATAATCATGACCCGTAATTTGAAAAGGGTCAATCACTTTAACACTAATAGAACCGTCTGAATTCCCTGAATGAGTAATTTCAAAATCAGAATACCCTACATCAACAGTTGGTTCTGTTGTTGTGTTTGTTTGAGGTCTGATACCAAAAATATTATCTGGACTTTCTAATGTTTTAGGAATACCGATTTCATTATATCCATACGCATTCACTGTGAAATAATATTCTCTATCATTTTCTAATGGACCACCACCAGCTAAATCATTTCTTGAAACATTTAACCAATGCTGCAATCCAGAATCAGTACCATTTTGTACTGCAACATTCACACTTGAACCATAAGTCGGATCAAACACATTATCCATTATTTCAGTAACACCATTAACAACATCAAATGTAGCTAATAATTTTTTACTTCCTGTTCCATCTAATGAACTATGTTGCCACACATTATATCCTTCAAATTTAAATGAAGTTGGATTTCCGTCAGCATCTAAATCAATTTCATCAACTGCTGAATAATCTTCCGCCACGGCATCCCAAGTAATAATCAATTCTTCAAAAGAAGAAGTTGCAGTAACATTTGGTTGAGGAGGAGATTCAGGCAAAGCAAATTGAATATCATAAGCTAGCTGTGCCAATTGATCAACTTCTTTCAATAAAGTTACAGAAGAAAGTGCATCATTTGCTTGAGCATGAATAATACCAAATACAACTTCTAAAGAGTCTCCTGCTGGAAAATTAAAAGGCCCAACATTCATTAAAAATCGTCTATCAGCTGAATCATTATCATCACCATCCACCCAACATTCATCATCTGTTCCAGAATCATCATTAGGGTCACAAGGGTGAACAAACTTACTATCTTCACCTGTTGCAGAATTTACAAATGGTGAACCATCTGCTTTTAATCCTGACATATAGTTATACACTTCTTGAGAAGTTTCAGGGTCTTTATAAACCGCATCACCATTAATATATTTTACAAAAGATGACATAGGTAAGTTTTGATATCCTTCAAGGTCTTGACCAAATCCAAATGCAGATCCATCACCACCTGGCACAGTTGCTTGGAAGAAATCATAACCCATTGCAGGAGCAGCATCACCATAAGATGCATCAGAACCATCATTATAGCAAATACCTAAACTTAAGTCAGTATCACAACCAACAAAGTCATCACCTGCATCACCTAAATCAGGATCATCCCATAAACCAACTAACATATCAGTGATATCTTCACCGCTTCTGTTATATGCCTGAGTTTTAACAAACATCATATCACCAAAAGCATCAGGTCTATTATATCCCCATACAGTCACTCTAATTTCAATTCCTAATGGTGCTGTTCCATAAAGTACATGAGAACCTGGGTCACCATCATTCATTGTATAAAAAGTAACTTGGTCACCAATAAAGTCTGGATGATCAGGTCCATTTGGCAATGGAGAATATACACCATCTCCATCATTATCAACCCATGGTGCACCTCTATGTGCTGGCCAGTTTTGAAAATCATCACTTGCTAATGGATCAGCTAAATCACTTTTATTTACTGTGTAAAGTTGATATTCATCTGCAGAGCTTTCTTGTCCATAAGGACCTGCGCTAAACTCAGTTGAATATTCAGCGGTCGCTGTTCTTACCACTTCATTTACTTTACCTGCAAACCAAACACCTGATTGAAAATTAGAATAATTACCAGATCCTTTTGGCCATTCCATTCCAGAATGTCCTGTTGGATGATAATCAACTATAAAACCCGTATTTGAAATATCTGTATTAATTCGATTTACATCAAATTTACCACCGTCTAATTTCCCCAATTCAATTGGAGTTCCTACACGCTCTCTCGCAGAAAGCCCGCCTATTACTAAGCATGTACTTAATACGAGAATAAATTTTCTTAAAAATTTTGAATTATTCATTAATTACATTCCTTAGTTTAAAGTTCAAAGTTTAGACCAAAACGCAACATGCGTGGAGCATCCCACCGTCTTGGATCACTAATTTTAGCAAGATAATATGATTCACCATTTGAATGCTGTGAAAGCCAATCTTTTCCATTTGGAGAACTTAACCATCCATCAGAACCGGCTTCACCAGACCCTGAATAAACTTCATCAACATTATTTGTATTTAGTACATTTAATACATATACAAATGCAGTCAATGAATATCCCGCAATTTCAATTTCTCTATCAATTTTAAGATCTAAAGTGCTTGTCCACGGTTTGTACGCTGAGTTAATTGTACCTGTTGGTGTTAACCATCTTTGGTCATTTACAACTGAATAAACTTCAGCTGGTGTATAAGCAGTACCTGAACCAAATTGATAAAGTAAATTAATTCCTGTATTTGCCATTAAACCACCATCATCACCTAAGCGATAATCAAGCATTACAGAACCCGTATGTCTTTGATCAAAATCTAAAGGATTAACAACGGTTGGATAAGTATCACCAATCCAAGCAATGTTAAAGTTTGATGCAGGATCAGAACCAGTACCTTCAGCAAATGATAATGTATAACTTACATTTGCTAATAGGCCATTAACTCTTCTCATGTTATAATTAAATGATAGACCTTTTACTAAACCAAAATCTCCATTCATGTACTGAGACCAACTAAATGGTACACCATTTCGTTTTGCATCTACAACATTTGCCATCTTTGTATAATTACGAACTTCTTTATAGAAACCTGTAATATTTAACGCAGAATTACCGCCAATCTGTTGTGTAAAACCAACTTCATATTGAGTTGTTTCTTCTGGCTTTAAACTTGGGTTCGGAGATACAGTCATATTTCCTTGAGTTAAATTCGCAGAAAGTCGTGTATCTGACAAGTATAATTTATTTAACTCAGGATGTTGAGTAAATTTACCATATTGAGCATGGAATTTAGTTTTATCAGAAACAGGGAATGAGAATCCTAACCGTGGATTTAAAAATGTATATGGATCAATTGTCTTCCACGCATTTTCACCTTCATTTCCATTTCTATCAACACCTCTATCACCATCTAACCATATATCACTCCAATCATCTGGAGCTTCTGCTTGAGGATCAAAATAATCAAATCTTAAACCCGCATTTACAACTA
>CAZGWH010000041.1:0-4478 GCA_964529325.1 uncultured bacterium | reverse complement strand
GGAGCTTCTGCTTGAGGATCAAAATAATCAAATCTTAAACCCGCATTTACAACTAAGTCTTCTAATTCGATTTTATCTTGCACATAGAAACCCATTACTATAGGTTCTCCAGGTGCTTGATATCCATTACCTGAATCTTTACCATCAACAGAATATCCTAAATTTTCTGCATAAGCATCATGATAAGTTCCATATAACCACTCATCATCGCTACTATCTAAGCTTGTATCCATTTTAGCCTGATAATATTTTAGGGTAACTTCCATTGGTTGAGCAAGTCGATAATATTTAATTTCATTCTTTCGATATTCAAACCCAGATCTAAATTCATGATCTCCAAATTGGTTTAAATAATCTAATTTCGTACCAAAATATGATGTTTCATTTAAATCATAATCATTATAAGTAGTACCAAATGCATTGAATTTTGCAACCTGTCCTAATGATGTCGGATTAGTTCCTTGCATTGCTGTATATAAATCACTACCAATTTCTCCATACGAATTTAAACTTGCAAAATCTAAATTATTAAAATAGGTATTGTCACCAAATTCATCTTTAAAGTTATAATAGCTTAATCCAAACTTTAAGTAAGAATTATCAGAAATACTATAAGTGGCATTTGCATAAGCTGAAACAGCTTTTTCTTCAAACTTTGGATTATTTGCACTATTTACTAAACTATAATCATGGATGTATGTTCTACCTTCTTCAGTATTTAAATTTCCACCGACTTTAATTCGTAAGGGACTAAAATCAAAAGATATATTTCCTGAAACAGTAGTTCGAGTTCCCCCAGAATTTGCTTTAGTTCCATAATTAGTTTGGAGATTATTGTAACCAGAATAAATAGTATCAGCAACTTCTACCCAAACACCCATTGAATCTTGAACAATATCAGATACATGTCTGTAATATGAGAAAAAATCACCATCACCATCAAATCCTTCAGGAGCCATTCCATAACTTGAATTAAAGTTAGGATTTGCCGAACAACCTTCATCACCTTCGTTACATGCGACATCCTCCGCATCAACAAACGCATGAGGGCTACCACTTAAATCAACAACAGTTACATTTTCAAATTCATCCTTTACAGCATAGCCATTATCATCAAGCAATAAACCATATCCGTAATTGATACTAGTGTCCAATGGTGAAAATTCTGTACGATCCATTGTATAAGATGGATGCGAAGATGGATTTAAATCATCAGTTCCTCTTGATTCTACACTTACAAAAAATTTAATGTTATCTGAAATTGGACCGCTAACACTAAAGTTAGAAAGGTTGTATCCATAGCTATGAATTCCTTCAGATGAACCATCAGAAGCACCAAGACCAAAAATTGATTCTGCACCAATTTTTAATTCATCACCACCTATTCGTGTAGTTGTATTAACAACACCACCGTTTACATTTCCGTATTCAGCACTAAAACCACCCGATTGGAATTGAACTTCTTCCATTGCTGAGTTAGAAACGGTACTTGTGTTGTCCATAGTGTATGCATTATTCATATATACACCATCTACATAATATGCAACATCACCAGCTCTTGATCCTCTAACATAAATGTTTCCATCATCAGATACAGTTCCAGTTTGAGTTGCTACAATTGCTTCAACTCCTCGTAAAGGTAAGTTCTCAATCGCATCGCTCGTTATTATTCGAGTTGTATTTGTTGCATTTTTATTAATAATAGGCTTTTTAGCTACAACTTCTACAATACCAGCTTCAATTGCTTCTCTTGATAATGTAAATGTAATCTCAGAAGTTAATCCGGATGATACAATAACATTTGAAATACGCACAGGTCGATAACCGATAAAATCACATTTAATTGAATGTGTTCCTACTGGAACATCCAATATTGTAAAATCACCTGTTGAACCTGAAGCTTGACCAAGGGAACTTCCCTCTACTTGAATATTCGCACCAATTAATGCTCCACCTGCTTCATCTACAACGACACCAGTAATTTTACCGACATTTTGTGAATAAAGAAATAAAGGCATTAAAAGAAGAATAGACAGTAATTTTCTTAACATCTTCTCTCCAACTTATTTTCGTAATTAATTATAAAATATTTATAGTCGAGGATATAGTTGAATGTAATTCAATTTTACGACTATAAATCGTTACTTATAACATATTGTGATATAAATCATAAAAACAAAAGAATAAATTTAAAATATATGGAAATCCTTTTATATATAAAAAATACAATTTAAGAACATGATAATAGAATATTTAGTTTGATAAATTAATAGAAAATGGATTTATTAATAAAAAACTTAACATTAAATATAATTATCGATTTAATTTATACTTTAATGAAAACATTAAATATCACCTCTTTAGATTTTATTAATGCACTTAGCTCCAGATGGGAGCTATTTTTTTATCGAATAAAATCACAAACCAACTTAATATTTACTCATGAAAACTAAGACAGCTAAACTTGTTCTTTCCAATGGTAATGTTTTTATTGGAGCTGTTTATGGTACTGAAGGTGAAACCATTGGAGAAGTTTGCTTCAACACAGGAATGACAGGGTATCAAGAAATTTTAACAGATCCATCTTACTGTGGTCAGCTTGTAACACTCACATATCCACATATTGGCAATTATGGAATTAACCCCGATGATGTGGAATCTGATAAAATTCAAATAGCTGGACTCATTATAAAAGAAGAGACAGTTGTGCCATCCAATTTTCGGTCCACACAATCGCTGGGTGAATATTTACAAAGTCAAAAAATTGTAGGAATACAGCACATTGATACACGAATGCTGACTCGAATTATTCGAAATGAAGGTGCAATGAATGGCATCATCAGTTCAACAGAAATGGATGAAGATATTCTGTTGGAGAAAGTGCAATCTGCACCAAGTATGAATGGTCAAGATTTAGCCAAAGTAGTAACTTGCTCAAAAAAATATTCATGGAAACCATCTTCAAACTTCATTCCTCATACATCGCTCTACAAAGTTGCAGTTATAGATTTTGGAATTAAAACCAATATTTTAAGATTATTAGCACAACATGGTTGTGAATTAACCATTTTCCCTGCTCATGTTACTTCAAAAGAATTATTAGATTTTAACCCAGATGGAGTATTTTTATCAAATGGTCCAGGCGATCCCTCGGCTGTTACATATGCTATTGAAACAGTGAAACAATGTTTAGGTAGAAAACCTATATTTGGAATCTGTTTGGGACATCAAATTTTGGCCTTAGCACTTGGGGCAAAAACATATAAACTAAAATTTGGACATAGAGGGTGCAATCATCCTGTAAAAAACCAAAATACAAACATAGTTGAAATTACGAGCCAAAATCATGGATTTGCTGTGGATGTAGATTCTTTACCAAACAATATTAAGATTTCACATATTAGTTTAAATGATAATACAGTTGAGGGAATTAGATGCATAGATATTCCTGCATTCTCTGTACAGTATCATCCTGAGTCAAGCCCTGGACCACATGATAGTAGGTATTTATTTAAAGAGTTTGTAAAATTAATGGAGGAGAACCACGAAGACACAAAGACACTGAGAAATCAAATGTAAATATGAAAAATAAATAAGTCTGGAGAAAACATGTTGTTAGAAAAAAAGTTAACGCAGAAAATAATAGAATCTGCGATTGAAGTCCATAAAGCGTTGGGACCGGGATTATTGGAATCAGCGTATGAAAAGTGTTTGGGAATAGAATTTGAATTACGGGGAATATTATTTCAAACACAAGTAGAAGTACCACTTTCATATAAAGGTGAAAAGGTAAAACCAGGGTATAGATTGGATATGATGGTAGATAATAAAGTAATTTTAGAACTGAAAACAGTTGATAAGATTCAACCGATTCATCAAGCACAGTTGTTAACATATTTAAAATTGACCCAAAAACAGGTTGGACTTATTTTGAATTTTAATTCTGCTGTTATGAAAAATGGAATCAAACGGATGGTATTGTGAGAAAAGAACGGGGTCACAGTGTCATTAAAAAACAAATAAAATTATGAAAAATTTAGGAATTGGAAGAGAATTGCAGGGTTGGCAAAACATGAGACAAAATTTAAAAATGAGACACTTCAAATTTTCGACTATTGGTGCAAATATTAAACTAATATTTCAATTTATTTTCGATACTATTTTTTATCCTTTTAGCTTAATAACTTCTCTGTATCCCCGTGCCACTGTGGTAACCCACCATGCCTAAACGAACCGATATAGAATCCATTCTTATAATTGGTGCAGGTCCAATCATCATTGGTCAAGCTTGTGAATTCGATTACTCTGGTACTCAGGCATGCAGAGCGTTGCGTGAGGAAGGGTATAGAATTATTCTTGTAAATTCAAACCCTGCAACGATAATGACTGACAGAAATTTAGCAGATGCAACTTATTTAGAACCCGTCACTCCTGAAGCCGTCACTGCTATTATCGAAAAAGAACGACCAGATGCAATT
>CAZGWH010000040.1:0-21241 GCA_964529325.1 uncultured bacterium | reverse complement strand
TAGTTTTTTTAAGAATTAATAAATTTAAAAGAGTTATAAATAATTATTCATTTTACTTGGCTGAATTTTTATCATTATCGTATGTTACGGGCACTTAAAATTAACAAGAAAAGGGTGATAGAATGTCATTTAATACAATTTCAAAAATGTTTACTAATGTAGTTAATCAATTTCCAGAGAAAGAACTTTATTTTTATAAGCATAATGATGAATGGATTGGCTTAACAGGAAATGTAATTAAAGGTACTGTTGAGGAAATTTCCTTTGGATTAAAATCAATTTCAGATGAACAATTTAATTCAGCAATTTTATCTACAAATACACCGCGATGGGCAATGTCTGATTATGGAATTATATGCTCTGGTGGTTGTACCGTAAGTATATATCCAACATTAATTCCTTCTCAAATTGAATTCATATTAAATGACAGTCAAGCAAAAGTTGTGTTTGTTGAAAATTCAGATCAAAAAGATAAAGTTTTAGAGATTAAAGATAACTGTCCAACACTTGAAAAAATAATTGTAATGGATGATTCACATAAAAAAAGTGATGATTTGATCATGAATTTTATGGATTTTTTAAATATAGGAAATGAATTTGGGAAAAAATCAGAAAGCACATTTGAACATCTTGTTGAAGTAGCTAATCCTGATGATTTATTAACATTAATTTATACTTCAGGTACAACTGGTAACCCTAAAGGAGTAATGTTAACTCATCATAATTTGGTAAGTAATATCAATTCAACATTGAGTGGTATTGATTTTTCAGAAAAAGATGTGTTTTTATCATTTTTACCCTTAAGCCATGTATTTGAAAGAATGGGTGGACATTTTACTGCATTTAGTCAAGGTTGCCAAGTTTATTATGCCGAAGGAATTGAAAAAGTGGCTGATAATATGGGTGAAGTTAAGCCAACTTTAATGATGAGTGTTCCTCGATTATATGAAAAAATGTACACAGGCGTAATGGCAAAAGTAAAAGCAGACTCACCAATAAAACAGAAAATATTCAATTGGGGAATTGTAACTGGTACAAAATTACTTGATTTAAAACTTGCAGGAAAGCCAATTCCATGGTGTTTACAAAAGAAATTTGATATAGCAAATAAATTGGTATTTAGTAAAATTCAAGCAAGAGTTGGAGGGAGATTACGGTTTTTCATTTCGGGCGGTGCACCTTTAGCTCAAAAAATTGGAGAATTCTTTGGTGCTGCGGGAATTATTATTTTAGAAGGATATGGTTTAACAGAAACAAGCCCTGTATTGTGTTGTAATGTTCCAGGTGGTATTAAATTTGGAACCGTAGGTAAAGCAGTAAAAGATGTTGAAGTCATTATAGCTGATGATGGTGAAATTATTGCTCGGGGTCCAAATATTATGAAAGGTTATTATAATAATGATGAAGCAACAAAAGAAGTATTAGATAGTGATGGTTGGTTTCATACAGGCGATATTGGTGAAATAGATCCTGAAGGATATCTAAAAATAACAGATCGTAAAAAGAATATATTAATTACTTCACAGGGTAAAAATATTGCACCAGCACCAATGGAAAATGCATTAATTACTTCACCATATATTGAACAAATTGTTGCACTTGGAGATAAACGAAATTTTGTAAGCGCATTAATTGTACCTTCATTTGAAAATGTTGAAAAGTATTTATCAGATAAAGGTATCTCTCTTTCAGGAAATCAGGCAATGGTTGATCATGAAGAGGTTATTTCCTTAATCAATAATATTGTTGAAGAAGAAATGAAAAACTTTTCAAAATATGAACGAATTAAGAAAATTGCATTATTGCCTAATTTATTAACACTTGAAAAAGGTGAATTAACACCAACATTAAAAGTTGTTCGACGAATTGTGGTAAAAAATTATAGTGATTATATTGAACAAATCTATAAAGATACTGAATCTTTTAAATAAACAAATAAGAAAGTATATAATTGGCAATAACATATAAGGATGCTGGTGTTGATATTGACGCTGGAAATAAAGCAATTAAAAGTATAAAATCACATGTTCAATCAACATATAATAAAAATGTTTTAACTCAGATAGGTGCCTTTGGTGGGGCATTTTCGTTTGATAAGGATAAATTTAATAATCCCGTTTTAGTTTCAAGTGCTGATGGAGTTGGGACAAAATTAATGGTTGCAATTCAACACGGAAAGCATGATACAATTGGTCAATGTCTTGTCAATCATTGTGTAAATGATATTCTTGCTTTAGGTGCTCGCCCTTTATTTTTTTTAGATTATTTTGCTGCTGGAAAATTAAATAATTTAACTTTTGAATTAGTGGTTAAAGGTCTTGCAATTGCATGTAAAGAAAATGAATGTGTTTTAATTGGTGGTGAAACTGCAGAAATGCCAGGGATGTATTTAGGTGAAGATTATGATTTATCTGGTACAATTATTGGAGCTGTTGAAAAAGAAAATATTTTATCAAATAGACCTGCAAAACCGGATGATATTTTAATTGGCCTCCCTTCAAATGGTTTACATACAAATGGCTATAGTTTAGTGAGAAAAGTGTTTGAGAAAGAATACAACTTCTCTGATTATATTCCCGAATTTAATCAATCTTTAGGCGATGAATTATTGAGAATCCATAAATCATACTTACCTATTATGGATAAGGTTTTGGATAAACCATGGTTGCATGGAATTTCGCATATTACAGGAGGTGGCTTAATTGAAAATACAAATCGAATTCTACCTGAAAATTGTGAATTAAAAATAGATTGGTCTGCTTGGGATAGACCTGCCCTTTTTGAAATTATTCAATCGACTGGAAAAGTACCCGAAGAAGATATGAGAAGGACATTTAATTTAGGAATTGGATTAGTTGCAATAATTGACAAAAACTCGGTAGGTGAATTCACTTCTCATCTTGATGATTTAAATGAAATGTGGTTTCAAATTGGAGAAGTTACCCAAACAAAATAATGAAAATCACAGTTTATGGTGCAGGAACATGGGGGATTGCTCTTGCTGAATTATTAGCACAAAATGAACATGTAGTTAATGTTTGGCATTATAAAGAAGATTTTATAAATAAACTTAAAAAAAGTCTAATCCATCCAAATTTAAATTCACATCGATTATCAAAAAAAATAAATTTCACACATGAAATCCAATTCCAATCAAATGTAGATATTATCGTAATTGCTATTCCTACTCAGACAATACGAGGATTTCTTGAGAAATTAAATTTTACAAAAAATAAGCCTATCATTGTAAGTGTATCTAAAGGCTTAGAAAAAGAAACTGGAATGACCGTGTCTCAGGTAATTTATAATGTAGCTAAGTTACCTTCTGATAAGATATGTGCACTATATGGGCCAAGTCATGCTGAGGAAGTAATGAAGAAGATTCCAACTGCCATTGTATCTGCGTCAAAATGTGTTGAAACAGCGGAATTAATTCAAAAAGTTTTTTCAAATCAGTTTTTTAGAGTGTATAGAAGCAGTGATATTATTGGTGTTGAATTTGGCGGTAGTATTAAAAATGTTATATCAATTGCCTCAGGGATTTGCAAGGGTATTGGTTTTGGTGATAATACGATTGCTGCATTATTAACACGAGGAACAAAAGAACTTTCTCAACTTGGTTTATTATTTGGAGCGAAACGAGAAACATTTTTTGGATTGAGTGGAATGGGTGATTTAATTGTTACTGCCACGAGTAAACATAGTCGCAATCGACAAGTTGGTGAATGGATAGGTGAGGGTTTTACCTTAGATCAAATTTCAAAAAAAATGAATATGATAGCAGAAGGTGTAGAAACTACAAAGGCTATTAATAGTTTAGTTAAGCAGAATAAAATCGATATGCCAATTTGCAAGGAAGTTTATCAAATTTTATTTAAAGGGAAAAACTCAGTGATTGCAATGGGTGATTTAATGACTCGAAAATTAACGACAGAATATTCTAATAATAATCTCCAAGATTAATCCGATAAACGTTCTAAACTAGCGCCTTAATTTAATTAAAAAGTGAGGCACTCAAATTGAGTAATAAAAACAAATAGGTTTGTAGGTAATATTTTAAGATAATTTTGTTGTAATCTATATATCCAAGTGTCAATTTTTATTTATTTATGATTATTTTAACATGATTTTTTTCACTTAAATTATATACCTTCATTTAAATAAAAATCAATTGAAACAAGTAACTTTAATTTCTATATCAATATTTCTTTTTGGATTATTTTTCTTTAGAGATAATAATTCAAATGCCGATACTCAAGTTGTATTGAGAATTAGTGGAATGTTGAATAGTCAATTACAACTAAGTCTTGAAAATGAATTTAGAAATTTATCTGGCGTAGAATATTGCAATTCATCACTTTCAACAAAAACTATTATTTTAAATATTGACGAAGAATCAATCGGTGAAAAAGAATTACAAAAAACATTAGACAAATGGGGTTGTTCTATAATTAATTTGGATTTTACTAAATTATATTAGCTTTTTAGTTTTAATATAAAAGTACATCCTGAAATCATCATTTCCTCGATAATTGGAATTCGCATCCAATTTGCAAGTTTCATTTTGATTCCATATCTAATTTCATGACTTGGACGAATAAAATATCTTTCTGAATAACAAATTTCTAGCCCACTACCTTTTATTAACTTGTTAAAATTTCGTATAGTCATTTTACTATCTTTTATTTCTTCTAAGTCATCCCATTTATTTTTTTGATTTGAAATAAATAATAGAGCTTTAATTATAAATTTTGGAAGCCAGCCTAAAAATGGAATTACTTTTAATGGTAGTTTTAAAAATGCTTGCTGATGTAATCCGAATGGCGAATAAAATGGGGGGAAGGTAATTAATAAACGAGAATTATCATTCATATAATTTTTAATTGAATTAATAAAATCTAATTTATTTTCTAGTTTTATATGTTCAATGACATCTCTTAAAATTAAAATATCATATTTGTTTTTCAATTTATTTTTTATTGATTTAGAGGTAATATCGCCAATAATAAATTGAGGTGATTTTTTTTCATTCCAATTAAAATCTTTTATTTCAATGCCATCACAATTTTTAGAAATATTTGAAAATGCTGTCAAAAATCCACCATCCCCACAACCGACATCTAACACTTTACTATCTGAATTTATATTTATACAATTTGATTTAAGTAGTGGGATATAATAAGAATCTGCAAGCGTTTTTTGATAATTAAAATAATACGACTTCCAATTATTAAAATCAGATATATTTAGGATTGGTAAGTGCATTATTGTTAATGTGTTTTTAATTACCTAGTTTTTTAAAATCGTTACTACTTGGATCTTGATATACTCTTAATCCGAATTCTGGAATTACTGCTAATAAATGGTCAAAAATATCTGCTTGAATTGCTTCGTAATTATTCCAATTAGTATCATTTGTAAAACAGTAGATTTCAATTGGTATTCCTATATTTCCTGGTTTTAATTGACGAACAAGCAATGTCATATTATTATGAATCTTAGAGTGAGATTTTAAATAGGATTCAATATATGCTCTAAAAGTTCCTAAATTAGTCATTCTTCTTCCATTTACAAGAATATCTAAATTAGATTTTAAATTATTATTATGGGATTTAAGCTCATTATTTTTATGATTAACATAATCTTTAAGAACATCAAAATGATTGAAATTAATAATTTCATCTTCACTGCAAAACCGAACACTTGTCATATCAATATTTATTGATCGTTTAATTCGTCGCCCACCACTTTGGCTCATACCTCGCCAATTTTTAAATGAATTGTCTATTAATTTATGAGTTGGAATAACGGTAAATGTTTTATCCCAATTTTGAATTTTTACGGTATGAAGTGCAATATCAATTACATCACCATCTGCACCGAAAGATGGAGCTTCAATCCAATCACCTACTTTTAATAAATCATTTGATGTAATTTGTAAACTTGCTACAAAGGATAGGATTGTATCTCTAAATACAAGTAATAGTATGGCTGTCATTGCACCTAAACCACTCACGAGTACCATTGGGGATTTCCCCATCAATATTGCAGTAATGGTAAGACCACCGATTATATATAATATAAGTTTTAAAATTTGGATATAACTTTTTATCGGATGTTTTTCAGAAATTAATAATGTTTTATAAATTAGATTTACACCCGTGAGTAACCCACCAATCGTAAGCATTATTATTAAAATTGATAAACCTGTAAAAAATCGACTATAAATTTCAATATTACCTGGTAAGTAAGGTAGAAAAGAATGGAAAATAATTAATGGAATTAACAGGGTGATTCTATCTAGCACACCAACACTTAATAAAATATCATCCCAATTATTTTTACTTCTTATCACAATTTTTGTAATGAATAATGAGAGAATTTTTTTTGAAATAAAATAACTAATATAACTTAATATTATTCCTAAGAAGATGTAAATCCAATTATTAAAATCATTGGTTATTTTAAAAAATGATAAAATATTTTCCATATTAATCCTTGTATTTTTGATATACCATAATGGTACTATTTTTTGTTTCTATTGAAAATGAATTAGCCAATGATTCATTAGATGATCCTGAATACAAATAAGGTAATATTGAATTATTCAAGTTATACTTTAAGTTATTTGTTGTTATTTTATTATCAGGCTCTTTATTAAATATTGAAACTTGTTGACCCTTAAAACTATCTAATATTGATTTATTTATTATAAAATTAAATTTTCCAAAATTAGAATTCATTGATATCTCTAAAGATTGAGAGTATTCCCAACATAAAAATATATTTGATAAAAAATGGTCATCTCTTAATCCAGCAAACCCTATTATTTGGACTTTATTTATTTTTTCTTTAATACAATATTTAAGTGCTTTTTCTAAGTCTGAATCTGACTGTCTATCAATTTGTAATAATCTTGATGCATATTTATTTTTTAAATTTCTATCAATAGAATCACAATCTCCAATAATAATTGTAGGTGTTATATTGTTTTTATCTAATTCAATTATTGCACCATCACAGCAAATGAGTTGTGTATTATTTTTTAAAATCGAGAGGGGGGTTTTATGTTTAGGAAAAATACCATTTGCTAAAATAACAACATTGCTCAATTTTATTTATCATCCCATTTGCAATTTAACCAATTTTCATATAGTTTGATTTGCTGTTTTTCGGGTTTTTCTACTTTAATTAATTCAAATTTGTTAAAAGGTGCACAAGTTGGAGTAATTTCTAATTCAATAATATCACCCATTCGATTTATAAGAAATAAAGCTGGAGTATTAATTTGAAGTGTGTTTAATAATTTATCTTTATTATCAATTGTTAATCTTGAATTATTTACCGCAATAATTTCATCACCTGGTGACAAGTTTGAGTTCCATGCTGGTCCATTTGATTTAATCATTTTAATTGTTAATTTTTCTTTTGGGTCAAAAACAACACCAATCCAAGATAATGTTTTATCATCATCTTTTTTATAGGATGGTGTGAAAATTAACCCAAATGGTTCAAAAGCAGACTTGAAATCAATTTCATTCGTGGTATCTAAATATTTTTTTATAAATTTTAATTCTTCACCACAGACATTTTTGCAAATTTGGAAAAACTCATTTTCGGTTACACCTTCTCCTTCTTTTTTGAAATTCTTCCATAATATTTTATAAACATCATCTAGACTTTTTTCACTATTTGTTAATTCTCGTATTTTTAAATCTAAAATTAAAGAAATAAACCCACCCGTTAAATAATAAGAAATCGATGTATTAATTGCATTTTCATCTGGAATATATAATTTAATCCAAGCTAAGAATGAAGCATCTTTTGTAGTTAACACTTGCTTACCTGGGATTGCGAAATATCGTATAAAATTTAAATTTAATAGACCAAAATATTCTTTTACATTTATTATTCCAGCTCTTTTAAGAATATATTCATCATAATAAGAAGTAACACCTTCAGCCAACCAAAGCATTTTTGAATAGTGTTCAGTTTGATAGTTAAAAGGTCCTAGTTCTTTTGGTCGTATTCGTTTAACATTAAAGGTATGGAAATATTCATGTGTGACTAAGCTAATAAATTTAATATATTTATTTCTATCTTTAAATTGCCATCGATCAAAAATAATATGACATGAATTTAAATGCTCTAGTCCACCGTAATGGTTATCATATAAATGAGTAATAAAAGCATATTTATCATACGGAAGATCATTAAATATTTTTTTAAATTCAGAAATAATCGTTTTTGTATTATTTAAAATAGGTTTAATATCATAATTTCCTTTTCCAACGATAGCAAAAGTGTGTGGTTTTTTAATAATCTCAAAATTGTGAATATTTGGATTACCTATTAATATCGGAGTATCTATAAGTTGGTCATAGTTTTCAGCTAAATAGAAATTATTTTTATGATTATATTCTAAACCTGTTACCACATTTTTCCATTTTTCAGGATAATTTAATTTAATTTTTATATTGTTATTTTTTAATTGTGGAGAATATAGAAATAGACTTGCTCCATTTAAAATTGCCTGGGTATGGTCTATAAAACTTGTTCTAACAGTCATTTCATGGGCGTAAGCTTGATATTCAAATTGAATTTGACTTCCATTATTTGAATTTTTTATTTCCCATGTACATTTATCAAGACGCTTAAAAAGTGTTTTTTCACCATCAATATAGGCAAATTCATTTGAAATATGTCTTGAAAAATCTCTTATTTTATATGATCCTGGGGTCCACACAGGCATTTGGAGTTGAATAGAATTTATACCTGAAATACTAAATTGCATTTTAACATTTAACTGGTGGGTTTGTGGCTCTAAAATTGAAACATCATATAGTATTGTCGTGTTATTCAAACTTCTTCCTTTTATTGAATTTTACTAAAAAAACATGGTTTTAAATTTATTTGAAATTTACTATCTTAAAATAGTTAATATTCATTTATTAAATTGTTAGATTGTATTAATTTTCATAGATGAATTTTAGACTAATTTTAATGATTTGGGCAATAGTCCCCCTGTTTATTTTTGCAGACTCCAAAGCAGATCAACTTTTACTTAAAGTCGCAAGTCGATTAGATGGCATGGATAGATCACTTATTATTGAATCAAATATCGTAAAAAAAGGTAAAGTCAGAAAAACTCAAAAATTAAAAATTTCTATTTACTGGCCTGAAAATGAAGTATTAGATAAAATGACTTTAATTGAATTCATTAAACCAAAACGCAAATCAGGTGTGAAATATTGGGAGCATTTCCAAAAAAGTAAAAATAATATTAAGAAATGGATTACAATGCCTGTTACTGGAAAATTAAAAGATATTTCTAAGAAAAAAGCGAAGTCAGATGATTTTGATTTTTCAGATTTACAATTAAGCTTAAAATTAATATCAAATCATAATAACACAATTATACAAAATGAAGATTCAAATACGAAGAATGAGATAATTATTGAATCTATTTCTAAAAAAAATAATTATAAAAAATTAATATATATTGATAATGAATTATTTGTAATTAATAAAGTTGAATCTTTTAATTCTAAAAATAAAATATTAAAATCAATTATGTGTAATCAGTTTGAAACTATTGATAATTTTAAAATTTCAACTAAAATTAAAATTAAAGATTTTAAAAAAAAGCATACTGTTAATATTGAAATCAAAAATTTTCAATTTAGAACCTTTTCAAATATTTCAATTTTTACACCAATGGGTAATTAATTGGAAATAAAAATTACGAATGATGAATTAAAAGCCAATAGACCAACTTTAGACGAAGTAAAACAAATGACTCGATTGCCTATTTCAATTTTAGTTGAAAATGTGAGATCTGTTCATAATGTGGGGGCGATATTTAGAACCGCTGATGGATTTGGTGCGGAAAAAGTTTGGTTAGCTGGGTATACCGCTTTTCCTCCACGAGATGATTTAGCTAAAGTTGCACTTGGTGCGGAAAATTCTGTTCCATGGGAACATTTTGAAAACCCGATTGAAGCTGGAAAAAAAATATTAAGCCAAGGAATAAAACTGGTGGGAATTGAACAGTCAATTCGTTCAGTTCCAATACATGAATATGAATGGGATTTTCCATGTTGCTTTATTTTAGGAAATGAAGTAAAAGGTGTTTCTGATGAGTTATTAGATTTAGCTGAAGACCATGTTGAAATTCCAATGTTTGGAATTAAGCAAAGTTTAAATGTCAGTGTTGCGGGTGGAGTAATTGGCTATGAAGTTGCTCGTGTTTTTAATCAGTTAAAAGTAAGTCGTAATGAGTATTAAATTAATTGCATCGAATAAAAAAGCGCGTCATGATTATGAATTACTTGAAAAATTCGAAGCAGGGATTATTTTACAAGGAAGTGAAGTAAAATCATTAAGAGAAGGTAATGGCAATGTAAAGGAATCCTATATTCGGTTTTTTAATAAAGAATTATGGATTGTAGGAATGCATATCGCTGAATATTCTCATTCAGGGTATTCAGGACATTCTCCTGTTTATGATAGAAAATTATTATTACATAAAAGGGAATTAGTAAAATTAAAAAAGAAAGTAGATATTAAAGGAGTTACAATGGTTCCGCTTTCAATGTATTTTAAAAATGACCGTGTTAAGATTGAATTTGCTCTTGCCAAAGGAAAAAAGAATTGGGATAAGCGACAGACAATAATGAAAAAAGATTTAGAACGACAAAGTCAACGGCAATATAAAGGACAAAAAATAAAATTATGAATAAATTTCCATCATTAAATGAACAGATGGATGTCATTCGACGAGGTGTTGAAGAAATAATACCTGAGAATGAACTTGTAAAAAAGATTGAGAAATCAATCGAAAAAAATATACCACTTAAAATAAAATTCGGCTGTGATCCAAGTAGGCCTGATTTACATATTGGCCATGCTGTTTTATTACGAAAACTGAGACAATTTCAAGATTTAGGTCATACTGGAATATTATTAATTGGGGACTTTACCGCAATGATTGGTGATCCGACAGGGAGAAATAAAACTCGACCTCAAATTACAATTGAAGATACAAATAAAAATGCTGAATCATATATTGAACAGGCAACGATTGTATTGGAAAAATCAACACTTGAAATAGTTTATAATTCTCATTGGTTAGGAAAAATGAATTTTAATGATGTGATTAGCCTTGCTTCTAAATATACCGTTGCTCGTATGTT
Organism: uncultured bacterium; assembly: GCA_964529325.1. GTDB lineage: Bacteria > Fidelibacterota > Marinisomatia > SCGC-AAA003-L08. The sequence goes on along the minus strand of CAZGWH010000040.1, from coordinate 10,046 downwards.
AGAAAGAGATGATTTTACAAAAAGATATGAAGGTGGAATACCAATATCTGTTCATGAATTTTTATATCCATTAGCACAAGGCTATGATAGTGTATATTTAAAAGCAGATGTAGAATTAGGTGGAACTGATCAAAAATTTAATTTATTAGTTGGACGAGATTTACAAAAGGAAGCAGGGCAATCACCACAATCAATTATCACAACTCCACTACTCGAAGGTACTGATGGTGTGGAAAAAATGTCGAAGTCATATGATAATTATATTGGATTAACAGACACACCAGATGAAATGTATGGAAAAACTTTATCTATTCCAGATAAAATGATTTCAAAATATTTTGAATTTGCAACCGTAATTTCAAATTCTGAATTAAAAAATATAAAGCATGACTTGGAAAGTGGTATATCAAATCCGAGAGATTTAAAAAGACAGCTCGCAAGAGAAATCGTTTCAATGTATTATTCAAAATTGGAAGCTCAGGATGCACAAGATAATTTTGATAAATTATTTATTAAAAAAGATATTCCTGATGAAATGGATGAATATAAAATTACTTCAAATGAAAAATTAATTTCAATTATTGTAAAAAATAAAATGGTTGGAAGTAATGGTGATGCAAAAAGAATGATAAAGCAAGGTGGTGTAAAAATAGATGATGAAAAAGTAACTGATTTACATCTTGAAATTATACCCGATAAGGAAAGAGTTTTAAAAGTAGGTAAACGAAAATTTTTAAGGATTACAATATGAGATTTATAATTTTTTTATTAGTGAGTATTTTTTCAGGCTGTTATACAATGTATGGCGTTGTTCTTCAAGAAGAAAAAAGCAATCAAATTTCTTCACAAGAACATGTTAACTATAAAATATCTGAAGCGAATCAAGATGTTCCTGAGTCAATTATTTTTATTATTGCTGATGGAACAGGGATAGGTCAATATAGCGTCTCTTATTATTCAAATGGAGATTTTGCTCCTGCACGATTTGACCATGTTGGTTTAGTTGCAACACATCCAAATGATGGTGAATGCGAAACGACTTGTAAAAGAGTAACTGATTCAGCGGCAAGTGGCACGGCATTATCTTCTGGACAAAAAACATATAATGGAGCTATTGGTGTTGATAGAGAAAAACAGCCTATAAAAACAATGTTAGAATGGGCAGAAGAAAAAGGAATGTTGACTGGATTAGTTGCAACTTCAACGGTTACTCATGCTACTCCTGCATCGTTTGCAGCACATGTAGATTATCGAAAAAAAGAAGCTGAAATTGCTCAACAATATGCAAAATCAAATGTTGATTTAATTTTAGGTGGTGGGAAAAAGTTTTGGCCAGATAGTTTGATAAATATTTATGAAAAAAATGGTGGTGAATTTATAACTGATTTAAAAACATCAGTGAAAAATGGGAATAAAGTGTTAGGCCTATTTGCCGATGGTGGTTTGCCAAAGGTAATTGATGGGCGGAATCCAACGACTACGCAAATGGCAAAATATGCTTTAAATTATCTTGATAAAAATTCTAATGGTTTTTTTGTAATGATTGAGGAATCTCAAGTCGATTGGGGTGGACATGCAAATAGTGCTGAATATATTCAAGGCGAAATGAAATCTCTAAATGATTTGATTAATTTTGCATTGGATTATCAAGAAAAAAATCCAAATGTGTTAGTTGTGCTTACAGCTGATCATGAATGCGGTGGTGTTGCCGTTCATGATGGTGAAAATGGTGATTTAGATATTCGATTTACGTCTGATTACCATTCTGCTAATTTTGTTCCAATCTGGGCGACAGGTCCAGGTGCTGAAGTATTTGATGCTTTTATGGATAATACCGAAATTGGTAGAATATTAACTGAGTATATAAAAAAATAGATTGAAAAAAATAATTACAAATGTTTCAGTTGCTGGAATTTTTTCAGCACCTTCTTTTCAATCAGAAATGATTACCCAAAGCCTTTTTTGGGAGGAGCTAGAGGTTCTTGAAAAAAAAGAAAACTGGTATAAAGTGAAACTATTTGATAATTACAATGGTTGGATTAATAAGTTTTATACTATTAAAAAACAGTTATTTGAAAAGCATGGAGCCTATATTGAAACGAATCCAATTGGGGAAATTAAGACTTCTCCTAAAATAGATTCTAAACCAATTTTAAATTGTACTTTTGGGGTAACTATACCTGCAATTGAGACAGTTAAAATAAACGAATTATGGTGGCATAAAATTTTATTACCTAATTTAAATATTGGTTGGATTCAAGATTTTGGTTTTGATAAAAAATTATCTATACGAAAAACAATTGAATTTGTATCAAAAAAATTATTAGGTACTCCTTATGTATGGGGAGGGCGAAGTAGCTTTGGTTTTGATTGCTCTGGATTTGTACAAACAATATTTAAGTTTTGTGGAATTTACTTACCTAGAGATTCAAAAGACCAATTTATATTTGAAAAATTAAAACCAATTGAAAACAAAATGAACGAAGTGGGAGACTTAGTATTTTTTTCTAAAAATGATAATATTAATCATATTGGAATTTCATTAGGCAAAGAGACTTTCATTCATTCTTCAGGTTGGGTTAAAGTTAATAGTTTAAATTATTTGGATAGTAATTATGATGATAATTTAGCAAAATTGCATCATTCAACATTAAGTATTCAAAAACTAGTTTAATAATGGATGGACTATTAAATAGACGCGTATTAGTATTAAATCAGAATTATCAACCATTAACAATAACAAAAATTAAAAGAGCTGTAAATTTGATTCTAGACCAAAAAGTAGAGATATTAGAACAATATAATGAATCAATACATTCAGTTGATTTTGTTTTTCATTTACCTAGTGTTGTTAGGTTAAATAGGTATATAAATTATCATCCCAAAATGATTCCATTAACTCGTAAAAATTTATTAAGAAGAGATAGTTATACTTGTCAATATTGTAGCATAAAAAATGTACCAATGACTTTAGACCATATTATTCCAAAGCAAAGAGGTGGCAAAGATTCATGGGAGAATTTAGTTGCGGCTTGTACAACATGTAATCATAATAAAAATAATAGAACACCCCGAGAATGTAATATGCCTCTATTAAAGAAACCAAAGAAACCATCGATGTTAACTTATTTTCAACAATCGGTGAGAAAAAAACAAAATTCGTGGAAACCATACTTATTCATGGAGCAATTAAAAAATTAAAATGACAAATAAAAAGAAAATATTACTTTCAGGGATCCAGCCTTCAGGACAATTATGTATTGGTAATTATGCGGGTGCGTTAAAAAACTGGGTAAATTTACAAGAAGATTATGATAGTATATTTTTGATTGTAGATTTACATGCTCTCACTGTTAAGCAAGTTCCTTCAGAATTAAGAAATCGATGTCTATCTTTTTTAGCACAATATATTGCATGTGGAATAAACCCAGAAAAAAATACAATTGTAGTTCAGTCTCATGTTCCTGAGCATGCTGAATTGGCTTGGGTGTTGAATACAATAACTTCATATGGTGAATTAAGCCGAATGACTCAGTTTAAGGATAAATCAAAAAAACATTCAAATAATATAAATGTGGGATTATTTACTTATCCTGTTCTTATGGCATCTGATATACTAATTTATCAAGCAGATATGGTACCTGTAGGAGCTGACCAAAAGCAACATTTAGAATTAGCAAGAGATTTAGCTGGGCGATTTAATCACAATTATTCTGACACTTTTCCAATTCCTGAACCATTTATACCAAAATCAGGAGCACGAATTATGAGCTTACAGGAACCTGAGAAAAAAATGTCAAAGTCGGATGAGAATGCAAATAATTATATTGCACTTTTAGATGAGCCAGATGTGATTATTAAAAAAATAAAAAGGGCCGTAACCGATTCAAATACGGACATTTTATATGATGAAAAAAGACCTGGGTTAGCAAACTTACTTACACTTTATTCAATATTAACCAATACAACAATTGAAGAAACCGTTGAACATTTTAAAGGGAAAATGTATTCTCAATTTAAAAGTGAACTTGGTGAAGTTTGCGTTGAATATTTAAAGCCAATGCAAAGTGAATATAATCGAATAATTAAAGATAAAGTTTATTTAAATAATATTCTAAAATCAGGTGCAGAAAAAGCAAGGTATAAAGCGAGGCGAACTTTATCAAAAGTTTATCGTAAAATAGGACTTGTACCTTTACCTAGGTAAATTATGGATTATAGAATAAAACTCCAAAATTTTGAAGGTCCATTGGATTTATTATTATTTTTTATAAGTAGAGATAAACTTAATATTTATGATATTCCAATCCATAAAATTACAAATGAATTTTTAAAATATATTGAAATGATGAAACTACTAAAAATTGAAGTCGCAGGTGAGTTTATTTTAATGGCTTCAATTTTAATGCGTATAAAGTCAAAGATGCTTTTACCTAGGCCTGAACTTGAAGATGAGGAGGAAATTGACGACCCTCGTTTAGATTTAGTACAACAGTTGTTAGAGTATAAACGATTTAAAGAAGCAGGACATGAATTAGAAAAATCACAAGAAATTCATTCGTTCTCATTTTCTAAAGGAATTAAAGAAAAAATTAAACATCAAGAAGAAAGTCTAGATGAAGTAATGAGGAATGTAACTTTAGTTGATTTATTATCAATGTTTGATAAGTTAATGCGTAATTTGCCAGAACAAAATATATACGAATTAAATCCAGAAGAGTATAATATTTCTACAGAGTTAGAGGTAATCCGTAGTCAATTTATGAATATAAAAAAACTTCCATTTTTACATTTATTTCAAAATATAGTAACAAAATTAAAAGTAGTAGTAACATTTATGGCAATTTTAGAAATGATTCAAAATAAGGAAATAAATATTTTGCAAGAAAAAGTATTTGGAGAAATTCAATTAGAGGTTAATGCATTTTGAAATCATACATCGAAGCATTATTATTTGCAACTCCAGAACCTTTAACTCAATCTCAAGTGAATGGAATATTTCCTGGAGAAGATGTTGATTTAGAATATATTGTTTCTGAGTTAAATACTGAATATGAAAATATGAACAAATTAATTCATATAAAACCAATTGCAAGTGGATACCAAATATTAACAAAACCAGATTGTCATTTATATATCCAACGGTTATATAATAAATCAAGAAAGATTCAATTATCTCAACCATCACTTGAAGCATTGTCGGTGATAGCTTATAAACAACCAATAAGTAAAAATGATGTTGAATATATTCGTGGTGTAAATTGTGATAGTGTTGTGAAAACATTATTAGAAAAAGATTTGGTGACAATAAAAGGAAGAGAAGAGAGTCCTGGAAGAGCATTACTTTATGGTACAACTCAATCATTTTTAGAATGTTTTGGATTAAATAAATTAACTGATTTACCCAAATTAAAAGAATTAACTGAATTATTAGGAGAAGGGCATAGCCCGACAACATTATTTGATGCGACTGAATAAATTTTTAGCTCATGCAGGGATTGCGTCCCGGCGAAAATGTGATGATATTATTTCATCAGGAAAAGTAAAAATAAATGATGCAATTTGCTTAGACTTCTCTTACCAAGTGACAGATGATGATTGTGTTCGTGTTGGTGGTGAGATTGTAAATGTAAAAAATGATAAAATAGTATATTTGCTCAATAAACCTAAAGGTGTAATTTCGTCTGTTACCGATGACCGGAATAGAGCAACTGTTATGGATTTTCTTCCTCTTGAAGAACGGTTATTTCCTATTGGCAGATTAGATAGAGATACAACAGGTGTATTATTAATTACAAATGATGGTGAGTTGGCAAATAGACTTACACACCCACGATATGGTGTAGAAAAAAAATATATTGCCGTAACTTATATAGATATTCCTCGTCATGAATATATAAAATTAAAAACGGGTATAAAATTAGAAGAAGGTGGAATTGCTCGAGGAGAAATTCAGTTTTTAAATAAAATGGGTAAACGATTTGTTTGGCAAGTGACTTTAAAAGAGGGTAAAAAAAGAGAAGTAAAACGAATTTTTCTAGCTCTTGGTTCTCGTGTAATTGATTTACATCGAGAAATATTTGCTGGTCTTGGTATTGGTAAGCTCAAACAAGGTAAATTTCGTAAATTAAAAAAAATAGAAATTCAGGATTTATATCGTATTAGTAAATGAATTCCTTAAATTATAAATATTGTGATTCTTTACTAAATTATAATCGTCAAAATTCACGAGTTGTAAATATTGGTTATTTACCTGTTGGGGGTAGAAATCCAATTCGGATTCAATCCATGACAACTACACATACGATGGATACAAATGCTACGGTTGAGCAAAGTATCAGAATGATTGATGCAGGGTGTGAATATGTGCGAATAACAGCTCCAAGTATCAATGAGGCTGAAAACCTTAAAATAATTAAATCTGAATTAAAAGCGAGAGGCTACGATAATCCATTAATTGCTGATATTCATTTTACACCTAAAGCGGCTGAAATATCAGCAAGATATGTTGAAAAAATTAGAATTAATCCCGGTAATTTTGTAGATCGAAAAAAGTTCCAATTACATGAATATACAGATAATGATTATAAATTAGAATTAGAACGAATAAACGAACGCTTTAGTCCGTTAGTGAAAATTTGTAAGTTAGAAGGGACAGCCATGAGAATAGGCACAAATCACGGCTCTCTTTCTGACAGAATATTAAGTCATTATGGAGATACTCCTTTAGGTATGGTAGAGTCGGCACTTGAATTTATTCGGATTTGTGAGTTTAATAATTTCTATGACATTGTACTTTCAATGAAATCAAGCAACCCCTTAGTAATGGTTCAAGCTTATCGATTATTAGTTAATAAAATGAGTGAAGAGAGGATGAATTATCCTTTACATTTAGGGGTTACTGAAGCGGGTGAAGGAGATGATGGACGAATAAAATCAGCGCTTGGGATTGGAACTTTATTGGCTGACGGGTTAGGCGATACAATTAGAGTTTCACTAACTGAAGAGCCTGAATTTGAAATTCCTGTAGCTCGTCAGTTAATTGATTCGTTTCAATTTCCTCAATTTAAAAATAGTTTTAAGTCAAATAATACGAATGAAGATTTATTTAATCCCTATGAATATCGCCGAAGAGAAACAGCTCAAATTCAATATATAGGTAGTCAACATACTCCTGTTGTAATTTCAAATTTTACAAATAAAAATACGACTCCTGAAGATTTATCTGAACTTGGGTTTAATTATTTAAATAAACTTGATAAATGGTCAATCTCCGATCAATCTCCAGATTATATTTACTGCAACTCGACATCAATAAATTTTAAAATTCCAGAACGATTAAAAACGATTTCAAAAAATAGTTTAAAACCATTTGAGATTTATACAATTGATGAATTATTTAATTTAACAGAGATAAAAAATAATATTGTAATTGTTCTTTTGTTAAATAAAAACACTCAGTTTCACAAAATTAGATCTGTTTATTTTCATTTTATAAGAAATAATATTTTGAATCCAATAATATTTAAAAAAGATTATTTAGAGGAAAGTATTGATAAAGTTCAACTTATTGCTTCTTATGAATTAGGAGGACAATTATTAGATGGATTTGGAGACGGATTATGGTTAACTCATAAGGGTAATAATCTTTATAATTTAGCTTTTAATATTTTACAAGCAACACGAACTCGAATTTCTAAAACAGAATATATTTCGTGTCCAAGTTGTGGTAGAACACTTTTTGATTTACAAGAAACAACGGCAGAAATTCGTAAAAAAACAGATCATTTGAAAGGTGTTAAAATTGGAATAATGGGCTGTATAGTAAATGGACCTGGTGAAATGGCAGATGCCGATTTTGGATATGTTGGAACGGGTGAAGGAAAAATTTCACTTTATAAAGGACAGGAAGTTGTAAAGAAAAATATTCCAGCTGAATTTGCAGTAAATGAATTAATAAGTCTAATAAAGGAATATGGTTTTTGGGTTGAATCAGAACTTAAAATTTAAAATAAAATAATGGGAGTCCCCGATGTATGCAAAAGTTTTATCAAGTGCTGTTTTAGGAATTGATGCCTATACTGTTACCGTTGAGTCTAACACTGAAAATATAACCCCCTTCACTATAAATACAGTTGGTTTACCTGAAGGTGCTGTCCGTGAAAGTAAAGAACGCGTTATGGCCGCAATAAAAAATTCTGGGTTTTTATTAAAGCAGAAGCGAATCACAATTAATTTAGCTCCAGCAGATATTCGAAAAGAAGGTGCTTTATTCGATTTACCAATAGCCATTGGGATTTTAGCATCTTATGGACTTGTAAAAACAACTTTTTTTAAGAAAATAATTTTTATTGGTGAATTATCATTAAATGGTAAGTTAAGGCCAGTTAAAGGGATTTTTCCGATTTGTTTAAATGCCAAAAAAACGGGAATCTCTGGTATTATTATTCCTAAAAAAAACATTGAAGAAGCGTCATTTGTTGAAGGTATTCATATTGCAGGGCTAGAAACATTAAAAGATGTTGTCGATGTTTTAAATGGTGAAAAAGATTTTAAAGGTGAAACTCGAAAAGGTAAAACTTTTTCAGGAAACTCTTTTAAATATGATGTAGATTTTGCCGATGTTAAAGGGCAGGAAAATGTCAAACGAGCATTGGAAGTTTCAGCTGCAGGCGGTCATAATATTTTACTTATTGGTCCTCCTGGAAGCGGTAAAACAATGTTGGCAAAACGAATACCTACAATTTTGCCTGAAATGACAATTGAAGAAGCACTTGAAACTACGAAGATACATTCCGTTGCTGGTCTTATCGATGCATCTTTTGGAATTGTTAATTATCGTCCATTTAGATCACCACACCATACTATAAGTGATGTCGGATTAATTGGGGGAGGTCAAGTACCAAAACCAGGCGAGGTAAGTATTTCGCAAAATGGAGTTTTGTTTTTAGATGAACTTCCTGAATTTAAAAAAAATGTGTTAGAAGTTTTAAGGCAACCTATAGAAAACGGAGAGGTCACAATTTCAAGAGCAAAAATTTCGTTAACATATCCTGCGAATTTCATGTTAGTTTCAGCAATGAACCCTTGTCCATGTGGATATTATACTGACCCTAAGAATGAATGTTGTTGTAATCCTCAATTAATTCAACGGTATTTGTCCAAAATATCAGGACCTTTATTAGATAGAATTGATATTCATATTGAAGTTCCTGCAGTAGAATATGATAAATTATCAGGCAAGCAAACGGGAGAAAAATCGGAAGTTATTCGCAATCGAATTCAAAAAGCGAGAGAAATTCAAATTCAGCGATTTAAAGAAAAACCAAAATTACATGATAATGCTGGGATGGAAAGAAGTTATATTGAGAAATATTGTAAACTTTCAAATGAAAGTCGAATTTTACTAAAGACCGCAATGGAAAAACTTGGATTGTCAGCAAGAGCTTATGATCGAATATTAAAGGTAAGTAGAACAATTGCAGACTTAGAAAATAATGAACATATAAAATCACATCATATAGGAGAGGCAATTCAATATAGAAGCCTTGATAGAAGTATGTGGTTAGGGTAGAAAAAGGAATTATGAAATTAATTATTAAACCATTATCAGAAATAGCAAGAGAATTATATGAAAATCATGGACATTTTCATCAAGGTGATGCTGGGTTAGATTTATATACACCTGAAAAAATAATATTTAAACCTGGTGAAACAAAAGGAATTAAACTGCAAATATCCTGTGAACCTCTTGATGGAAAAGCATATTATTTATTCCCAAGATCGAGTATATCAAAAACACCATTGAGAATGTCGAATTCAATTGGGTTGATTGATGGGGGGTATCGAGGAGAAATAATGGCAATGTGTGATAATATTAAGGATTTTGAATATATTGTAGAAAAAGGTCAACGCTTATTTCAGTTAGTTGCTACCGATTCATCACCTATTGAATATGAACTAAAGGATGAATTATCGAATACTACTCGTGGAAGTGGTGGATTTGGATCAACAGGAAAGTAGCTTTATTTTTAAAATACCTATAC
>CAZGWH010000039.1:0-21359 GCA_964529325.1 uncultured bacterium | reverse complement strand
CCTGGTATATCCATTAAGGCTAAACAATCACCAAGTGTTGTTGTTAAAGTACCACCACCACCAGCGGCCATTACTGGAGCATCTAAACATAATTGGGCTCCAACTATATTTGTTAATTCTAAAGATAGCATTACTCCTGAGCCAGCTGGAATTACTGCACCACTAAAACTAAAACCTAATGCTGTTGATGTACTTGTACTAATTACAAATCCATTTGCAGAAGCATCTCCACCAGATGCATTTGCAATATCCGCACCTGTAATATCAAATTGAATACCACCGATATCATTATCGGATGTATAATTCACATCAACAGTGCTTGTTGTTTCGTCATAATTACTCAATGTTAAGTGAACATCAGCAAATCCAAACTGTTGCACTACAAACATTAGTAATATATATTTCATTAATTTCATGTATCCTCCTACATATTGTTATTAAGTTAAAAATTTATATCTCTCCAAATTGTTAAAAAACATAGACAATTTGAACCATAAATATAATAGAATTTTAGAATAAGTTTAATTGATTAAATTGATATGGGGATAAATTTTTAATACCTTTTGAATTAGTTGTGATTTATATCAACGGGAAATTTTGGTTAATACGATAGTTATAAAGTTATATGGGAATAAAAAACCCTTGAAAATCAAGGGCTTTAAAGTGGATTGTGCGGAGAGTAGAGGATTTGAACCTCCACAGGGCTATTGCCCCGGCAGATTAGCAATCTGCTGCAATACCGTTATGCGAACTCTCCAATTCTGCGGAGGATGAGGGACTCGAACCCCCAAGGGCGTGAACCCGGCAGTTTTCAAGACTGCTGTCTTACCAATTAGAGCTAATCCTCCGTGAATGACTACTTGTTTTCTTTAAGCAGATTATTAAATTTATAATTCTTTATATTTAGCGACAAAGTGCAAAGTATTAAATTTAAAAAAAATAAAAAAGGGCAGAAAATATTTTCAGCCCTTTATATTCTCTATTTTTATAAAATTAAAATCCTTGGATTTTGCTTCCCTTTTTATAAAATTGAAAGACTATATGCCAACCTAAAGCAATAATTACCAATAAAACAAGTCCATTAATATTAAATAATTTTCCACTCATAACAGCGGTATGTTCATTAATCATTGTCCAAATTAATGGTACTGATAAATAAGTATTATGCTTTGATCGTTGCCCAGCCAATGTAACTAAGCTTGCATCAGGTGCTTCGCCATTTTTAATTGCAGTAATAATTTTCTGTTGAGCTGGCCAAATTCTAAACCAGACATTAAAAGCCATAATTGTTCCAAACATTGCACCAATATGAATATTAAATGCTCTATACCCAAATTGCCCACAATGAATCATTAAGCATTCTGCACCCACAATTAATAAAAATGCAATAATAGTTATTACTCTTAAATTTTTTGCAAGTGGGCTTTTATAAAGAAAATCGTATAAAAATACAGCTAAAAATGTAAATGAAATCATTATGTGAGTCCACATAGTTACTTCGCCATCAGCCATCATATTATCTTCAGCACCCATTGATAAATTCCCGTGCCAATAAATAACATAAAGCAATATTACACCAGTTACCCATGTCCATGCTGCACCCCAACGGAACCAAAATAATGTTCGTGGCAATAATTCAGGCATTACTTTTTGCTTTGTTTCTTTATCCAAAGTTCCTGCAAACGAACCATTAATGAAATTGAAAAAATATAATAATCCTATCCACATTACACCTGCAATTATATGTAACCATTTAAAAATTGGATTACTATATATAATTATTGATTCAAATAAACTTACATCTGTTTCCATAATTTACTCTCCTTTTTGTTGTTGTAGTAAAAAAGGGAGGAAATGAATCCTCCCAATTATTATTAAAGGGTTTTTGAATGTTTTGTTAAATAATCAGCTACTCCTGTAGTTGATGCATTCATTCCTTCATTTCCTTCTACCCAGCCTGCTGGACATACTTCACCATGCTTTTGATTGTGAGAAAGAGCATCAATCATTCGAAGCATTTCATCAATATTTCTGCCCAGTGGTAAATCATTAATTACTGCATGACGAATAATACTATCTTCATCAATTAAAAACGACCCTCGTAATGCAACACCTCCACCTATGGTGGTTTCTATCTCTTCGCCAGATTCAGTTAGTACTGATGCAGGTTCTGCACCAACTAATACATCATAGTTTCGTGCAATAGATTTATCTAAGTCTGCTATTAATGGATATTGAATATTACCAATTCCACCATTATTAACATCTGTTTCTTTCCATGCTAAATGGCTAAAATGTGAATCAACTGAACAACCAAGCAATATAACTCCTCGTTTTTCAAATTCACTCAAACGATGGTTAAATGCAATTAATTCTGTTGGGCAGACAAATGTGAAATCCAATGGATAAAAGAATAATACGACTTTTTTCCCTTTATAATCTGATAAACTGATTTCCTTAAAGCTATTATCAGGCATTACTGCTTGTGCTTTGAAATCAGGAGCTGGTTTAGTTACTAACATTAAGGTTCTTCTCCTTTTTTTATTTACAATTAGAACAATGCCCATGAAGGGATAACTCAATTCCCTCCACAGACAAATCAAATTTTTGAATTAATTCTTGAGAAATAATTGGGTCATCAATTGGTAAATCAATAATTATTGAGCATTTTTTACAATAAAAATGATGATGTGGAATTGTATTGCCATCATAATGCTGTGATCCATCAAATGGATAACTTGAAATTAAATTTGTTTCTTCAAGTTGGTTTAAGTTTCGATAAACAGTTCCTAAACTAATATTTGGAATTTCCATTCGTGCACGGTCTAAAACCAAATCTGCAGTAGGATGATCTCTCGCTTCTCTTAAAATATTTAATATTATTTCTCGTTGGTGTGAATATCTCATAAGTAGGAATTATTCCTACTTATATATTAATATTTTTTTTTAATATCGAACAAGAAATGAAAACAAAATTATTAATATCCTTAAATTTACTAATCTGCAAAAATTAGAATTGGAGAAATCTCATTATTTTATGAGTAATATTTCAGACTTATTAAAACAAACTCCTTCGCATTATAAAATATTGAAAAGTGCAGGAGAGCTCGGTGAAAAAGAAAATATACCTACATTTGTAGTAGGAGGATATATTCGTGATTTATTTTTAGGACGAAAAAATAATCAAGATATTGATATTATGGTTGAGGGTGATGCAATTGATTATGCAAATAAATTATCTAAAAAATTAAAATTAGGTAAAGTAATTGAATATGGTCAATTCAATACGGCGTTAATTCCCTGTGGTGATGTAGAAGTTGAAGTTGCAGGTTCACGAAAAGAAGAATATAATTCAGATTCTAGAAAGCCTACTGTATCTTTTGCAACTGTAGAAGAAGATATGTCTCGTCGGGATTTTACAATAAATGCAATGGCTTCATCTTTATGGAGCTCAGATTTTGGAAAACTTTATGATCCATTTAATGGAATAAAAGATTTAAATGCAAAAAAATTAATTACACCATTAGACCCTGATAAAACCTTTAGTGACGATCCATTAAGAATGATGCGTGCATGTCGATTTTCTGCTCAATTGGAATTTGATATTTCGGATGAAACTTTAAAAAGTATGCAAAATCAAGCACATCGAATTCAGATAATTTCAAAAGAACGCATAACTGAAGAGATAATAAAAACATTAAAGTCAAATATTCCAAGTATTGGTTTTTATAAACTTAAAGAAGTTGGACTATTAAAATATGTTTTCCCAGAAATAGACATTATGCCGGGAGTTGAAATAATTGAAGGAAAAGGGCATAAAGATGTTTTTATTCATACACTTCAAGTTGTTGACAATTCAGCTAAATTGTCTGATAAAATAAATATACGTTTTGCTGCATTAGTACATGATATAGCAAAACCAAGAACAAAGAGATTTTACCCTGATAAAGGCTGGACATTTCACGGCCATGAAGAAATTGGTAGGCGGATGTTAAAAAAAGTAGCTAAAAGAATGAAATTATCAAATGACCTTTGTGATTATTTAATGTTACTTACAAAATTACATTTACGCCCAATTGCACTTGCAAAAAGTAATATTTCTGATAGTGCTGTGCGTAGAGTTATGTTTGAAGCTGGCGAGTTTGTTGAAGATTTAATGGTATTATGTAGAGCAGATATTACTTCAAAAAATCCTCATAAAGTTAAAAAATATATGGGTAATTTTGAAAAAGTTGAAGAATTAATGCTCGATGTAAAGATGCGTGATGAAATGAAAGCATTTCAGTCTCCAATTAGAGGAAATGAAATAATGGAAATGTTTAATTTAAAGGAAGGTCGGGTAATAGGTAAAATTAAATCATCCATTGAAGAAGCTATTTTAGATGGGATAATTGAAAATAATTATGAATCTGCATTTAAATTTATGATGGATAATAAAGATAATTATTTTAATAATTAATCCTCTCTTTCAAATAATTACATTTTAATTCAGAAATAAATTAATTAAAAAATGTAATTTAAGTTATGAAAATAAATAGACTTTTTATAATATTAGCCATCTTTGGCTTCCTTTTTTCAAATAATTTTCAACATATTTTATTTACTTTAACGAAGTTAGATAATTCTTTACAATTTTCAAATGAGTATAAATTGACCCAAAATTCAAATATTGCACTACAGGAAATATTCGATGAGTTTAATGTCAAAAATATAGAACCATGGTTGAAATCTGCTCAAAAGGATGAATGTGTTCAAGAAATTTGTTTGGATAAAATTTATCGGATAGAAGAATATTCTGGTGAAATTTCAAATTTGATATATCGTTTAGAACTATTATCAGAAATATTATATGCTGAACCTGAAGCAATAAATAAACCATATTATACTCCTAATGATCAACAATATAACCAACAATGGTTTTTGCCTCAAGTTAGAGCAGATGAAGCATGGGATTTATGGTATCCTGAATTAGGACTATCTCCTGGAGATCCTTCTGTAATATTAGCTTCTGTAGATACTGGTGTTGATTGGGACCACCCAGATTTGCGAAATAGTTTGTGGAATAATTTAGGTGAAGATGCAAATGGAAATGGAGTTACAATTGTCCAACAAGGGAATACTTGGATTCTAGATCCAGGTGATGATAATAATATTGATGATGATGGAAATGGATTTATAGATGATTTAATTGGTTGGGATGTTTCAGGTGTCACAGGGTTACCCGATAATAATCCAACTCCAAAACCAGGTGTTTCAACAGGTGGAACTTGGGCACATGGAACTCATGTTGCAGGGTTGTTAAATGCAACAACAGATAATATTACAGGTGTTTCTTCTGTAGGATTTAATTGTAAGATTATGTCTGTTAAATCATCTGAAGAAGAAAATAATCCAGATGTATATATTACAGATGGTTATGATGGAATTTTATATGCAGCAAAAGCGGGATTTTATTCCGTTGGAGGTTCTATAATTAATTGTAGCTGGGGAAGTACTCAATTTTCAACTTCTGGTCAGGCTGTAATTGATATTGCTTTTGATAATTATAATGCAGTCGTTGTCGCCGCTGGTGGTAATGGTGTAGAAGATGGATGGGGAGAGGAATATACAGCACATTATCCTTCAAGTTTTAATCATGTAATTGCTGTTGCTCCGCTTGGTACAGGTGATTCATGGAATAATTGGGCGACTTATCATGAAACAATAGATATTTCTTCACCAGGGGAAAGTATCCGTAGTACTAAAATTGGTACAGGATATATAAATTGGATGGGTTCTTCAATGGCAAGCCCAATTGTTGCAAGTAGTATTGGACTTTTAAAAGCTTATAATCCATCTTGGAAAAATGAACAATTAGAATTGATGATAATTGAAACCGCAGACCCAATTATTTATGATTTAAATCCTGCATCATATTTAACAGACAGATTAGGGAAAGGTAGAGTTGATGTATACAATGCACTTATCACTTCATTATTACCTAAATTAACTTTTGTAGATGTAGATTTATTTATGTTAGAAGGTGATGATAATTTTATTCATCAGGGGGAATTGGCTCAATTAGGTGTTATCATTTGGAATGAAGATGAATGGGGGAATGCTCAAGATATTAATATAGAAATCTCTACAATTTACCCCAATATCACTTTTGAAAATTCAACATCATTTATTTCTCAAATTTCATCTGGTGGTGTAGATATAAATTATGCAGATCCCTTCTTAATTCGGTTCGAAAATAATGTAATTCCTGGAGAAGTCGAATTTACACTTACAATAAATTCAAATTATTCTAATAATTCAAATTACAGTGTAGAGTCTAATTTTATTTTAAATGTTCTTGAAACACCAATAGTTTTAGGAGATTTGAATTATGATTCAATTATTAATGTAACTGATGTCATAATATTAGTCAATATAATAATTGGTGGGTTTACAGATGAATGGCTTGAAACTGGTGCAGATGCAAATCAAAATGGAAATATTGATGTTGCTGATATTATTACAATTGTTGGTATTATATTAGGTGAATAGAATAATTCTTTTTTTCAAATTATATAAATCCAAATTGGTCTCAGCCAAAAAGAAAGAGTAAATTTACCCTTCTTGGAAATATTAATAATTAACTAATTTACTCAATGTCAAAATTTTATATTACAACACCACTTTATTATGTAAATGATGAACCCCATATTGGACATGCTTATACAACTATTCTTGCAGATGTTTTAGCTCGATATCATAGGTCGTTCGGGGATGATGTTTATTTTTTAACAGGTACAGACGAACATGGTCAAAAAGTTCAACAAGCATCAGAAAAAAGAAATGTTGACCCAAAATCTCATGTAGATGAATTCGTTATTCGTTTTAAAAATATTTGGAACAAACTTCATATTAGTAATGATGACTTTATTCGAACAACTGAAAAAAGACACACGGATAAGGTTAAGGAAGCTTTAAATGCATTATGGGAAAAAGACGAAATTTATTTAGCAGAATACGAAGGGTTATATTCTGTTTCCGAAGAGAGATTTATTACTGAAAAAGAAGCTGAAGAAGGAAATTTTAGAGAAATAAAAAAAATTAAAGAAAAAAACTATTTCTTTAAAATGTCTAAATATCAATCAAAATTAATAGAACATATTCAAAATAACCCTGATTTTATTTTACCAAAAAAACGAGCAAATGAAGTCTTGGGGTTTTTAAAGCAACCCTTAAATGATTTATGTATAAGCCGGCCAAAATCCCGTTTAAAGTGGGGTGTTGAAATTCCATTCGATGCAGAATATGTAACTTATGTGTGGTTTGATGCACTATTAAATTATATTACTGCAATTGGATATGGTACCAATGATGAAAAATTTATTAAATGGTGGCCGGCATCATACCATTTAATTGGAAAAGATATTTTAACTACCCATTCAGTTTATTGGATTACAATGTTGATGGCAATGGAAATTGAATTACCAAAATCTATTTTTGCCCATGGGTGGTGGTTAATGGAAGATGAGAAAATGTCTAAGTCACTAGGTAATGTTATTAGGCCTTTAGAATTAGCTGATAAATACGGTGTAGGGCCATTGAGATATTTTTTAATGAGAGATATGGTTTTAGGGCAAGATGCATCTTATAGTTTTTCGTCTTTTATGAGTAGATATAATTCTGATTTAGCAAATGATTTTGGAAACTTAGTTAATAGAGTGACCATATTAATTCGTAAAAACTTTGATGCAAAAGTACCCATTCCGGGTGTATTGGAAAATGCTGAAGAAGATATTCTAAAATTAACTAATGAAACTTCTGAAAAAGTAAAAAGTGCTATATTAGAATTAAAAATTCATGATGCAATTGAACTTATCATGAATGTATTTAGGAGTTTGAATAAATATTTGGAACTTCGTGCTCCTTGGAGCCAAATTAAAGAAAGTAAAGAGGATGGAAGCCCTTCTGCTACTTGTCTTTATACTTCTGTTAATGTACTTTTTAAAACAGCACTTTTACTACATCCTATTATGCCAAGTAAAATAGATTCCGTGCTTTCCATGCTTGGACAAAAATGTCCAAAAAATATATTTGATGTTGATTTAATAAAAGAAAATACTCCGTTAGGCGATGGTAAATCTCCGTTTCCAAGAATTGAAGCGTAATGCTATTAATTGATAGTCATTGTCATATAAATGATAAACAATTCGAAAATGATTTAGCTGATGTAATTGCTCGAGCTAAAGATGCAGGAGTTATACAGATGATTTGCGTTGGTACAGATATAAAATCGTCTGAAAGAGCAATTGAAATTGCAGATAAATTTTTAAATGTATTTGCGACCTGTGGAATTCATCCTCATGACTCTGATAAACGAGATAAAAAATATATTCAAATTTTAGAAGAATTTTCCACACATGAAAAAGTTGTAGCTATCGGTGAAATGGGATTGGATTATTTTTATGATTTTTCTGACAAAAATATACAGAAAATTGTTTTTAGAGAGCAACTCGAGTTAGCAAAAGAATTAAATCTTCCAGCTGTAATACATAATAGAGAATCAGATGAGGACTTATTTAATATTATTCAAATAGCAAAGTTAAATAATGGAGTAATACATTGTTTTGCAAGTGATATTAAATTTGCAAATAAATTAATAAATATTGGCCTTCATATTTCATTTACTGGAATGGTTACATTTGTAAAAAGCTTACATGATGTAATTGAAAAAATTGATATTAATAAAATAATGATCGAAACCGATTCTCCCTATCTTTCGCCTAAGCCTCATAGAGGGAAACGAAATGAGCCTGCATTTGTTGGTAATATTGTGAATACAATTGCAGAATTAAAAAATATTGAACCTCAATCTGTTGCTTCAAAGACAATTGAAACAACGAGAGATTTTTTTAATTTACCTTCCATCTAAATGATACATCCAATTCGTAAGAAGTGGGGACAAAATTTTCTAAAAGATAAAAATATTCAACATAAAATTGTTGATTTACTTGAATTATCGTCAGAAGATAATGTATTAGAAATTGGCCCAGGGTATGGTGCATTAACTAAAATTATTTCCCCTCAAATAAAAAAATTAACAGCAATTGAAATAGATCCCTTATTAGTAGGTGAACTAAATCAAATTGATTTACCGAATACTCAAATTCTTCAAATGGATTTTAGAGATTTTAATTTAGATGAATTAGGTGAAAAAGTAAAGTGTATTGGGAACTTACCCTATTACATTACAACACCAATTTTATTTAAAATTCTGGAATGGAGTAATTGGGAGAAATGTATTTTTATGGTTCAAAAAGAAGTTGCGTTACGATTAACTTCTCCACCAAAAAATAAAAGTTATGGACGATTAACAATAATGGCAGGGTTGTTTGGTAAAGTAAAATTTGAATTTAAAGTATCACCAAATGTATTTATTCCTCAGCCTGAAGTTGAATCGGCAATTATTTCTATAACTCGAAACCCGCAAAATAATTATTCGCTTGATTTTATTAAATCATTTCAAAAAATTGTAAAGTTAGCATTCTCATCTCGGCGTAAGGTATTAAAAAACACGATTAAAGATTACCTCGTTGAACCGATAATAAATAAATATAGTAAACTTCGTCCTGAAGAGTGTTCAATCGAAGATTTTATTGTTATAGTTAATGCTTGGTATTCAAGTAAATAATTTAATAAATTAAATGCTCTGCATTCACTAATAATTAACGAGATTTATGGCAACTAAGAAAAAAGAAGATGTAAAAGCTGAAGCTTCAGAAAAGAAAGTAAAAGTAGTTAAAAAGAAAGTTACTAAAAAGAAGAAGCAGGCTAAAATACAAAAAATTGGAAATGATGCAAATCGTTCCCTCAGTAAATATTTACAAGAAATTGGAAAGTTTGAACCGCTTGATCCAATTAAGGAAGTTGAATTAGCTATTGCAGTTAAAAAAGGTAGTCGAAGAGCACTTACTGAATTAACAGAAGCAAATTTAAGATTTGTTGTAAGTGTGGCTAAAGATTATCAAGGGCAAGGATTACCTCTTACTGATTTAATTAATGAAGGAAACCTGGGTCTAATTAAAGCTGCTGAACGATTTGATGAAACGAGGGGATTTAAATTTATTTCTTATGCGGTGTGGTGGATTCGTCAATCAATTTTACAGGCTCTTGCAGAACATTCACGAATTGTTCGTTTACCATTAAACCGTGTGGGTACAATTAGTAAAATTAATAAAGTATCTGCTCGATTAGAACAAGAATTTGAAAGACCTCCAAGAGAGGATGAATTAGCAAAGCAATTAGATATGAGACCTCATGAAGTAACGGATGCGGTTCGTATTTCAAGAAGACATCATTCATTAGATTTGCCTTTCTCAGATGAAGATAAGAATTGTTTATTAGATGTTATTCCAGATAATAAACAAGCAGACCCTGACCAAGTATTGATGATGGAATCACTTCAAGAAGAAGTTGAAATTTCATTAGAAACTTTAAAGGGCCGTGAAAGAGATGTTATTAAAATGTATTTTGGTATTAGTCGTGATTATGCATTAACATTAAATGAAATTGGTGAAGAATTTAATCTGACTCGTGAAAGAGTTAGACAAATTAAAGAAAAAGCGATTCGAAGACTTCGACATCGTAGTAGAAGTAAAAAATTAAGATCATATTTAGGATAAAGGAGTAAACTCTATTGGTAGAAATTACAGTAAAAAATAATGAACCATTTGAAAAAGCATTAAGACGATTTAAAAAGAAATGGGAAAAAGCGGGAATTTTAAGAGAAGTTAAAAAACGAAAAAATTTCGTTAAACCAAGTATTTTAAAACGAATGGCCGCAAGAGCAACTGCGAAACGAATACGACGAGAAGCAAGATTATTAGCAAAAGGAATTGTTCTTCAAAATCGTAGATAAGATTATTTTTTAAACAAATTAAAATCCAGGTTTTGCCTGGATTTTTTTTTATCAGGAAATTATGGATCCATTAATACGAAGTATTTCAGGGTTAAGAGGCATAGTTGGAACATCATTTAATAATGAAATAATTATTTCTCATGTAAATGCATTTTTATCCCTACAAAAAATTGGTACTATTTTAGTTGCTAGAGATGGCAGACCCCATGGGAAAAACTATCTTAATATTTGCTATGAAACAATTAAAAATGCAGGATTTAATGTTGTTGATTGTGGTATAATCCCGACACCAACAGCTCAATTTTTAGTTAAACAACATAAATATTCTGGAGGAATTTTACTTACAGCAAGTCATAATCCTACAGAATGGAATGGACTGAAGTTCTTAGACAGTGATGGATGTTTTGTAAACCCTGAAAAGACCCAAATATTATTAGATAGAGCCGATAAAAATATCCACTCCCAAAATGAAATAATGGGTAAAATTTTGCATAATGAAAATGCTTGGATTTCCCATATTAATCATACTTTAAATTTATCATGTATAGATGTAAATAAAATTAAATCTCGAAATTTTAAAGTAGTGGTTGATGCCGTAAATTCAGCTGGCTCCACAATAATTCCCTATTTATTAAATAAGCTTAATTGCGAAGTTGTTAAATTAAATTGTAATAATGATGGTTTTTTTTCTCGTGGACCAGAACCAATTCCTGAAAATTTAAAGCAACTTTCAGAAAAAGTTATAGAAGAAAAAGCTGATTTTGGATTAGCTACTGACCCCGATGCGGATCGGTTAGCAATTGTTGATGAAAATGGCAAGCCATTAGGAGAAGAATTTACACTTGCATTAGCAATTGATGGCTATTTTCAAAATGCAAATAGTAAAAATGCAGTTGTTGTAAATTTATCAACATCAATGTTAAGTGAATATTCATGTAAAAAGCATAATATTGAATTAATGCGGTCAAAAGTTGGTGAAATAAATGTTGTTGAGGAAATGATTGTACAAAATTCAGATATTGGAGGAGAAGGAAATGGTGGTGTTATTTTAAAAGAATCCCATTTAGGCAGAGATTCTGTAATAGCCACAGTTTTAACATTAAATAGATTTGCAATGACTTCTCAAATGGCATCTGAAATTCGACAAAGTTTCCCCAACTATAAATTAATAAAAGATAAAGTGAGTATATCAGGATTAGACCCAGATAAAATTTTAAATTTAATTAATTCTGAGTTTCATGAACCCAAAAAAGATATGAGAGATGGGTTAAAATTGACTTGGAAAAATAAATGGATACATATTCGTAAATCAAATACAGAACCAATAATGCGTATTTATGCAGAATCCGAAAATGAAAATGCTCTAATTGAACATTTAAATTTAATAAAAACAATTATAGATAAATCTAGAAAAGAGACAATATGAGTAAGTTACGAAAAGGTGATAATGTTGAATTAGAAATTGAATCACTGGCATTTGGAGGACAAGGTGTTGCAAAATTTAATGATCAGGTCATTTTTGTACGAGGAGGAATTCCTGGACAAATTGTAAATAGTGTAATTACACGAAAAAAGAAATCCTATTTAGAAGGCTTGGCATTAGAGGTATTAACTGAATCCCCAAATTATATAAAACCACCTTGTAATCATTTTAAATATTGTGGTGGATGTGTGCACCAAAACCTTGAATATGCAGAACAATTAAATCAAAAACAGACTCAGGTTGAAAGTATTTTTTCACGGATGGGTGGATATACTGATTTAAAAATTAACCCAATTATTGGTTGTGAAAACATTTGGAATTATAGAAATAAAATGGAATTTACTTTTTCATCAAATGTTTGGCATGAAAATCCAACATCTCCCAATTTACCATTAGCTTTAGGGCTCCATATACCCAAACGATTTGATAAAATTTTAGATATTTCAGAATGCCATATTCAAGATAATGAATGCAATGATATATTAAATGAAGCAAAATCACTCGCTATTGAACTGGGAATGACGACTTGGGATGTTAGAAAACATGTTGGATTTTTAAGAAATTTTGTAATTCGAAAAGGATTTATTACGAATGAAATTATGGTGAATATTGTTACATCTTCATTTGATGAAGATAAGTTAATTCCAATTGTTCAAGTTTTAGCTGGGCGATTCTCCAATATAAAATCAATTATTAATAATGTGACTTCTCGACATGCGGGTACAACTCAAGGTCAATCAGAACATGTTTTATATGGTGAATCTGTTATTCATGAAAAATTAGGTGATTTTACTTTTGAAATTTCAGCAAATTCATTTTTTCAAACGAATACAATTCAAGCTGAAAAATTATATGAACTAATAAAGCAAGAATGTAATTTAACGGGAAATGAAATTGTATATGATTTATTTTGTGGAACCGGATCAATATCAATATTTATTTCTGAAAATGCAAAACATGTTTATGGGTTTGAACTTGTCCCTTCAGCAATTAAGGATGCGGAGCAAAATGCAAGGATTAATAATATTAAAAATTGTTCTTTCTTTGGTGGCGATTTAATGGATGTATTTAAAACAAATGATGAATTGGCTAAACTTCCAAAACCAGAAGTTATGGTCATTGATCCTCCAAGGTCTGGAATGCACCCTAAAACGGTTCAACAAGTATTAGAGCAATCTCCAAATCGAATTGTTTATGTTTCATGTAATCCATCTACACAAGTGAGAGATATTAAATTTTTTACTGAAGATTCGTATGAAATAAAATCAGTTCAACCAATAGATATGTTCCCACATACCCCGCATGTAGAAAATATTGTTACTTTGGAAAAAATAAATTAATGTCTGATTTAGCAGTTTTAATTAAAGGTTTAAGTAAAAATTATGATAGTACTCAGGCATTAAATGGATTAGACTTAGAAATTCCTGCTGGCAGTTTTTTTGGTTTACTTGGACCAAATGGAGCAGGTAAAACGACAACAATAAATATTTTAACAGGATTAGTAAATAAGAGTGGTGGATTTGCTGAAATTTTTGGCCATGATACAGTTACTGATTACCGAAATGCTCGGAAATTAATTGGGTTAGCACCTCAAGAACTTAGTTTTGATTTTTTCTTTAATATTAGAGATATGCTCGCTTTACAAGGTGGCTATTATGGAATGTCATTTAAAGCTGGGCGAGAACGAGCAGATGAATTATTACATCAATTTGGATTATTAGAAAAAGCAGAAAATAATGCACGGCAGTTATCGGGTGGAATGAAACGCCGTTTGCAAATAGCAAAATCACTTATGCATGACCCACCAATAATTATTCTTGATGAACCCACAGCAGGGGTGGATATTGAACTGAGGCACATGCTTTGGAAATTTTTAAAAGATCAAAATAAGAATGGAAAAACAATTCTGTTAACAACGCATTACATCGAAGAAGCCGAAAATTTATGTGATACCGTTGCAATTATTGACCATGGTAAAATTATAGAACAAGGATCACCTAATACCTTAATAAAAAAATCAGGTAGTTCTAAGTTAGAAATTAAAGTTAAAAATTGGAAAGATAGTATTATAAATGATAAAAGAGCTTTTTCATTTATAAATGATACTTTGCATATTCCAGCAGAAGAACCAGAAAAAGAAATGATTTGGTGGATTGAAAAACTAAAAGAAAATAATATTAGTATTGAGGATATTCATATTTCTAAAAGCAGTTTAGAAGATGTATTTTTAAAATTAACAGGAAGGTCATTAAATGATTAATCGTCCTTTTATGACATTAATTCAAAGAGAAGTTTGGCGATTTTTAGGGCTTTATAGGCAAACATTAATTCCAAGTGTCATTTCATCTGGATTATATATTATCGTTTTTGGTGAATCATTAGGGTCTCGAATTGGCTCCATTAAAGGCATTGAATATATTCATTATATAATTCCAGGTTTAGTTTTAATGAATGCAATTAATAATGCATATCAAAATTCATCTTCAAGTATTATGCAGGCAAAATTTTTAAAGTTCATAGATGATTTATTAATTACTCCATTAAATGGTTTAGAGTTAAGTATTGGTTATATGATTGGCGGGATTATCCGCGGTGTAATGAGTGGAATTCTTGTAATTAGTTTAGCATGGTTATTGGCAGATGTAATGATAGTTAATATTCCACTGACCATTCTAAATCTTATTTTAATTTCGTGGGCATTTTCAGCATTAGGTGTTATTATTGGAATTTATGGACAAACATGGGATCATATTGCCGTATTTACTAATTTTATTTTTATGCCTTTAACTTTTTTGGGTGGTGTATTTTATTCAATTGATATGTTACCTGAATTTTGGCGAAATATTTCATTGATAAATCCACTTTATTGGATGATTAATGGAATGCGATATAGTATGCTTGGTGTGCATGATTCCCCGCCGTTTTTATCCATTATTATTAGTGGAATATTTGTAATTGCGTTTTCATCAATTGCTACTCTTATGTTTGCTAAAGGCTATAAAATTAAGGAATAAAATTATATTTGATATAGTTTATTCCATATCTGAATTTTTTTACCACCCCTTTTATCCCCTCCTTAAAAAAGGAGGGGAAATAGCTTTAATTCATAATTCCTTGACCCGTGGATTCTTTTTTTATATTCTACTGGGTTTAATTGCTTTTCTTATCTGTGTCCTATTTTTGATTGTTTTATTCCAGAGTAGTATTCTATCTGTAATATTAAAACTAAATAAAAAATTAGATTCGTCGAGGTAGGCTTTTAATGCACACCTATGGAGTTCATTTTTCATTTGGTGAAAAATTGATGTCTATGTTAGGTATTATTCTTTTTTTCATAAGATTTACCAATTTTCTCTTTATAATTCTCTCTTGATGAGGTATTTTTGTTTTAAATTAAATTTAAATATGTTTAATTATAATACAATAAATTTAGCTTTGTCAAGTATAAAAGTTTGGAAAAAATCAGATGAAAGGGCTCCACACAAACCATTATTTCATTAGGTGAAACTTATTTATTTTTAAAAAATAATCCTAAAGAAATTTTTAGAATTACATTAACAATTCTTGACGCTCATTCTCCTGAAACAATGCATAGTGATATATTATTACCTGTTGGTATAAATGATATAAAAGTAGGTAATACTTTGCTTACTTTAGAGGTTGTTCATATATTATGGCATTAAGCAGGTGATTCTGACAGTGAAGAAAATAGAATAACATTGTGTTCTATGCATCATAACTTTTTGATAGAGGTGCACTTAGTAGTTGAATTCAAGATATAATAAAGGAATCTAAATCTTAAGAAAAATATACTAAATTCGGATTTTAACTAAATAATTATTGAATAAAATAAAATGGATTAATAATGGATAAAGAGTTACCTGAAAAATATGTTCAATTATTTGGTAATGCTCCACCTTTACCCTCAGAACATATTATGAAGACATTAGTCAAAATGAAAATGGAAGGTCGTTTTGAGAAAGGCTTGGAAAAAATAAAACCTATTTATAACAATCTGAGAAATAATATTGAAGAAATTTCTGGAATCCTGATGTCTCCATCTCATCCAATTTTTGCTGAAAAATATAAAAATAATGCAATAAAAGTTGATAAAAATAAAAAATTATATTATTCTGTTGATTCAAGCCTTGAATCGCTAATTTTTCTTACAGAAAAACAGTGGAATTATATGGTTTATAGAAATGAATTAGCTTATAAATATGGTAATAATTGGAATTGGGTAATAAAAAAGTCAAAAGAATGGGGTGAATTTGATGAATTATTACAAATAGCAATTTCATATAATAACTTAGAAATAGAGTATCAAGATTATTGTAATGGTAAAAAAGTAAGCCAACAGGTGATTGAAAATATAAAAAACATTTTAAATAATGGGATTAATTTCATCGAATACAATTCAGAAGAAGGTTTATTAATGGAATCTATTGATAGTAGATTATTGACTTTTAATTCACTTCCAAAGAAAATTAGTAATAAATTTGGAGAATGGAGTATGGGAGTTTGGGGTGAGTTTTTTGATATAAAACCGGAATATGAAAAAGATATTGTTAATAATTTGAATAATTTGGGATATACTTGTATTAAAAAAGAGTTAGATTTTAATGGATAGAGATTTTTATCATAATAAAATCAGGTTATTGAATAAATCAATTTCAACGTTTCAAGCATATTTTATACTTGGACTAAACCGTGGTTATAGTAATGAAACTTTCACTAAAAATGAAGCTATTTTAGCATTACAGAATGAACAGAAAAAAATTGCTAAAGCAAAAAATATTATAAGTGCATCTGTTGAAGATTGCTCAATAGTATGTATGGGGCAAAATGAAAAATCGCTTAAAATATCATTTATTAATTATCCGGTTAATCCTATAGAAATTGAAGAGTTAAAATCAGTTTTACTAAAATTAATGGAAAATTTAATGGTTAAATTTGATCAAAACCGATGTGTGCTTGTTTGTACTGATGAAACAATAATGCTTTCAAGCTCAGATGAAATTGATCCTAAAATAAAAAATTGTTGAATTATAGTATGTAATTCATATTAAATTATAGCTATTGATAGTCGTGATTTAAACCAAATTGCAGGACTCATAAAAAATGGAGTGTCCTCGGAAGAAATTTAGGTACTTTTAAATATCGAAATTGATAGCATCAACAAACAAAGAGCTCGAATAAGAAATAAAATGAATTTACCCCGAAATAAAAATTTATTTATTAGTCTGAAAAAATTGTAAATCTAAATCAAGGCTGTCCATATATTGTCCATATTTATTTACACATAAAATACTATAAAATATCCTATTCATATCTTAGTTATTAATTAGGAGTTAAAAATGAAAAAAATATTATTGACAATTATCCTTGGAGTTTTAGTAGCAATTCCTTCAAAGGAACAATCACCTCTTGGCAGGTTAGAATTCTATTCTAACAATTATTGCTCTAAATCGATTAATTCAAATAATCAAATCACATTAAGACCAAAAACACATCCTCAAAATCCTACGTATAACATTCAAAATCAAAATACAAGAAATTATTCCTTTGCAGAATTAAATGGGCTGGAATTTGATTCCTTAATTGATTTAATAGTCACTTTAGAATGGTCGGAAATTGACGGTTTATTCGAGTTTTCTGATGGGTCTTTTGAATTTTACAGTGATACCGATAGAATGCAGGCATTATTTGATGCAGTTGAAATTAGAGGTAACACCTATACGGTTGATGACCATTTAGGGATTGATGTATTAGTTGAGGTCATCCGTTCAGGGTTTTATTTAGCATTTTATTATGAAGAATTAAATTTTCTAAGAGAACCTGAAATAATGAATAATACAATCTCTGGTATGGATGCAATTTGCAATAACCCAAATTTTGGCTTTGGAACAGATAGCCAAACGAAAATAATTAAAGCTTTTGGAGCCTACCAAGGAATAGGGATTACAAGTATAAATTCACTTTTAAAATCTGCTAATATATTTAATGACGTTTATAGTAATTTTGAAAGTTATATTCAAAACTGGGAAATAAGTAATTCAATTTATTGGTTAGGTGATGGTGTTTATTACTCATTATATAGTGCACATTACAATTCTTCAAACCAGGCTGAAGAAACAATTTTTTATGGTGAAATAGACTCTCTTTTTAATGCTATTGCCCAAATTGGATTAATTGGTACTATTACTTCAGATAATGAATGGCTATTAAATAATGCTGTTTGGTGGAATGCTAGAATTGGAAAATTTGTTGATAATGATTCACCTGTTCAATTTTTAACTGATATAGTTGAACTTTATGGACAATGGACAGAGCCAGGCTTAGAAGCTATTGAAATGCTATGCTACCTTTATGACTGTCAATTTGCTGATGGGACTCCTATTGATGAAGAGGAAATTATACAAGAATTACATGATTGGCTTCTACCAAATAGAACCACATTTGATGATGGAAAAATTATTTTTAAGACAGGCTCCGCTGTAACATCAGAGAAAATTGAGACCCTTTATTGGGCAATGAAAGAAGTGGAATCTCAATTTTTCAGAGTAACTTTAAACGATGTTCCGCTTGAACAAGGAAACGCAGATGATTCATTAATAGCTATTATTTATAGCAGTCCTGATGATTATCAATATAACAATTTTCTTTATGGATTAAGTACAAATAATGGTGGAATCTATATTGAGTCTTGGGGTACATTTTTTACCTATGAGCGAACTCCACAGGAAAGTATATATACCTTGGAAGATTTATTTAGACATGAATATACTCACTATTTACAAGGAAGATATCTTTCTCCAGGGATGTGGTGGGGGCATCCTATTTATGATGATGAACGGTTAACTTGGTTCGAAGAAGGTGAAGCAGAATTTTTAGCTGGAAGTACAAGATTAAATGGCATTCAAACTCGACTATCTATGGTAGAAAATATTGCTTGGAATGAAGCAGATCGAATGAATCTTGGAGAAGTAGTAAATGCTCAATATGGAAGTTGGAGTTTTTACACTTATGGTTTTGCATTTTTTGATTATATGTATAAAAATAGATTAGATTTATTATTAGAAATGATAAATTATATCAAATCAGGTGATGGTGATTCATTTGATATTTTGATGAATCAAATTGAAAATGATGAGGAATTAAATGTACAATATCAACTTCATATGGATAACCTTAAAAACAATCAGGATAGTTTTGTAAACCCTGAAACTGTTGGTTCATACTTTGATGATACCGGTCCAATTACTCTGGATTTATTAGTTGATGAAATTACAGATGCTACAGAAATATTTAATCCGGAATTGAATTATATTTTTTCAAATAATCATACGCTATTTTCAATTAATGGACAATTATCCTTAGAATTTAATAATCAAGAACATATTGCATGGACAGAAATTAATGATTATACAAATACTGTATTAACTGATTTAAATAATTTAGATTGGAACGGATATGGTACGGTCAATAGTTGGTTCAGTGAGCCTGTACTAAATGAAAATAACCAATTGACGTATCATATTAATATCCAGGGTAAAATTTCGCTTGATCAATTTAGTGAAGTATTTGGCTGTACCGATTCACTTGCATTTAATTACAATCCTGAAGCAACAGTCAATGATAATAGTTGTGAATATTACAGTGGTCCTGTGTGGCATGTTAATTATTTGGGGAATAACTCTACTGCAGATGGTTCTTATAATAATCCGTTTTCATTGATTCAATCTGCTGTTAATGTATCGAGTAGTGGGGATACAATTTTAGTTGCAGATGGTCATTATTATGAGACAGTTTCAATAGCAGGAAAAGATATAGTATTGATAAGTCAAAACGGACCGGAAAACACAATTATTGATGGTGATGAAAATGATTCAGAGTCTGTTATTTTAGTGAGTGAGTGGGGTAATGCCGTAAGTAATGAAATTAATGGGTTCACTATTCAAAATAGTATTTATGGAATATATTCTGATTTTGATTATGCAGACAGATTACATAAAGTTAAAAATTGTATAATTATCAGTAATAATAAAGGAATTCATGTAAACGGTTATGGTAATTGGAGAATAGAAAACACCTTGTTCTATGATAATAATATTGGTTTTTCAAATGGTTATTATGGTGATAATTGTTTAATATTAAACAGTACTTTTAATAATGATATTGATATTGAATTCAATCCCAATTATGATACGACAGTAGAGTTAAATATCTATAATAGCATCTTTACAGGTATGATTTATAGTTCAGAGTCGAATCCTGTTTATTTATATTATAGTAATTTTGTAGAGGATAATATTGATAATAATGTCAATTTAATTGAAGGAAATATAACTGAAAATCCTCTGTTTGTTGATATTGAAAACAAAGATTACACTTTACAAAATTATAGTCCTTGTATTGATGCAGGAATAGCTGATATAAATAACGATGGAGTTAATGATCTAACAGATTATTTGGGAGCTGCTCCTGATATGGGCTATGCAGAATGGTATCCCTACTTAATTGGAGATATAAATTTGGATGATGTTGTAAATGTTGTTGATATTATATTGATTGTGAATATGATAATGGGAGATATAATAATTGAGGAATCAGCAGACATTAACAATGATGGAGTTGTGAATATTATAGATATTGTTCTTTTAGTTCAATTTATATTAGATGAATAATTAAATTGGCAAAAGGAACACATTCCTATTTAAAGGACAATCGTAACGATCACATAAAAATTTACATTAATGGTGCTATTGTCCCTCGTAAAAATGCACGAATATCTGTTTTCGATAGTGGTTTCTTATTAGGAGATGGAGTTTGGGAAGGTATTCGGCTTCATAATGGTCATTTATGTTTTATCAATGAACATATTGAAAGATTAATCCTTGGTGCCAAACAACTCAAAATTAATATTGATGGTTCTTCACACTTAACGATACTTTTTTCAATGTAGGTTGTAGATAAACAGAA
>CAZGWH010000038.1:0-21541 GCA_964529325.1 uncultured bacterium | reverse complement strand
GAAGGACGCAGATTTTCGCAGATAAAAAATGATAGTAAAATAAGTAATTTGTATTTTTAATTAACCTCGGAGAGGTGACCTATTTGTAACACCCTTTAAACTAAACAAATATGAACTCTGTAAGAGTGACCTAATAGCCCGCTCCGATGGAGCTATTTTTTATTAATATATTTATTACAAATATATTACTCCTCTGGAGTAATATAATTTAAAATTGAACACTGATAATAAAAGCTATTATTCAGGATATCCTATTCGTTCAAATGGATTTACAATACTCGAAATTAAATTTCTTGAATGGGCCGAAATTCGTTTTAAATATCGAGCATAAAGTGCAAGAGTTGCACTTTGAGCAGGATCAATATCTTTCGTTTTTCCTGATATCAAACAATTTGTAATATCATCGCATTGAGTAGAAATTTCAGTTTTATAATTTTTCATTAATTCTCGTCCAAGCTCAATATTTTGTTCTTTAAATGAAACTACTGATTGATTAAAAAGTTGTTTAGTATTTTCTTCTATTTTGATTAATTGCTTTTCATATATCCCTCCTTCTAATCGTTTAGGATAATTCACAGCCAAATCATAAATATTTTTTGTATAATCGCCAATTCGTTCAATATCAATAACAACACTTACCATAACTAGTCCTGAGCCTAAATCTTCTCGACCACTAATTGCTAAATGTGTCATAATTTTTCGTCTAATATCTCGTTCAAACGCATTAATTTTTTGATCCATACTATAAATATCAATTGGGATTTCAGCGGTATCTGATTTTCTTAACGAATTTACCGACTCGTTAAACATGGTTGCATCAATATCTAACATTTCATGACATTCGAGTAAAGCCTGTTCATAAAGGCTGTCTGAGTTAAAAAGTTCATAAATTTGCTTAAACATCTAATTTCCTCCTAATGAAATTATGGTTAATGGAATAAAAATAAATAAAATGAGTAAATATATAATGGGTATAAATTTATTTTTTATAACAACATCAGAAATCCATTCTGCAAGTTTAATTGGTATATTTCTGACCGCAGGAATTGGATAAATAATCCCTATTGCTAATAAATTAAAAAATAAATGGCTGAAGGCAGCAACCATTGCAGTAGCATCTAGTGTTAACGAAGCCAATAATGCAGTCACAGTAGTACCAATGTTTGCCCCCAATGTATAAGGGAAAATCTGTGTCAATGTTAATACTCCTGCACCTGCTAAAGGCACAATCATTGAAGTTGTAATTGAAGAGCTTTGAACTGATATTGTCAATAACATTCCAAAAATTAATCCTCGCATTGCAGTTTTAAAAATGTATTGGTCAAAGAATACTTCCACCTTTTTAAGTACTAAACTGCGTAAAAGTTTTACAATTAAATATAACATTATAAAAGTAATAACCACACTTAAAATAATAAAGGCTGTATTATTATCAAAACTAATAGATTCTATTTGCTTTGCTCCCCATTTAACAGCCTTTTTTACAGGGCTATTAAAAACTTGAGCTGTACTAACTTTCCCAAATAATAATGTTCCTAACCCCATGGACGCTTTTTCTAAAATACCAAATGTCATTTCAATAGGAAAAATAATTAATACCGCCATGATATTAAAAAAGTCATGAACTGTGGATGCAGCAAATGCCCTTTTAAATTCATTACCTCTATTTATATGCCCAATAGAAACAATTGTATTGGTTACAGTAGTCCCAATATTTGCACCCATTATCATTGGTATTGCACCTGATAATGTTAAAGCACCTCCGCTCACCATTCCAACAATTAAAGATGTAGTTGTGGAGGAACTTTGAAATAATGTAGTTGCTAAAATTCCAATAAATAATGCAATGAATGGATTACTTGTGGTTGACATTACCGTTTTTGCAAAATCACCCCCCAAATGTTTAATTCCAGTAGATAGTCCCTTTATTCCCACAAGGAACATATAAAGAGCAAATATCACACCTAGTATTTTAAGAAATGTTATTAATTTCTCATTTTTCATAAAATCTTCTGTTAATCTCATACTCTATATTAAAATTTAAATGTTAAGAAATTATTAAGAAACTATTAATATTAAATAAATTTATTTAATTGGATTTCTGAATGGTAATAAAAATCCAATTGTCGTGCCAATATTCTTTTGACTTTCGATTAATATATCCGTTTGATGTGCATCTAATATATGTTTCACAATTGCCAATCCAAGCCCACTCCCGCCTGTTTTTCTGGATCTATTTAGATCTTCTCTATAAAACCGCTCAAAAATTCTCTTTTGATTTTCAGGAAAAATTCCAATTCCATTATCTAATACTTTTATCATTAATTTATCATTTTCAGATTTAACAGATAAACGAATTATTCCTTGATCAGAATAATTTATTGCATTTGTAATTAAATTAGAAAATACGGTTTGTAATCTATTTTTATCTGCAAATACTTCAAAATTAATTTTTTGAGGTATTGATAATTTCAACCCCCTATCTTTTGCTAAATGTTCAAAATTTTCTTTTACCCAGAATAAAAATTCATTAAAATTAAACCAATCAAATTTCATCTGTAATTCCCCAGATTCAATTCGAGTAATATCAATTAAATCTGTAAAAATAGTTTCTAATCGATATGCTTGAGATTTAATTTTTTGTAAGAATTCTTTGTTTACATCTTTATCATCAATAGCACCATCTAAAAGTATTTCGACATACCCCTTTAAAGTAAAAATTGGTGTTTTTAATTCATGAGAAACATTTGCTAAAAATTGTGTCCGTGTTTTCCCTAGTGATTCAATTCGGGTAATATCAGTATTAATTTTATCTATTAATTTATTTAATTCTAACTCTATTTCATTCCAATATGGGTTATTTATTTTTGAATTTACATATCTTGAAGAAGTTCTTATTTCTTTTAAAACTCTCACCACTTTATTTAATGGTGAAATATAATATTGAGTTACATTGTATATCACTATCATGAAAAAAAGAAATAATAATGGAATTATAATAATTTGATATTTAAATGTAAAATTTATTAATATATAATTAATAAAAAATGAAATAGTTATCAGAAATATTGTCGATATAATTCCAATTCGAATTGATAATTGTTTACTTGTCGAAATCATCTCTAAATACATATCCTCGTCCACGCATAGATTTTATACAATCTGAATATTCTTTAAATTTAGATCTAATATTTCTAATATGGACATCAATTGTTCGTTCAGTTACAATAACATCAGCCCCTAAAACTCTATTAATTAATTCATCTCGTGAATAAACCTTATTTGGATTTGAAACTAATAATTTTACAATATCAAATTCGGTCTGAGTTAAGTTGATAGTCACTTCATTTATTTTCACAATGAATTCATCTAAAATTAATTTAAGTGGACCAAATTCTATTTCATTTGTATTAATTAATGTTCGCCGTAGCAATGATTGAATTCTAGATTCTAGAATTTTCAAACTAATTGGTTTTTTCAAATAATCATCAGCTCCAGCATTTAGACCATAAATTTCATCAATTTCAGTATCTCTTGCCGAGAGAAAAATAAATGGAATATTTTTAGTTATTGAATTATTTCTGATTTGTTGACATAATTCTAGCCCATTCATTTCAGGCATCATAATATCTACAACCATCAAATCAGGTAATGGGTTAAGAATTTTTAATGCATCCATACCATTTCCAGCTGATATTACTTTATATCCACATTTAATTAAATGATAAGATAATAAATCTCTAATATCATCTTCATCATCCACAATTAAAATTAATTTATTAAAAAAAGGGTTAATTATTTACTCCATATTTCGAGCGACAAAAAAGTATAACATCAATCCTGTTCCAATAGCAATCACACCTTTATAAGCACCTAAGACCTCTGCATCTGGAATTAATTTGGCTTCCTGCAACCAAGATAAAATTGCAAACATAATTCCAAAGCCAGATAATTGTAGCCATATATTTTTTAACATTTAATTTCCATCTATTAATTTTGAATTAATTGAATCCATCCCGTTTTTTCAAATTCGTAAATAAATTTTTCAGGGTGGATAATCTCTGAAATAATCTCAATTGAGTTAAGAATACTAATTCCAGGTATATTAAAATATTGGTTTACATCAACGATATACACCTTATTTTTTCGCACTGCTTTTAAATATTCCCATTCAGGATTTAAAGTTAATAATTTCATTTTATCTTCAAACTGTTGAATATTTAATCCCGAAATACCAATTAAAACATAATCTGGATCTTTTTCAATAATTTGTTTAAATATTTGAGTTGAAAATTCTCTTGGATTAATATCATTAGAATTATCAAACAATGGCATACCTCCTGCAATTTCAATTATTTCAGAAATCCATTTATCTTCAACAATTATTGAATTATTACAATTTAAAAATAATACCTTTGGTGTAAAATTCCTCCTATTATTCTCTTCAATAATTGTTTTAATTCTAATTCGCATATCTAACAATAAACAAGAGACACTATCAGAACAATCTAATAATTCCCCTATATTTTTAATTTCTAATAATATTTCATTTAATAATTGAGGTGAATAAAAAAAATATTTAACAGAGTTATCGCCATTTTTCTTTAATGAATTAAAAAAATAAATTGAACCTAAATACACTTGTTTTTGTAGAAAAATAATATCTGGCTTTAATTCTCTAATTAAATTAATATTTAATTTATTTTCATTTTCTAAATTTTCAAAACATATAGGGGTTTCATTTTTTGAACTCTCAATATCACAATTAGATGTAATCCCTACAATTTTATCAACCAAACCAAGAGAACAGATAATATCCGTTATACTCGGTAATAATGAAATAATTCGGCCATTAAAAGTTGTATTTTTTGTTAAATATATTTTTTTCATTATAAAATTCAAATATTAAAATCTACTATAATTTATTACAGATTATTTTCTTTCCAAATTAATTATTTATAATCTTTTTGTAATTATTTGATGTCTATTAAAACTCTTAAATTTTAGTACAGTATTTTAATTATAATTTCAATTTAAGGTAAATAATGACAGCGAATTTAAATTTAAGAGATAAAGAAAGAAATATACTTTCTAAAGTTAAAACAGAAGATGATTTTAATAAACAATATAATAAAATTGTTTCAGATAGAGCTGGACAGAATCCACCCTATTTAGCACGAGAGATTAAAAGTATTTTTGATGATTTATTCCCTAAAACAGGTGCTGACGATTAATAGGCAGTAATTTCCAAAATTATGATTAAATTAATTAATGTAACAAAAGAATATAAAAAACCAACAAAATCTATTATTCCGTTTTTAAATAAAGAAACAATAAAAGCGGTTGATAATATTTCATTTTCTTGTTCACCAAATAAAATTTTCACACTATTAGGTCCAAATGGAGCAGGAAAAACAACAACACTCCGAATGATTGCAACTATATTAAAACCAACCTCTGGTGAAATTAAAGTATGCAATAATGACGTTCTAAATTCTCCTGAAATTGTAAGAAAAAAAATTGGGTTTTTAACAGGAAATACGGGGCTATATGATCGATTAACGCCAAATGAAATGATTGATTATTTTGCAAGACTGAATCAAATTGATGAGCAAAAATTATATCAAAATAAATTAGAACTATTTGATTTATTAGAAATTAATGAATTTAAAAATCGACGGATTGGCACTCTCTCTACAGGAATGAAGCAAAAGGTATCAATTGTAAGAACGATTATTCATGATCCTGATGTTATTATTTTTGATGAACCCACATCTGGCCTAGATATTTTAACAGCTAAAAATATTTTAGAACTGATAAAATCTTGCAAGGAAAAAGGTAAAACGGTTATTTTTTCAACTCACCGTATGAGCGAAGTACGAATGTTATCTGAAGATTTAGCAATAATCCATAAAGGTAAAATGCTATTTAATAATACATTTCAACAATTTATTTCTGAATTTAGTGAAGATTTTGAAAATGAATTTTTAGAATTAATGGAGGCTAATAACTAATGGCTTGGATTATTTTTAAAAAAGAATTGATGGATACACTTAGGGATAAAAGGACATTATTTATAATGATAATCCTTCCAATTATTCTTATACCTGGTATTATTGGGTTGATAACTAAAGTCCAGATGCATCAAATGAAAAAAGCAAATGATAAGATTTTAAATATTGCAGTCATTGATAATCAAAATGGAAATATTATACTTGACTCTTTAAATTTAAGAACTGATTTTAATATTATTACTGGATTAAAAAATAATGAGATTGAAAATTTAATTCAATTAGATAGTTTAGACCTTGGAATAATAATTGATTCTGAATTTGATACCAGTATTTACACAACACATACAGGGTTAATAAATATTTTATTTAAATCAACTGAAGATTTAAATATTGCGAATAAAAAAATTACTGAAATAATAAATTACTTTTCAAATCAAATTTCATCAAAGCGTATGATAAATTTAAATATTGATCCAACATTATTTCATCCAATAAAAGTTGAAGAACAAGACATTGCAACCAATCAAGAAAAAATTGGTAAATCAATTGGTGGTCTTCTTCCTTATTTCTTTATTATTTTTTGCTATATGGGAAGTATGTACCCAGCCATCGATTTAGGAGCTGGAGAAAAAGAAAGAGGTACTTTAGAAACATTATTGTCTTCATCGGCTAACAGACAATCAATTCTAATTGGGAAACTTGGGGTCGTTATTTTATCGGGGTTATTATCTGCATTTGTGTCGATGTTAGGTTTGGGAGGAATGCTTCATTTTTATTCAGATATGATACCACCAGAATTATTTAATAATATTTTTGAGATGATTACATTAAAAAATATGGCATTAATTTTCTTATTATTAATTCCATTAAATATATTTGTTGGTTCGTTATTACTTTCAATTTCAATATTTTCAAAATCATTTAAAGAAGCCCAAAGTTTGGCAAATCCATTTATGATTGTATTAATAATTCCAGTTTATTTAGGAATGATGCCTGGAATAGAATTAAGTTTTACAACTGCATTTATACCAATCCTAAATGTTACCTTAGCAACTAAAGAATTATTAGC
Organism: uncultured bacterium; assembly: GCA_964529325.1. GTDB lineage: Bacteria > Fidelibacterota > Marinisomatia > SCGC-AAA003-L08. Next base: position 14,458 of record CAZGWH010000038.1, on the reverse strand, counting down.
TGGAACGCTGTCAAATTATTTACTACTCATTGTAATTATGTCACAGATAATAATAGCAATTGGTGCATTATCATTCTGTAAAGTGTGGTTTAATAGAGAAGAGACACTTTTTAGATCAACATAGATTTAATTTCCTTTAAAAGTTGGATTTCGCTTTTCAACAAAAGCATTTAACCCTTCCGACCTATCTGCCGTTTTAAATACCTTTTCAAAGTATTCGGCTTCAATTTCAAGTGCTAAAGAAATTGGATTATCTTCACCTTCATTTAATGCATTTATTGTATATTCAATTGCTTTTGGGCTATTATGTTTAATTTTTTTAGCGATTTTAATACATTCATTCATCAGCTCACTTTGAGGTACGATTTTATTAATTAGTCCAATTCGTAATGCTTCATTTGCATCAATCAATTTCCCAGATAATAATAATTCATTTGCCATACCTTTACCAACAAGTCTTCTTAACCTTTGTGTACCTCCAAACCCTGCAATTAATCCAATACCTACTTCTGGTTGTCCAAATTTTGCATTATCAGATGCATATCTAAAATGACATGCCATTGCAAATTCACATCCACCTCCCAATGCAAAACCATTTATTGCACCAATTACAGGTTTAGGTGAATTTTCTATTTTTTGAGTTAGTTTTTGACCTAACATAGAATATTTTTTTGCTTGGTCAGGCAACATTTTACTCATTTCAATTATATCTGCACCTGCAATAAATGCTTTATTGCCTGTCCCTGATAATATTATTACCTTTACTTCATTGTTTTTTATTGCTTCAACAAAACATTTCTCTAATAATTTAATTACATTCTGACTTAATGCATTAAGCTGTTTTGGTCTATCTATTTTTATAATTGAAATAGTATCTAAAATTTCATGAGTTACCATAATTTACTCTTTCCAAAATGAATAATTAAATAAAATTAATACAGTAAATATTTCTAATCTTCCTAATAACATACAAAAACTACATATCCATTTTGCTAATGGAGGGAAATGTCCCCAATTTTCAGCAGGCCCAATTGAACCTAATCCAGGTCCCATATTTCCTATTGATGAAGCACTTGCACTCAGTGAAGTAATTGTATCTAATCCTAAAATTGACAATATAATTGCACAAATACCAAAAATAAATATATAAAATAAATAAAATCCCAAGGTGTTTTTCACAACACTATCTTTAATTGTCTTATCTCCAATAGTCAATAAAAAAACTCCTTTGGGGTGCATTATTCTTTTCATTTCTAATTTTAAATATTTCAACACTACAATTGTTCGAATTAATTTTAATGCACCTGTCGTTGACCCTGCAGATCCACCAATAAATAAAAGAAAAAAAATCAATGTTTGAGATAAATGAGGCCATGATTCAAAATCTTCAGTTCCAAAACCAGTCGAAGAAATCAATGAAACGGTAGTAAAAAGTCCATGTCTAAATGCTTCAAATCCAAATCCAAATTGATTTATTGCAATATTTAATCCAATTGTTAATGTGAAAATTGAAATAACACCTACATAAAATTTAAATTCAGCATCTTTATAATATGAAAATTTTCCATGAAATATTGATCGATAGTGTAAAGTAAAATTAGTAGCAGCCAAGAACATAAATAAAATAATTGTGAATTCAATAATAGGAGAATTATATGCACCAATACTTGCATTTTTTGTAGAGAAACCTCCTGTTGCCATCGTGCCAAATGCATGGCAAATTGCATCAAAAAAGGTCATCCCTTCAGCCCAAAGTAAAAGAGTTAAAATTAAAATAAATCCAATATAAATACTCCAAAGAAATTTAGCTGTCTGTTTTACTCGTGGTGTTAATTTATCAGCAGCAGGTCCCGCTACTTCAGCCTTAAATAACTGAACTCCACCCATACCTAAAAGAGGTAACATCGCAATACTAAATACAATAATTCCCATACCGCCAATAAAATGTGTAAAACTTCTCCAAAACAATATACCATGGGTTAAATTTTCAATTTCATTTATATCAGGGTGTCCTAAAATACTTGCACCTGTGGTAGTTAATCCAGACATTGCTTCAAAAAATGAATCGGTATATGTAGGTATTTGTCCTGAAATCCAAAAAGGAAGAGCACTAAAGATTGCCATAAATATCCAACCTACAGTAACAATTACAAATCCATCTTTCACTGCAATTTCAGGTTTATATTCTCTTGTAATTAATACAAAAAATAAACCACATAAAGTTGTTAACCCTGCTGATTTTAATATTGGTAATAAATCATTTTCAGAGTAAATCCATGCAACTAATGCACTAAACAACATAGATAATCCAAGGAAAACTAAAATTAATCCAATAATATATAAAATGGATTTTTTATGCATTTATCTTATCTAAATAAGCGTTCAGCTGTTGATAAATTTTCAGGTTTAGTAAATAGTAATAATTCATCTTCTGGATGTATGTTTGTTTTAGAATTAGGTACAATCACTTTATCATCTCTAATAATTGCTCCCAATACAATATCTTGTGGAATTTTATCTAAATTATATTTTTTACGAATAAATTTTGAATCATCTCTCACTCTAATTTCCATGCAGTCAGTATCTAAATCTTCAAATCGTGTGATAGACTTAATCATATCACTCTTCATAAAATGAATAACTTCATTTACTGCAGAAATATTTTTACTTAAAACAGCATCAAATCCAATATGTCTCACAGCTTGTAAATAATCAGTAGTAGAAATATGTACGATTACTTGTTTTACTCCTAAATGCTTTGCAAGCAATCCAGAGACTATATTAGTCTGTTCATTTTCAGTTGCAGCAATAAAACAATCTAATTCTTTTACATTTTCGGATTCTAAGAACTCTAAATTTGTACCATCTTCATCAAGTACTAAAACATCCTTAAATTTTTCTTTTACTTCCCATGCTTTTGAAGAATTTTTTTCTAACAATCTAACGTTATAATCATGTTCTAATGATTTTGCAAGTAATCGTCCAATTTTCCCTGCTCCTAAAATCATTATACTATTGATATCGATTGCAGGTTTCCCCGCCATCTGTTGAATTTTTTTTGCGTATTCTGATTTACATAGAAAAAATACAGTATCATTATTTTTATATATTACATTTTTATGTGGTATAAATGTATTTCCATCTCTTGAAATTACAACCACTTTATGAGGAATATAAGGATTTGCTTCTTCAATTTTTGTTAAACTTCGACCAATCAGTGGACTTGTAGAAGTAATTTCAATTCCCGCAAGAGTTATTCTTCCATTTTTAAATTCTTCGACTTCAGCAGTTGATGATTGCCTAATTAATAATTCAATTTCGCGTTGCGCTGCTTTTTCAGGATATGCTACAAAATCAATACCAAATTGCTCGGGTGTAATAATTGCATCTTTATGACTATATTCAGTATTTCGTAATCGACTAATTATTTTTTTTGCACCCATTTTTTTTGCCATTCGAGATGCAACTAAATTTACTTCATCAATTCGAGTTAAGGCAAAAAAATAATCGATTGATTCCATATCAATTTGTTGCAATATTCGTTGAGAAGCACCATCCCCTTCAATTGCACTCACATCATATTTTTCAGTTATTCGCTTACATTTATGTGAATTTACATCTACAACAATAATTTCATAATCATCTTTTGTCAATGCCTTGACTAAATTACTTCCAACTTCTCCAGCTCCAACTATTGCAACTTTTTTACTCATTTATATTTTTTTATTTTATTCCGTGTATAAAAAAAGCCTCCAACTAGTTGGAGGCTTTTAAAATCAACTTAAACTATGATTATTTTAATAATGTCATTTTAATTTGACTTGAATAATCTTTAGTATTCATTTTTACAATATAACGACCACTTGCAACATTTTCACCAGAATTATTAGTACCATCCCACTGAACTTGATATGTGCCAGGTGTCATATTTTGATTTAGTAATGTTTTTACTTCTGCACCATTTAAATTATAAACAACTAAACTAACATATCCATCAATAGCAATCGAGTAATCAATATTCGTTACTGGGTTAAATGGATTTGGATAGTTCTTAGTTAATTCAGTCTTTGTAGGAACTAAAACTTGATTAAAATCAACTTCAAATGAAGAAGCGTTTGACTCAAGTTGTTCACCATGTTGACCTGCAATAATAAATTCATTAAAATCAACTTTACTTGTTCCATCAAATCCATTTACAGATTCGAATTCAATATTTACAAGATCAGTCACTGTGTTAGTATTTGTTAATTGAGTACCTTCAAGACTAAACATTAAAGCTCTGATTTTACCTTCTTCTTCAAACACTCTATAATCAAATTTAAAACCTTCTACAGTAGAAGATAATGAATTATTTACAACTGCAATCTCATTTGTATTATATTTCATTTCAAACTGAATTCCATAAACTGGATTATCGGAATCAATTGACATTGTTACATTATGATCTGAATCTGTAGAACTCAATGCTTTTACCATATCTACTTTTGCAGCAGAAAAAACCATTGACCCAATTGTCAAACACATAACGATACTTTTTGTATATTTCATAACATTCTCCTTTTTTAATTATGATTATTTAAATTCTTATCTTATGTTAAACTTATTACATTTTTGTTTTTCATACAAATAATCATTTCAATTATTTTTGTAACAAATCGTAGCATAAATCTATAAATTTCTGTCAGATTCTCTCCAAATATTTGCACCTAATGACCTAAATTTTTCTTCAATTTTCTCATAACCTCTATCAATATGATAAATTCTTGAAATTGAACTTTTGCCATTTGCAACTAATGCTGCAATAATAAGTGATGCACTTGCCCTAATATCTGTAGACATAATTTCTGCACCCTTTAATTTTTTTGTACCAGTTATTGTTGCCTTATTTTTTTCTAAACTAATTACTGCACCAAGTCTTGTAAGCTCCGAAATATGTGTGAATCGATCGGCATATACATTATCAACAATTAAAGAGTTGCCATCAGCCAATGTCATTAATGCCATCCATTGAGCCTGTAAATCTGTAGGAAAACCTGGAAAGGGTTCTGTTTCCATATCAACATGTTTAATTTTACCATTGGATTTTAAAATAATATTTCCATCTTTAATACTTATTTCAGAACCTGTTTTCACTAATAAATTTAATACCGTTTGTAAGTGGTCAGGGTTTGCATCTATTAATTCAATTTCCCCGCCACATATTGCAGTTGCAATTAAGAATGTACCTGCTTCAATTCTATCGGGTACTATTTCAAATTCTTTAACAGGAGATAATTTATCCACACCTTCAATTATTAAAGTATTTGAGTTTAAACCTTTAATTTTTGCACCCATTAAATTTAAAAACTCACATAGTAAGGTAATTTCAGGCTCTCTTGCAGCATTATTTATTTTAGTTATCCCTTTTGCTGTTACCGCACCCATTAATACATTTCCTGTTGCACCAACACTTACATTTTCAAAATTGATGTTACAACCAATTAATTTCCCCTTCGCAATGATATATCCAGAATCTAACTCGACGGATGCTCCTAATTCTTTAAATGCCTTTAAATGATAATCTACAGGACGAGGCCCCCAAGCACAACCACCTGGAAGAGATACCTTTGAAATACCGAATCGAGATAATAATGGGCCAAGAACATAAAAAGAAGCTCTCATCGTTTTTACTAAATCATAGGGTGCTTCTGGAGTATTACAATTTTCCGTATTAATTATTAAAGAATGATTATAATAAGTTACTTCCGCACCAATTCTTCTTAATAACTCACTCATTGTACGCGTATCTTTCAAATCGGGTACATTTGTTAATTTATATTTTCCAGGTGCCAATATACATGCGGTCATTATAGGCAACACTGCATTTTTTGCACCGCCTATTTTTATTTTACCATTGAGTTGATTACCACCTTTAACTATAATTTTATCCATTTTTTGATACCTTTAATATTTCTTTTGCTCTCGCTTTACTAGTTTGAGTAATTTTATTTCCACTCATTAATGAAGCAATTTCTTCAATTTTTTCAGTGCTATTTAATTTTTTTATTTTTATATCAACATCATGTTTATTAATTATTTTTTGAGGTACAAAATGAAAATCACTCTGTCCAGCAATTTGAGGTAAATGTGTAATACATAACACTTGTTGAGATTTAGAAATTTCTTTCATTACTTTTCCTGTCATTTCTGCAATCCGTCCTGAAATCCCTGTATCTATTTCATCAAATACAATTGCTTCATTTGAATTTACATCAATATTCAACATTTTAATTGCTAATTGAATTCTTGAAATCTCCCCACCAGATGCAATTTTATTCAATAATTTAGCATCATCAGATTTATTTGAAGAAATTTTAAATTCACATTTATTATTACCATTTAAATAAAATTCTTTTTCATTTAATTCTAATAAATCAATATGAAAACTAGTGTTTTCCATTCCTAATTTGGAAATATTTTCTTCAATTAATGTAATTAATTTTGGGATTGATGATACCCGGTTTTTTGTTATTTTCTTATTCAATTTATTATATTTATTTGTCAATTCAACATGGTTTTTATTTGCACATTTTAAATCTTCATTAACAGTTGAATCATTTTGTATTTTTTCAATTATTTCATTTTGATATTCAATTACAGCTTCGAGAGACCCACCATATTTTCGTTTGAGCATTTCAAGGTGAGATAAGGAATCATTTAATTCTTGGATTTCATTTTGATTGGGAATATTATTAATAGCTTGTTTTTCAATATCATTTGAAATATCATCTAATTCAAAAACAACATTATCAATTCTTTCTAAAACTGTTTTAAAATCATCATCAATACTTGAAATAAATTCAATATTTCGTCTTATTTGATTCATCTTTTCTAAGACATCATATTTATATAGTTTTATTGAATGTTCTAATTTTTGTTTTATATCCGCCTGATGGGAAAGTTTTTTAATTTGTTTTGTAATATTAATATCATCTTCAGGATTAAATTGTATTTCGCTAATTTCATTTAATTGAAATTCAATAATTTCCTGTTCTCTACGAAAATTTCTTTTCTTTTTTTCTAACTCTAAAATTAATTTAGAGTTATTTTTTAATAATTGATAAATTGACTGAAGTTCTAAAACTTTATTTTGATTTCCTGCAAATTGATCTAATATTTTTAGTTGGTCATTCGGATTAAATAATTTTTGATTCTCATGTTGTCCATGATAATCAAGCAATGAATTAGATACCTCTCGTAATTTTTCAATAGACACAGGTTCATCATTAATAAATGTTCTTGATTTTCCATCTCTGTGAAATACTCTACGAATTATTATTGGTTCATCATTAAAATATTCAACTTCAAGAACACATCTATTTTTTTTATTTCTAATAAAATCTTTTGAAAATCGTTCGCCACTTAAAAATTTTAGAGATTTTAATAGAAGTGACTTACCTGCACCAGTTTCACCTGTAATAATATTTAATCCATTTTCAAATAAAATTTGAGTTTCTTTAAACAGGGCAAAGTTTTTTAAGAATAAAGACCGTATCATTTTATTTTTTTTGATAAAAAATAACGAATTAATATTCCTGTTCCTGCACCAAATGAGTCCATTTTCCAATCCATAAAATCAGGGAATCGACCCTTACCAAAATATTTTTGAACAATAAATTCATCTATTCCAGAAAAAATAATAACAAATAAAAAAGTGAATATTAATATAAATGGTGAATATTTTTTTGGGTTTATACAATTTAATAGCAATGCACCTAAAAATAAATATTCTATAAAATGAATATATTTATCAAAACGCCATAGTTTCCCAATTTGTAACATTGACGATGGAATTGTAGAAATTAAAATTACTAAAATTACATAGAAAAGAAAAATTAACTTTTGTGGAATTCTATCAGTTAACAAGATATTTCTCAAATGCTGATGGAATAAATTCTAATAAATCTGTTGCTATCATTCCAATTGCACCAAAATTTTCTGCAAAAATTAACGCTGATTCAGCATGAATCCATGTTCCTACTATCATTGCGTTTTGTTCAGAATACCCCTGTGATAAAAGCCCACCAATTAACCCTGCAAGCACATCACCTGTTCCTGCTGTAGATAATGAAGGTGTCCCGTGATTCATTAAATTAATTGTCCCATCAGGATTGACTAAATAGTTAGGTTGCCCTTTTATTAAACAATATCTATTTCCTAAATTTTCGATAAGTTCATCTAAAAATTCTACTGGTTGCATATTGAAATTTATGTTAATATTTTGTGATAAATATGTTAATTCACCCTTATGCGGTGTAAAAATGGTTCGCAATGGAAAATCATTTATCGATACTTCTGAGCCAATAAAATTTAAAGCTGATGCATCAATAACAACTGGTTTATCGCTTTTTTTTATAAAATTTAAAATAAGTTGAAAATCATTTTTATCAATATTTAAACCTGGGCCTATTACAAATGCATCACCCCATATTACGGCATTTTCAATATTTTGTTTTGAAATAGAATTTACAATTAATTCAGGATTTTTATTATTAACTGCATTTTTAATTTCAGATGGAACAAGAGCCTTAACATACCCTGCGCCAGACCTATAGCCTGCATTTGAGGCGAGCTCCAAAGCTCCTATATATTCTACAGAACCACCAATTACAACCAATTTTCCTTTTGAATATTTATGAGAGTCAGCATTAGGAAATTTAATTTTTATTTCAATGTCTTCTTCTTCAATTAATGAATAAATAATAGGTGAAAATTCAGGGAACCCAATATCATGAATTTGTAAAAATCCAACAGTATTCAAACCATCATTAATAAATTGACCTAATTTAGGATATCCCATTGTATGAGTCTGACGAGCTATCATCGAATTTTCTTTTATTTTTCCTGAATCACAAAAAAGTCCTGAGGGAATATCAATTGAATAAATATTCTCACATAAATTAACTTTATTAATAATCTCAGTCATCTTCTCATCTAACTTTCTCGAAATTCCAATCCCAAAAATCCCATCGATAATTAAATCATAATCTGTAAATTTTATAGTTGAATCATAGGTTAAATAAGATTTTTCACAAATATTATATTTTTCAAGAAGTAATGAGTTTTTAATTTTTTTATCAATAAACATTAGTTTTGATTTACACCCCCATTTGGTCAAATAATGATGAGTAATAATTCCATCACCCCCATTATTTCCCTTTCCTACAATTACTAAAATATGTGTATTAAATGGATTAGGCGTATTTTCTAAAATATGACAGGCAAGTGAATATCCGGCATTATCCATTAACTCTTCTTGGGAGCTAATTCCTGCCTCAATGGTTGATTTATCTAATTGGTACGCTTGAGATTTTGTTAATATTGGAATCACTTATATTCCATAATTGCAACAGCAGTTGCATAATTATTTGTATGTGATATTGAAATTTTAATATCTTTATTTTCTTCATTATTTAAAAAAATATATGGGGGTGAATCAATTTCTCTTAATATTTCAATTTTATTTAAGGGAATTGGTTTTTTTGAAATTTGAAGTAATATTTTTTTAATTGCTTCTTTTGCAGCGAATCTACCTGCAAAATGGATATTAGGGTTTTTCCGTTGATTACAAAATTGTTGTTCTTTAGGTGTAAATATTTTATCTAAAAATATCTGGTTATAGGAATTAATTAATTTTTTAATTCGATTAACTTCAACAATATCATTACCTACAAAAATCATGGATTATTTATTTTATTTACAATTGAAATTAATTCATAAATATCATTTAAATCAAAATCCGCACCCGAATATTCAGTACCAAATGTATCACCATATTTTGCAAATGCAGTCATCATCCCAACTTCTTTTGCACCAATTACATCTCTTTCTGGCCAATCACCTATCATAATCATTTCTTCTGGGGGAATATCAAGTAACTCAGTTACTTTTAAAAAAGGAACGGGTGAAGGTTTATGTACACCTGTAACATCAAAAGTTACAACAGCATCAAAAATATGATGTAAATTGACATAGCATAACCTTAACCATGCTTCACGGCTTGGAGCATCTGAAACAACACCTAATTTCAACCCCATTTTAGATAACATGAATAAAGTCCGATTCACATTGGGATATAACATTAAATTAGCTTCTTTTGATTTACGATATGCCATTATTGCAGACGCTAAAATTCGGTAATCTAAATAACCAATCTTCTGTTTTATGAAATCATCAAACACTTCCTGATACTCATACCCATTTTCATTATAAATATCAAATATTTGCTTAATAGTTTCATCTGTATCCACATCAAGTCCAGCTTCTTTCATGCCTCTTACACCCGCATTTACAGCACTCGACTTCATTGTCATAAAATCTAACAATGTATTATCTAAATCAAATATTACCGCTTTAATCATTATAACCTATTCTATATAAAAAAGGGACAAAAAATTGCCCCTTAACATACGATTTATTTTTGAAAATAATTTAAGATTCTTTATCTAACATTTTAATTTCATATTGTGCATTTTTTTTCCATTTACGATCTTTAGAAGCCTCCTTAAATGCTATTTTTGCAGCTGCTTTATTTCCCAAATTCTTCTCAGCAACTCCCAATTCATACCATGCACCTGCATACTTTCGTTTAATATCAATACATGCTTTTGCAGCCAATTTTGCTTCAGAATAATTTTTTAATTCATTTAGTACCGATGCAAGTCTAAAATTGGCAGTATATGCTTTAGAATTATTTGCGACTGCCAATTGAAAATTTGAAATAGATTCATCTAATTCACCATTTGATTGATGAATAATTCCAATTAATTCATACGCTTTCGCATAAGTAGGATCAACCATCACAGCACTATTTAATGCAATTAATGCAGATTTATTTTTTTCTAACCGAAAAAATGATTTTCCTAATGCATAATGTGCAATATGATAATTTGAATTTGCTTCAACTGCTTTTTCATACCAATATACTGCATTTTCATCATTTCCTTCTTTAGATTCTATATCGCCTAATAATTTTAAACTTTGAACATGACGATCATCCGTTTTAATTGCTTTTTCTAAATTTATTTTAGATAATTCAAAATCTCCAATTTTATAATATGCTTTCCCTACTCTATAAAAAGCCTCAGTATAAGTAGGGTCAATTTTTGTAGATTGAATATATTTCTCTACAGCAGATTCATAATTTTTTCGTTTAAAGATTTTATCACCTTCAAGTGCTAATTTTTTGGCAATATTTGTAATATCATTTTGGTATGAATCATTGAATGGATTTACTTCAACCGCTTTTCTAAAATAATAAACAGCGTCGTCAAAATTATTTTCTGAATAATATATTCGGCCTAATCGATGATATGGCATTGCAAAATTTGAATTTGAATCAATAATATCTTCATAAGCAACTATTGCATCATTAATTAATCCACTATCATTTTTTCGATTTGCTTCCTTTAAATTCTGTCTTAATGAATCTAAACTTGCCCATTGTTTACGAAATGATTCATTAGTTTTATCTAAATCAATCGCTTTTAATAAATATTCATTCGCCTTACCTAAACTATCTAATGAAAGTGCAATTTCAGAGGCCAACATAAACCCCAAAGGATCTTCAGAATTATTATTAACAAATTCCATTGTAGAATTATATGCCATTAGAAATTCACCACTTTCATATTGCAACCTTAATTCGTCAATATTAGATGCATATGTAAATGACAAAATAATTAATAATATTTTAAATTTATTTATTTTCATAATTTTCTCCAAAGTTAGTGCTGAAGGCGGGACTTGAACCCGCAAAGGATTTCTCCCACTGCCCCCTCAAGACAGCGTGTTTACCAATTTCACCACTTCAGCGATTCAGAAATTTACTTTCCAGAATCTAACGAAGTTGTTTCATTTAAAGAGGGATTAGATGTAACAGGTTCACTTGTGACCTGTTCAGTTGGATTTGCTCTTTGGCTCACAACTGATTCAACACTTATGGAAGAATCAACATCTGGGTGTGTTAAAAAATTAATTAATAAAGCAAGAAACATCCAAGTTCCTGCAAGCCCTGCAGTTATTTTAGTTAATAATTTATCTGCTCCTTGTCCACCAAAAGCAGCACTCATTGCAGACTGTCCCATTGCTGTTCCCATACCACCACTTTTACTTTGTTGTAACAGTATAACACCAACTAATATTAACGAAATAACAACCATAATTGTTACTATTAAATAATAAATCATAAAGATTTAACTCCTATTTTATTCATTTGTTTATATACATTTAAAAACTTTTGTGGATTTAATGAAGCACCACCTATTAAAAAACCATTCACATTTTCAATATTTAAAATATCATTACAATTTTCAGGATTTACACTTCCACCATATAATAATGGTATAAAACAATCATTAGAAAAAAATTGTGTTAACAATTTTCTTATCTCATCATGTGTCTCTGAAATTATATTTAATTCAGCAGGAACACCCGTTCCAATTGCCCAAACAGGTTCATACGCAATAAGTAAATTTACATCAGAAAAATCGATAGAATTTAACGCTTTTTCTAATTGCATTTTTAATATTGAATTTGTATCTCCAGACTGTCTATTTTCCAATGTTTCACCAATACAAAGAATTGGATTAATTCTATTTTTTACTAAATTAGTGAGTTTAGCATTGACAACTTTATCAGATTCATTAAATATTTGCCTTCTCTCTGAATGTCCTAAAATTGACCAATTTATATTTAAGTCAATTAACATTTCAGGGGAAATCTCACCCGTAAATGCACCATTTGCATATTCAGAAATATTTTGTGATCCAATTTTTATTTTCGAATTAGTAAATAATTCATTCATTAAATTAAGATGAATATATGATGGACAAATTATCATTTCAGAAAAATTATATTTAAAATTTTCATTCATATAATTCCCAAATTCATTACAATTATCAATCGATTGATTCATTTTCCAGTTTGCAATGCAGTAATTTTTCATAAATTTAAAACTTCCATTTCTGTTAATGCAGGTAATTTATGTCCACTTAATAATTGAATTGATGCTCCACCACCTGTTGAAATATGTGAGAAACTATCATCATGCCCACTTGCCATTAAAATAGAAGCCGTATCTCCACCACCAATTACAGTAATTACACCTTCTTCCGTTAAGGTTTTCAAGGTTGATGCCAATGATTGAGTTCCAATTGAATATTGAGGCATTTCTGCAATTCCGACAGGGCCATTCCAAAAAACTGTTTTTGAATTAATCAAATACTCATTAAAAATCGCACATGACTCGGGTCCAATATCAAATCCATAATAATTAGTAGGTAATTCTTCAAGTGTCATAACCGACCAATCTGCTTCATCTGATAATTCATTTGAAGCAATCACATCTACTGGTAAAACAATATTTATATTTCTTTGCTTCGCTTTTTCTAAAATTATTTTTGCAATATTTAAGTTTTCTTCATCAATATTAACTGCTCCCACATTTTTTCCGAGTATTTTTAAAAATGGGTTTGCCATTGCACCACCAATTAAAAAATTATCAGCATATTGCATAAGGCTTTCAATGAGCTCTATTTTTCCAACGACCTTTGCTCCTCCAAGAATTACGGTATATGGTTCAACTGGAAATGATAATTTTCTCTCAAAATATTTTAATTCTTTATCAACCAAAAACCCATAGCCATTATCATCAAAATAATTTAAAATACCATAATTTGAAGCATGTTCACGATGAGCAGTTCCAAAAGCATCATTTATAAACACTTCACCATGCTCTGCTAATTTTGCCGAAAATTCATTATCATTATCTACTTCTTCATTATAAAATCGCAAGTTTTCTAATAAATGAATTTCTTTTGGGAAAAGATCTTTTGACAATTCAATTGATTCATCACTTATACAATCTTCCGAAAAAAATATTTCCGTATTTAGCAATGATTCTAATTCTTCAGCCAAAGGTTTTAAAGAGAATTTCGGTGTATTTTTTCCTTTTGGTCGACCTAAATGACTCATCAAAACAATGGAGGCATTCTGAGTCAAACAATATTTAATTGTAGGTATCGCAGACCGAATTCTAAAGTTACTTATAATTTTCCCAGATTCATCTAAGGGAACATTAAAGTCCACTCGAATTAATACGCGTTTATTTTTTATATTTAAAGCTGATATATTCTTCAAAAACTATCTCGATTTTAGCCTATTAATTTCGGTGTTTTAAAGCATCATTTTCAAATACTTATTCATTTATATTTATTGAATTCTAATTAATTTCTTAAACAATTACATGTAATACCAATTGAAAAATCATATAATAGAGTTTATTCATTTCAAAAACCTTATTATAATAAATAATTTTGAATATATTTAATTATTCTCGTCCTTCAATCTTATTTTTTAATTTCATACGGTTCTTCACAATAATTAGTACTTTTTAGGATTTGAGTAAAAAAGAAACAGA
>CAZGWH010000037.1:0-22158 GCA_964529325.1 uncultured bacterium | reverse complement strand
GTGACCCGAGAGCGGCTCGAACGCTCGACCCACGGCTTAAAAGGCCGTTGCTCTACCTGCTGAGCTATCGGGTCAATATTCTCATCAAATATAAAAAATGGTAATATAAATATCACCAACTTGACAAGCCCGTAAATTTACATTAACCATTTATATATGTTGAAAATGTTTTTTTAATTTTAAATTGTATCAATTTGTTTATATGCGTATTTCATACTTTTATAAGTGAAAAAAAGATTAAACTCATAAAATAAAAAAACCTGAATTTGAGTTAATTTATATCAATTTAATATTGTAATATATCAATATGATATATTAATTAATAATTAAATTCCACTAATAAATTATAAACTATTAAAAAAACAGATACTTATAAATTTCTGTAAATAATGGCTTGCTTATTGCTCTATGAATTATGAATTATTAACTTAATAAAAGGAAAGAAAAATGAAACAAAAAATACATATTATTTTATTAATATCAACGTTACTATCCAATTCAATTATATATGCAAATAATAAATTAGTTGATGAAGATGAGATTGAACAAAATATTGATAAAATTGAAAAAGAGATTGAAGATAAAATTAATGATAAGGTGAAATTGACATTTGACTTTGGCTATGATTTTGTTCACGGAGAAGACACACCATCAATTGGGGTGTATCTTTCAGATTTAGATTTCAAGGAAGCATATGAATATCATTATAATGAATGCTATGGTGTTCAAATTACGGGTTTAGTTGATGGGGGTAGTGCTGAATTTGCAGGATTATTATCTGATGATATTATTATGGAATTTGGTGGTGTTAAAGTTCTATATGAGAACCATTTAGTCAATCTTAAACAAGGTTATAAAATTGGAGATTCCGTTTTAATTAAGGTTTTTAGAGATGGAAAAGAAAAAGAAATTAATTTCACTTTTAAACCAAATCCTGTTGATAAACCAGATTTAGCAATAAATGAAAAAAAACTGAGCGTTGGATTTGGAGGCGGTGGTCCAATGGTTTTAATGCCTCAATTTGATTATACTGGAATTAATTCATATATTTCACAATTTGGATTTAATTCGATTAATGCACAAAGTGGAACTCATTTTGGTGGATATGGAATGGGGACAATTGGAGGGGGTTGGTTTATTGGTGGAAAGGGTTCTGCAATGTTAATTTCAGAATCGATTACATTAGACACAACAAATTATTCAAGATCACTTCAACTTGAATCTGGTTTTGGAGGTGTAACTATAACAAAAAAAATTCCATTATTTACTGAAAAAATTCTTTTAGATTTTTCGACATTAATTGGTGGAGGTGAAACGATTCTTACAATCTCACAAAACTCTGGAAATTTTAATTGGGGAAATGATGAAATATCCAGTGGAAATAATTGGAGTGCAAGTTATACAAAAAAATTCTTTGCACTTTACCCTTCAGCAGGATTGCTGGTTCGAATTAAATCTTGGTTTGGAATCCATGCAAGTGTTGGGAATCTTTATACATTAAGTACTCAAGAAAACTGGAAAGTGAGTAACTCAGATAATATTGTTGAAGGGATATCTCCAGAAACACCAAATGGTTTAACATATTCGATTGGTTTATTTTTTGGTAATTAAAATAACCACCTAAATATTATGGAGAATTTAATAAATGAAATTGCCAAACAAGTTATTGCGAGTATAATTTCATTCAGTTCAATATTTATTTCTTCTATTACAGGTGTCAACCCTGAGTTTAATTCCCCTCAAATAATTATTGAGGGGAATTCTATTTTCATTTCAACTCAATTAATAAATTATTCAACTGAAGAATTAGATTATATTTTTTCCTCTGGCATTCCTGTTAAAATTATTTTTAGTTTAGAAATTTATCCTTATAAAACATATTTAAAACCGATTGTAAAAAAACAATTTATCAGAGAAATAAAATTTGATAATTTACAGCATAAATTCGAAGTAAATCTATTGGATGAACATAAAAAAAATGAATTTAATACCATTACTCCTGCAAAATATATGTTAACAAATTTATCAAACCTTCAAATTGATATTCCAATGATACCTCAAAACAATAAACCTTTTACATTAATATTATCTGCAACACCTCAATATATTGTACTAGGTGAATTGGGAGAAAAAATTGATTTATTATTATATTGGAATTTAACTCGGCCTAAATTATCAATAGAATTATCACGAGAATTATTTATTGAATAATATGAAAATACCATCACTACGAACTCAATTTATTTTATTATCATTTCTATTAATTTTATTTACATCAATTATATATAGAATATTTATTATTGATTCTGTCGATGAATTAGATAACAAACTATTAAAATTAAATAATTCAATAGAATTAAGAAATTATATTTTAAAATATACATCTATTTTACCCGACTCAATTACTAAAAAATTACAAGATGATGGTAGAAAAATATTAGATATTGAAAAACAAAGAGAGCTTGCAATAACTTTTTTTAAAAGAGATATAGAACGGTATTCAGGGTATATTTTATTTTTTATTGTATTCTTGTTTGGAGGCTTTTCATTTTTTGTAATAACAATGATTACTCAACCTCTAAATGAGTTAATGAATGCAACGAGTCGGTTAGCTACAGGTGAAACAAATTTTATTTTAAAATCATACTCTCTCTCCCCAATTCAACCACTAATTAAATCTTTTAATCAGATGGTTTCAAAATTAGAATTAAGTAAAATAAAATTAATAGAAGCAGAAAAAGAACTATTATGGAAAGAAATGGCAAAAGCGCTTGCTCATGAAATAAAAAACCCATTAACCCCAATTCAACTTACTTTAGACAGAATGAAAAATAAATTTGATGATAAACCAAATAAGATATTAAATATTTTCATACCATCTTATTCTGTAATAAAAGATGAAATTTTTAACTTGAATAAATTAGCAACCGAGTTTTCTCAATTTGCTCGTTTACCCCATTCAAATTTTAAATCTACTGATATTATTGATCTTATTTCCGAAATATGCAATGGCTACCATGAACAATTAAATATTAAAATAATTGCTTCTAAACAGATAGAAAATCTAAAGTTAGATTCGTTACAAATGAGACAAGTATTTACAAATCTTTTAAAAAATGCAATTGAAGCAGAGGCAAAAAATATTGATATAAAGATTATAAAGACATCTGAGGGAACAAATTTAAGTATAATTGATGATGGAATAGGAATTGATTTCAAATACCAAGAATCTATTTTTGAACCTTACTTTACATTAAAAAAACGAGGGACAGGTCTTGGGTTGGCAATAACCAAACAAATAATAAATCAACATAATGCCCAAATTAGTATTGATAGTAAAATTGGTGAAGGAACAAGTTTTCATATATTTTTTAAAGGTGAGAAATGATAGGAAATTTAAACATATTAATAATTGATGATGAAAAAAATATCTGTTTAACATTAAAAGATATTTTATCCGATTGGGGGTGTGAAGTTCAAATAGCATTGAGCGGAGAAATTGGTTTAAAAAAATGTAATAAAGAGCAATTTGATATTATTTTTTTGGATGTAAACTTACCCGGAATAGATGGTATTGAAACTTTTAAACAAATAAACGAAGTTCAAAATAATGTTGACATTTTAATGATTTCTGGGTATGTAGGAATTGATATTGCAGTTAAGGCTATTAAAATAGGTGCGTATGATTTTATTGAAAAACCATTATCAATTGCACGCATTGAAACAATATTTAAAAATATCTCAGAAAAAAATAAATTAGTATCTAAGTTAAATAATTACTCTCAAGATGAAATTGATAAATATCAAATGATTGGAAATTCAATTCAATTTCAAAATATATTAAAATTAATAGACCGAATTGCACCTACAAATGCAAAAATATTAATTCAAGGTGAAACAGGGACAGGAAAAGAGCTCGTAGCTCGTCGAATTCATCAAAAAAGCACTCGACATAAAAATAATTTTATTGCTTTTAATTCCGCAGCAATTCCTGATAATTTAGTTGAAAGTGAGCTTTTTGGTTATGAAAAAGGTGCATTTACAGGAGCAAACAAACAACAAAAAGGTAAAATAGAATCTGCCAATAATAGCACCTTATTTTTAGATGAAATTGGAGATATGAATCTTTCCACTCAAGCAAAACTGTTAAGAGTAATTGAAGATGGTACATTTGAAAGATTAGGCGGAATTGATACTTTAAAAATAGATGTTCGAATCATTGTTGCAACTCATAAAAATTTATCTAAAATGGTAAACAATGGTGAGTTTAGGGAAGATCTCTATTATCGCCTAAATGTAATTCCTATGAATATACCTCCATTACGAGAAAGAACAGGTGACATAGAAAAACTTATATTATATTTTTTAAATAAAATTTCTATTGAATTAAATTTACCATTAAAATCGATTTCAAATACAGGAATCGCAATTTTGAAATCTTATACCTTTCCAGGAAATATACGAGAATTACGAAACTTAATTGAGCGAATCTACTTATTAAATTTAAATAATACAATTTCTGAATTAGAAATAGAACCCCACTTACATAATGTAGCAGAAAAACAAAATCATTTAAATAAATATTTTGAAGTAAATAATATATCCAAAGCTAAAAATATATTTGAAAAAGAATATTTAATTTACCACCTTAAAAAAAATAATTGGAGCTTAACAAAAACTGCACACCAAATTGGAATCCACCAACCAAATCTCTCTCGTAAAATCAAAGAATTAAATATTAGTAAAGAATAATTTTTTAATTACGAATTGATACGAATAATTAAACATTTCTAAGCTAAAATTGTTTAAAATTAAGGTTGAAAATAACGAGGGATTTTACACATGAAAAAAATAATTTTTCTAATTTGTTTCACTTTTGCTTTTTCATTCGATTGGATTGAATACGATAATTCAGTAATCGAAGGAAAAACAATTATCTTAAAATTTAATAATTACTTCTCACCTAAACTGGGTATTGAAAATCCATTAGAATGGGATAAATTAAAAGTAGTTGGTCAATTTCCTCAAATTCAATCATTTTCCCCATTATTCCCTACTGCGAAAACTCAACATCATTATGATTTTGAATTACATCAATATTATAAATTAAAATTAAAGGACCAACTTATAACTTATGAGATTATCAAATTATTTGAATCAATATCTCATATCGAAAAAGTAGAATTGAGCTATAAAAATAAAATGTTTATTACTCCAAATGATCCAAATTATTCAACCCAATGGGACCATGATAATTATGGGCAAGTTACAAATGGAATTGCAGATGCAGACATGGATACAGATGAAGCATGGGATTTTACCACAGGTTCAAATGGTGTGATAATTGCTATTTTAGATACAGGAATTGATTTAGATCACCCTGATTATGAAGATAGAGTAATCCCAGGTTATGATTTTATTAATAATGATACAAATGCAAGTGATGACCAAGGTCATGGTACTTCATGTGCTGGAATTGCAGGTGCAGAAGGAAATAATAATATTGGAATTGCTGGGATTTGTTGGGAATGTCAACTTATGCCAGTAAAAGTTTTAGGAAGTGATGGAAGTGGTGATGATTCTGGAATTGCTGAAGCAGTAACATGGGCAACAGATTCAGGTGCTCATGTAATAAGTATGAGTTTAGGAGGTGGAATGTATGTTAGTTATTTTGATAGTGCTGTAGATTATGCAACAAGTAATGGAACTACTGTAATTGCGGCCACAGGGAATGATGACTTTGGATCATTAAGCTATCCTGCAAGATATGATAATTGTGTTGCAATTGGTGCAATGTCACCTTGTAATGAAAGAAAAGATTTTAGTTCATGTGATGGAGAAAATTATTGGGGAAGTAATTACGGAGAAGGGATTGATATAGTTGCACCTGGTGTTAAAATACCAGCAACTACAAATGGTGGTGGATATACCACGCAATTTAATGGAACATCTTCCGCTTGCCCACACGCGGCTGGTGTAGCAGGATTAATATATAGTGTCTCACCAGGTGTAAATGCATATGATGTGAGAACAATAATGCAAGTGCAGGCCGATGATATTGGCTCAATAGGATATGACCTTGAGACAGGTTATGGTAGATTAAATGCAAACAAAAGTGTTCGAAATTTACTAAATACACCAAACCTTGTTGTGAGTGATACAGAATTAAATTTTGTTGTTGAATTAGAATCAACTCAGGACCAATATTTTTATATTGGAAATGCAGGAAGTGTAGATTTATCATTTAATTTAAATAATGATGGGTATTCCTGGAATGAATCAAGTAGTGAACATGAAACTAATAATTGGGTTGATATAAATAATATTGGAAATACAGTAACTTTTCAACATAATGACCAAGGCGTTTCAAATATACCTATTGGATTTGATTTTAAGTTTTACGATGAAATCTATTCATCCATAATCGTGAACCCAAATGGATGGATTGGTTTTGAAAATGATAGTGATGCATGGGATAATTCAGGACTCCCTTCAAATGATGCTCCCCAAAATGCAATCCTTGGATTTTGGGATGATTTAAACCCTATAAATAACGGTTGTAATTCAACCTGTGCAGGTGAAGTTTTATACCATTCTTCCCCTGAAAGATTTGTGGTTTGGTTTAATGATGTAATTCATTGGGTAACAACTGATTACCCTAATAGTACTGTAAATTTTCAATTTGTATTATATCCTGATGGAAAAATTGAATTAAACTATTCTGATATAAGTGGTCCATTTTCCCCTACGATTGGAATACAAAATAATGATGCAACTGATGCGGTATTAATTGCTGTATATCAAAATGCTGAAGAAAATTTATTAATTGAAAATAATTCAAGTACTTGGTTATATCAATTTCCATCATGGCTTTCTGTAAATACAACTTCTGGCAATATTACAGGAGGTAATGATATGGAGCTTATATTTACCGCAAATTCAAATAATTTACCTATTGGAGAATATTCAAGTTTATTCTGGTTAACTACAAATGATTATAATAATCAACTTATAGATATTGTTGTAACCTTAGAAATCTCAGGTGAAATTGAGCCGTGTTCAGAATGGATAAAGGGTGATTTAAATTCTGATGGAACAATTAATATTTTAGATATTCTTCGTTCTGTAAATATTATTTTAGGAATTGATACTGAAGTTGAACCGTGTGAAGAATGGTCTGCAGATTATAATATGGATGATTCTGTAAATGTTACAGATATAATTAGTATGGTAAATTTTATATTATCAATTTAATATTAAACCTAAATTAAATTAGGCTACTAAATTAATAGGTAATTATGAAGTTTTATTTAACAGTCAATCCACATGGTGGAATGAAAAAGGGTCCCAAAATACTTAAAAAAGTAAAACCCCTTTTTGATAACGCTAATATTGATTTAACAATTATAGAAACAATGTTTGCTGGGCACGGTAAAGACCTTGCAGAGCAACTTGACTTTAATGGGTATGATGGAATTTTATCCATTGGTGGTGATGGTACTTTACATGAAATTACGAATGGCCTAATGTTTCGTAACGATAACTTTGATCTTCCATTGGGATTAATTCCAGGAGGGTCAGGGAATTCATTTATGCATGATTTAGACCTCGTTGACCCAATTAATGCCGTAAAAGCTATAATTAATGGCAATACAATGAAAGTTGATATTGCTGAAGTTAAAATTAATCATGTAACAAAATATGCAATAAATATTATTGGCTGGGGCCTTGTTACTGATGTTGCAAATAAAGCTGAAATTCATCGCTGGATGGGTACAAGTCGATATACCATTTTAAGTGTATTAGAAGTATTATCAATTAAACCAAGACCAGCCGCATTAATTATCGGAGAAAAACGAATTTCAGATGATTTTGCTTTCATTATTGCGTGTAATACAATTCATACGGGTAAAGGAATGAAAATGGCACCTAAAGCAAAATTAAATGATGGATTAATGGATATTATAGTTGTGAAAAATAAGTCAAGTAGATTTAAAATCCTTTCAATGTTACCAAATTTATTTAATGGTACACATATTTATAATCCACTTGTTGAATATTATACAGCATCAAGTTTTTCTTTAATTCCACAGGAAGATGAGTTATTAAATATTGATGGTGAACTTGCAGGCTCAACACCCATTGATGTTAAAGTTATTCCAAAACGAATAAAAGTGTTTTGTAAATAAATTTAGGTACAAAAAAAGGAGTGAATTATCACTCCTTTTTTTTAAAATATATATTATGTCTATCTATTAAAATTCAGGCCAAAGTTCAGTTCTAACTTTTAATTCCATACCAGGTCTAAGTACGCCATCATTTCCCTGTAATACCGCTTCATTATCCCAAAATAATACAACCCATGCATATTGATCACCGTATTCTTTTTTTGATATTGTCCATAAAGATTCACCTCTTGTAACCTTATGAATATAATAGTCTGACTCAAATTCCACTGCATTTTCACTTGGTTTTAGTAAATCAAGATAATGATATGGATGAATCATGTTTGGATCATCACCAATTTTTTCCTTATTCCAACCGTATATAGTTCTCCATTCATTTGGATTACCAAATTCTTCATACGCAATTAATGATAGTGTTTGACCTGGTTTAATCATATATTCTGTCCATGTACTATCAGGAACAATTTCATCTAAATCTTGTACAGGATCTACAACAACCTGTGTCTCTACAACAATCTCTTCCGTTTCAGGTTCAACTACTTCAGATGGTTCGTCAGCAGGTTTCCCATTTTCAGTTGCTTCCCCATTTCCACCAGGATCAACCTCTACAACTTCAGCATTCCCATCATTTACTTCAATAACAACATCTGATAGATCTTCCTGAGGAGTTTCTACTACTTCGACTGTTGCAATTGGCTCTGGAATTTCAGGAATAACTTCCTCTGGTGATGGTTGTGGTTTTTTTCCACACCCAACAATAATTAATGATGATAATATTGTAATTACGATTAACTTCTTCATGATAAAACCTTTATAAATTTGTTTCCTATTACGATAATATAAAATATTTTTTATATCGTTTAGAATAAATTAACTTCTATTTCCTACATTTAATCTATTGATAGCTTTTGCAAGTGCCATTTCAGAACGAGCTCTATCTTTCTTAACATCATTCAATCTCTTTTTTGCACGTTCCTGAGATTGTTCTGCTCTTTCAATATCTATATCACTTGACTGTTCCACAGTTTCTAAAAGTAATTGAGCTTTATTATTATTGAAATCTAAAACACCACCACTGGTTGCCCAATATTCAGTTGAATCTGATTTTTCAATTTTAATTTCACCAATCCCTAATGAGACTAATGAGGCAGTGTGATTTTTCATTACACCAAATAAGCCATGAATTCCAGGTAAGCGTAAATAATTTACTGAGCCTAAATCCATTTGGGTTGTTGGTGTGATAATTTCAATAGTAAAATCGTTGGACATTTAAGATCCCTTATTTATTACTATTTTCAATAGCTTCATCAATTGAACCAACATAAGCAAATGCATTTTCATTTAGTTCATCAACTTCACCATTAAGAATTGCTTCAAATCCAGAAACAGTATCTTCCATTGAAACATATCGGCCTTTTTTACCCGTAAATTGTTCAGCAACAAAAAATGGTTGTGACATAAATTTCTGCATTTTTCTAGCCCTTGATACTGTCAATTTATCTTCATCAGATAATTCATCCATTCCCAAAATAGCAATAATATCTTGTAAGTCTTTATATTTTTGAAGAACAGATTGTGTTTGTCTTGCAACATTATAATGACGGTCACCAATAACACGAGGATCTAAAATTCGTGAAGTAGATGCCAGAGGATCAACTGCAGGATAAATACCTAATTCTGCAATCTTTCTTTCTAATACGGAAGTTGCATCCAAGTGAGCAAATGTAGTAGCAGGAGCAGGATCGGTTAAATCATCAGCCGGAACATATACAGCTTGTACCGATGTAATTGAACCATTATGAGTTGAAGTAATTCTTTCTTGTAAATCACCCATTTCCGTAGAAAGTGTTGGCTGATAACCTACAGCAGAAGGCATTCTTCCAAGTAATGCGGATACTTCAGAACCTGCTTGAGTAAATCGGAAAATATTATCTACAAATAATAATACATCTTTACCTTCTTGGTCTCTAAAATATTCTGCCATTGTAAGACCAGTTAATGCAACTCTTAATCGAGCACCTGGAGGTTCGTTCATCTGGCCAAATACCATTGTAGTTTTATCAATTACACCAGACTCTGTCATTTCGTTATAAAGATCATTTCCTTCACGGGTTCTTTCACCTACACCAGCAAATACAGAATAACCACCATGCTCTGTTGCAATATTTCTAATAAGTTCTTGAATAAGTACTGTTTTACCTACACCAGCACCACCAAATAAACCTGTTTTACCACCTTTTGTATAGGGTTCAATTAAATCAACAACTTTAATTCCAGTAACTAAAACTTCTTTTGAAGTAGCTAATTCTTCATGTGGAGGAGCTGATCTATGAATCGGTGATTTCCCCTTTGTTTGAACATCACCTTTTTGATCAATTGTATTTCCCAATACATCAAATAATCGCCCTAAAGTTTCTTGACCAACAGGAACTGTAATCGGATTTCCAGAATCTTTAACAGATACACCTCTCATTAATCCATCAGTCGAATCCATTGCAATTGCTCTTACCATACTATCACCTAAATGTTGAGCAACTTCTAATACAAGCTTACCTTCTTCTCTCTCAACTTCAAGTGCATTAAGAATTTTAGGCAAGTTTCCGTCTTCAAAAGCGACATCGACTACCGCACCCATTATTTGTGATATTTTACCGTTAGCTGACATGTATATCCTCTCTTATTTCAATGCCTCGGCACCACCAACAATATCCAATATTTCCATTGTAATTGCAGTTTGTCGAGCTTTATTAAATTTTAATTTTAAATCACGAATCATATCATTTGCATTCGTTGTCGCATTTTCCATTGCGAGCATTCGTGCTGCTTGTTCACTTGCATAGGACTCCAATAAGTATTTCCATACTTGCACATTTAAATGTCTAGGAATCATATTTAGTACTATTTCCTCTTTCGATGGTTCAAAAAGTTTATCTAAAGCCTTTTGTTCTTCTTGCTCATATTCTAGAGGAAGTAATTGTTCAGAAATTACTGTTTGAGTAGCGACACTTACAAATTCATTATAAACAACTTGTACATGGTCAGAAGTGCCTGATGTAAATTGTTCAATAATATTTTTCCCAAATTCAATTGCATGATTAAATTCAAGTTCATTCCAAAATTCTAAATATTCATAAATGATATTATAATCTCTTCTTTTAAAATGGTCTCTTGACTTTTTTCCTATGCAAATTAAATCAACATTATCTTTTCCTATTTCATCAATTTCTCTTTGTGCTTTTTTTAGAACATTTGTATTAAATGATCCAGCCAAGCCACGGTCTGATGTAATTACGACAAAGGTATATCTTGATTTTTCTCGAGTGTCTAACAATGGTAATAAATTACGATCAACATCAGGAATTAAATCCTTAATTAAATCCTTTAATCTACCTGAATATGGTCTTGCTTGCTCCATTCGTTGCTGTGCTTTTCGCATTTTAGCAGCTGCAACCATCTTCATTGCCCCAGTAACCTGCTGGATACTTTTAATGGATTTTATTCTATCCCGTATGTCCTTCAGGTTTGCCATGTTTTATGCCACGAATCCTTTTTTAAAGTTAATCATCGCTTCTAATAATTTTTTATTAAGTTCATCACTAATTGAACCTTTTTCAAAAATTTCTTTCAATATAGTATCATTTGTCGCTTTCAATGATTCCATTAACTCCACTTCAAACTTTCTAATTAAAGGAAGTTCAATATCATCAAGAACACCCTTACTCGCTGCAAAAATAATTACAACTTGTTCTTCTACACGCATTGGTACATATTGGCCTTGTTTTAATATTTCAACCATTCGTTGACCACGCGTTAATTGAGCTAGAGTAGATTTATCCAAATCAGACCCAAACTTAGCAAATGCTTCTAATTCACGAAATTGAGCAAGATCAAGTCGAAGTGTACCTGCAACTTTTTTCATTGCTTTAATTTGAGCAGATCCACCCACACGAGAAACAGATAATCCAACATCAATCGCAGGTCGAATACCTGAATTAAATAAATTTGTTTCTAAATAAATTTGTCCATCAGTAATTGAAATTACATTTGTAGGAATATATGCGGATACATCACCTTCTTGTGTTTCGATAATGGGTAATGCAGTAAGAGAACCACCACCTAAATCATCGGATAATCGAGAAGATCTCTCCAATAAACGACTATGTAAATAGAATACATCACCTGGAAATGCTTCACGCCCTGGAGGTCTTCTTAAAATCAATGACATTTGACGATATGCAACAGCTTGTTTAGATAAATCATCATAGACAATTAATGCATGTCCACCACTATCTCTAAAATATTCACCCATAGCAGTTCCACTATATGGTGCAATAAATTGTAAAGGAGCAGCATCTGATGCATTAGAAGTAACAACTGTTGTATATTCCATTGCACCATTTTCTTCTAATTCTGCAACTAAACTTGCAATGGTAGAAGCTTTCTGTCCAATTGCAACATAAATACAATATACAGGTTCATCTGTTTCATGTGTATATTTTTGGTTAATAATTGCATCAATAGCAACAGCTGTTTTTCCTGTTTGTCTATCACCAATAATAAGCTCTCGCTGTCCTCGTCCAATTGGAATCATACTATCAACTGCTTTAATTCCTGTTTGTAAAGGTTGGTTTACAGGTTGTCGTTGCATTACACCAAGTGCTTTTCGTTCAATTGGTAATGTTTTTTCAGCTTTAATTGCACCTTTTCCATCCAAAGGTTGCCCCAAAGGATCAACAACACGACCAAGCATTTCTTTTCCTACTGGAACTTCAACAATTCTACCTGTTCGTTTTGCAATATCACCTTCACGGATTTTTCTTGAATCACCAAACAACACCAAACCAACATTGTCTTCCTCAAGATTCAAAGCCATTCCAAATACATCATTTGGTAATTCAACAAGTTCTGAGCTCATTACATTTTCAAGCCCACTTACTCTTGCCACACCATCACCAACCATAATAACTTCACCAACTTCTGCAACATCTAAATTTGGCTGATATGCCTCAAGTTGTTGCTTCAGTAACGAAGTTATTTCGTCTGTAGTTACTTCCATTAAATCTCCAAATCAGTTCTAATTAAGAACTAAGTGTTCACGGATTTTTTCCAACTGTCTCTTGATGGACCCATCAATGATAGTGTTATCGATTCTAAGAACCATACCACCAATTATTTTAGGATCTACATCCAATTGAATATCTATTTTTTTATTTAATTTTGCCTCAATTGACTGCTGCAAATTACTCTTTTGTTCATCATTTAATTCATCTGAAACGATCACAGATACTTGAGCTGTTTTCATTTTTTCTGAAACGAACAATTGAAACCGACTGTTAATTGACGGCAATTCTTTTATACAATCATTAACCAATAAAATTTCTATTAACTCTAATGTTATTGCATTTACCTTATTTAAAAGTGAATCTTTTAAAATCTTTATTTTTTGATTTTTATTAATTCTTTTCGATAATAAGATAAATCGAAATTCTGGATTTTTCCTATATAGTTTCATCAATTGTTCTATAGATGATTTTACATCAAATACATTATTCTTCTTTTCAGCTACAGAATAAAGTGCTTGTGCAAAGCGATTTGCATTTCGGCTAATTGCCATTAAGCTTGTCCAAGTTGATTCAAAGTATCATCAATGAATTTTTTATTATCATCGGTTGTTAAATTACGCTTTACTACTTTTTCAGCAGTTTTCATTGTTAATTCAACAGCGATAGCATGGATTTCACTAAGTGCCTTTTCTTTCTCTGCAACAATTTGCTCTTTTGCTTTTTCAGCAATATCTTCAGCACTTTTTCTTGCAGATTCTTCGATTTCAGCTTTTAGTTTAGCCCCAACTTTTCGACTTTCAGCAACAATTTCTTGCCCTTCAGCTTGCGCTTTAGCAACAACTTCTTCATAATCCTTTTGTGCTTTTTCAGCATTTTCTTTTGCCTTATCAGCTACATTTAAAGCATCTTTTATTTCTTTCTCTCTTGATTCAAGAGCAGAAATAATTGGACCCCATGCAACTTTTTTAAGTACAACTAAAAGAATTAGAAATGTTATTACTGTCCACGCGAGCAGTCCTCCATGTACTTCTAACATGTTATTACTCCAGGTCTAATTATTTACCTTGTAATAAGAAACATGTTGCTGCAGCAAATAAAGCAACACCTTCGATCAATGCAGACATGATCAATGCCGTTGTTCTTATATCGCCAGCAGCTTCAGGCTGTCTTCCTGTTGCTTCAGCAGCAGCAGCCGTAATTTTACCAATTCCGTAACCAGCTCCAATTGTAACTAAGCCAGCACCTAAACCTGCTGCAAGATATGCGTATCCTATTGCATCCATTGTTATTAACTCCTATTGTTATTTAGTGATGTTCATGTTCAACTACTGCCATCCCAATAAATATTGATGACAGTAAAGAAAAAATGTAAGCCTGTAAAAATGCAACAAATAATTCAAGCATATTTATTGCTATTGCCATTGGTACTGCACCTAAAGCGGCACCATAACTTTTCATATTTATTATTATTCCTAAAAATGCAAGGATAATAATATGTCCTGCATTCATATTTGCCAATAATCTAACTGAAAGCGCAAAAGGCTTTGTAATTAATCCAATAATTTCAACTGGAATCATAATCGGCAATAACCATAACGGTACTCCTGGTGTTGCAAATATATGTTTCCAAAAATCTTTATTTCCAAAGAGAATATATGTAAAGAAGGTAATCAGTGCTAAACCGACAGTAACACTAAATGAAGCTGTTGCTGTCGCACTTCCTGGCACTAAACCCATCAAATTCAATAATACAATAAAAAAGAAAAAAGTTAATATCAGTGGTAAAAATCTACGCCCCTGCTTTTCACCCATATTAGGATAAACAACCTCATCTCTAATGAAAATAACAAAAATTTCTAATAAATTACCTATTCCTGATTGTACTTTTTTATCCTTTCGATAACCAAAAATAAATAATAAAACAATTATCAATGAAGCTAAAAACATCATTATTGTTTGTTTTGTAAAAATAAGTTGATCTGGCTCTTCAGCATATCCAGCTCCAGATAACACCCATCCAAAATACTTACCAAGAGTAGGACTAATATCATTCCAAGTTGTTGTTAATTTTATTTCAATTGGGTGGGTGGGGTGTAATGGATTAAATATTTCAAATACTTTTCCATCCTGAATATGATGCATAATAACTTTACCAGTAACACCTGCATCATGATGTTGCTCTTCTCCATGTTGGTTTGAATGATAATCACCAGGTGCTGAATGTGATGATTCATTATGATTTGAATCATTATTATATAATCCATGATGCTCTTGTGCGAAACTAATTGCAAAACAAGAAAAAATAATTATAAAAAATAATGAGCTAATTTTATTAATCAACTAACTTGCACCTTTCTTCCGGGTAATACTTTTAACCAACTTGAAATTTCTGTCCATTGATGTATGACATAAAAAATCATTAATGCCATAAAAAATGGTATAGTTTGTAAAATTTCTGTTTGAGTCATATATAATGAAAAACCTAAAATAAATGCCATTCGAGCTAACATTCCGCCATACACATTTTTATAAAAAGTTGCATTATCAGTTCCATGAAATTGTATAACCAAAATATAGCCAACAATCGCATTAACAAGGCTTAATAAAAAAGCACTTAAAATTTCTAATTTATATGCAGTTCCCCATGACAAATAAGGGAAAAAACCTACAATTGCAATTATAATAGTTTCCAGCAATAATGTTTTAAAAAATGGTTTCAAAATTTACTTACTGATTTAATTAAATGATAAATTGATGCAAAAACACCAAACATAATACCTATTAGTTGGCCCCACGGTGGATTTACCCACCCTTTCAATTCTATTCTCTCACCAAACCACCAACAAATCATCATTACTAAAACCATTTGAATTCCTGCACCAGAAAACCTCATCCATGCATTTTGTTCAAATTGTTTTTTATCCTTCTGATTGATTTTGCTTTACAAGTGGTTTTGTTTTACTTCCTGGACTTTTAACCATATTACAAAGTCCATCAAACCGGGCACCTTCTTGAATAACTAAAATACCCGCTGTTAAATTTCCCATTAAATGTGAGTGAGGTCCTAAAGTTACTTTTTCATTAACAACAACATCGCCTTCAACATTACCATTAATTACGGCTTCAATCGCTTTCACATCACCTTTAACAAAAGAGTTTTTTCCAGTTCTTATTGAACCTTTCGATTCGACAGAACCAAATACTTTCCCATAAATCAACATACTTCCCGAAACTTTTAAGTCTCCATATACTTCTACATCTCCACTTAAAATTGAGCTTGATGATTTACTAGGTTTATTTGATTGAAACATCTCTTGTCTTATATATTTCTATAAAATTTCTTGGATCTAAAATCTCATCATTTTTCCACATCTCGAAATGCAAATGAGGTCCTTCTGAATTTTCAGTTTTACCTACTGTTGCAATTTTCTGTCCTGATCTAACAAAATCTCTTTCGTTTACAAGATTTTCTTTATTATGTCCATATAGTGAATAAACACCATGAGTATGAGAAATAACAACTAAATTTTCAAATTTTTCACTTACACCTGAAAACACTACAAATCCATCTAATGGTGAAATAATTTTTGCACCAAATTCGGCAGCGATATCAATCCCACTATGAATTAATTTTTTTCCATTTTTTTCAATCCCTTTTGTAACAATACCATTTACAGGTGGATTAATTGGTAATACTTCACCATTATCCGAAAAAAAACTTCGAATTGAATTTTCAAGATTTTCTTCCATCACAAGTTTTTCAGCATTTAACTCATTTAACAAAACATCTGTTCGATCTTTATATTTATTGAGTTTATTTAACTCTTGTAATATGCTGTCCTGACTCAGCACTTGCCAAAATCCAAAGGATGCAAGTAAGAAAATAATTATGCCAAAAATCAATATAAATGTCAGGAAAAACTTCGAAAACTGAAAAGATCGTTGCTTCCCATCATGTTCAGATAAAAACCACAGCGTGAATTGTCGATCTTTCACTTAGTTCCGAGCCTGAAAATTTAAGATTGTATTTAATTTCAATACAAACAATTTAATCTAAAAATTAATTTGTTTCAATATCAGTTAATAATTCAAAAATTCGTTCGAAATCTTCGTCAGAAAAATAGTCAATTACGATTTGCCCCTTGCCACTCCCACGACGACCCTTATGTTTCATTGAAACTTTTGTGCCTAATACCGAACATAATTGAGATTCAAATTTCGTATTTTGATTATTTTTATTTGTGGAATTCATTTTATTACTTTTTATAGTTTTTTTTACTTCATGTAAACTTCGGACTAATTCTTCCGTTTTTCTTACACTTAATCCATCTCGTATAATTTTTTGAAATACACCAATCATTTGGCCATTTGTTGATAATCCTGCAAGTAATTCAGCATGTTTTTTTGAAATTAAACCATTTTTGAGTGCATGACGAATTTCATGTGGTAACTTTAATAGTCTCATCCTATTTGTAATAACAGGACGACTTTTACCAACTTTTTTTGCAATTTCTTCTTGTGTTAAATTATATTTTTCAACTAATAGTAAATAACCCTCTGCTTCTTCCAACGGATTTAAATCTTCTCGCTGAATATTTTCTATCAATGCCATTTCCAACATATCCGAATCACTTTTTACATCCAAAATATATGCAGGTAGTTTCTTTAATCCTGCATTTTTAGATGCTCTAAACCTTCGCTCACCTGCAATTAATTCAAATTTACCATCACCGGCTTCTCTAACCGTAATTGGCTGAAGAACCCCTTTTTCTATAATTGAGCTTGTTAAATCTTTTAGCCCCTCTTCAGTAAATACTTGCCTCGGTTGGTGTCGATTTGGAATAATTAAATTTATGTCAATACCATCTTCTAATGCATTCTCAGCAATCGAAGATTGAGATTTAATTAGTGCTTGAAGACCTTTCCCTAATGATTTATTCATTCTGATTTAAAACCTCCGTTGCAAGATTCATATAATTCTGTGCACCATTACAAGATGCATCATATAATAAAATTGGCTTACCATGGCTCGGCGCTTCACCTAATCGTACATTTCTTTTTATAAATGTATTATAGACCTTTTCTCCAAAATAATCTTTTACTTCCTGCACCACTTGTTTTGATAAATTGAGACGATTA
This sequence comes from uncultured bacterium, assembly GCA_964529325.1. GTDB lineage: Bacteria > Fidelibacterota > Marinisomatia > SCGC-AAA003-L08. The sequence continues at coordinate 3,770 of CAZGWH010000037.1, read as the reverse complement.
TCATACATTGTAATTAAGATTCCTTCAATTATTAATTCTTTATTCAAATGTTTTTGAACTAATCGAATTGTATTTAATAATTGCGAAAGACCTTCTAAAGCATAATATTCACATTGAATAGGAATAAGAATAGAATCGGCGGCTGTTAAAACATTCACTGTTAGCAATCCTAATGACGGCGGACTATCAATTAAAATAAATTCATAATCATTTGCCACTTCTTTAATTGCATTCCTCAGCATTGCCTCGCGAGAAAACATATTTACAAGTTCAATTTCAGCTCCCACTAATTGTGGACTTGATGGTAATACTTTTAAATATTCAAGCTTAGTATCTAAAACACATTTATCGATTGTAGATTCACCAATTAAAACATCATAGACTGATTTTTCATAGGAACCTGTTTCAATTCCGACACCAGTCGTGGCATTTGCTTGGGGATCCATATCAATCAACAAAATAGGAACTTCTGTTACGGCAAGATATGCAGCAAGATTTACTGTTGTTGTGGTTTTGCCAACACCACCTTTTTGATTGGCAATTGCGATTGTTTTACCTAAAAAATTAGCCATATATAGGGTGAAAATTTACCCTAATGAATTATCCTATTCAAAGATTATAAAATTATCTTTTAAGAATTAATTCATCAAATTTCTAATGCGACAAAACGAGATGAGCCATTTCTTTTAACCAGTAATAAAACTGAATCACCTTTTTCATATTGCTTTAATAATGAACGATAATCATTTACGGATGTAATTTTATTCCTACCTATTTTTGATATTACATCACCAGATTTAATTTCATTGGAGGAAGATGAATTTTCTTTTACTTTTTTTACAACTACACCGTCAATAACATCAATATTTTTTTCCTTGGCAAATTCAGAGTTTACTTCTACAACCATTAATCCTAAAATATCATAATATGAATTTCCTGTTTTATACACATCGGCTAAATCTTCTTCTGATGGTCTCTCACCCAAAACTACATTAATTATTATTTCTTCATTTTCTCTAAGGATTTTAAATTTTACATTTTCACCAGGGCGAAAACTTGAAACCATATTTTTTAATTGAGATGAACTCGACACCTCTTTTTCATTAATTGCAATTACAATATCTTGATCTAAAATTCCACTTTCATCTGCGGGACTATTATTCAAAACTTGTGAAATTATTGCACCATCTAAAATACCTATATCCATTGCTTTCGCTAAATTTTTATCAATATCCTGAATTGAAACTCCTAACCATCCTCGAACCACCGATCCCGTTGAAATTAAATCTTCCACAACTCTCATCGCTTGATTAATTGGAATTGCAAATCCAATTCCTGCATTAGAGTTTGACATTCCACCCGTTGCAATTGCAGTATTTATTCCAATTAACTCCCCATATAAATTATATAATGCTCCTCCTGAATTTCCTGGATTTATTGCGGCATCATGCTGAATAAAATCTTCATAATTTAACCGAGAAATCACATCATTTCTTCCAATTGCTCCAACAATTCCTTTTGTTACGGAATGATTTAAATGTAAACCAAATGGACTTCCAATTGCCATAACCCATTCACCTACATTTAATTTCTCAGAATCGCCAATAATTGCATGAGTAAGTCCATCTGCTGTAATTTGTATAATTGCAACATCAGAGAGTGGATCTGTTCCGATTACCTTTGCCTCAACTTCTCGTTTATCTAATAATTTTACTTTTATTTCATCCGCATTTTCAATCACATGATTATTTGTTAAAATATAACCCTTACTGGCATCAATAATTACACCTGAACCAAGTGATTGCCCTCTCCGTTCACTCTCTGGAAATTCTTGCCCAAATGGAGAATGAAAAAATGGATGAATTTTTTGAGTAACTGTTTTTTCTGATATAATTGATACAACTGCTGGTTTGCCCTGTTCTGCAACTAAAACAAATAAATTATTTAATTCTTCTGCTATATTTATTGCATAAATGAAATTTAGAATGATACTTGTAATTAAAATTGATTTTTTCAACATTTGTCCTATTTTTTTATTTTGATTAATTTCAAGGCTTTTATGCAGTTTATTTTTATAAGTTCCAATAAATGAAAATTGTATAAAAAAATTATACGATTTATAACTAAAATAACAACCGTAAATAAATCAATAATTGGAGAAATATGAAATCAGTATTAATTACAGGTGTATCTACAGGTATAGGAAGAGATGCAACTGAATATTTATTAGAAAAAGGATTTATGGTATTTGGAAGTGTTCGAAAATTAAATGACATTTCTGAAATGAATTTAATGAATAATAAAAACTTTATTCCATTAGTATTCGATGTAATGAATGAAAAAGAAATTTCAGAGTCTGTACAGGTTGTTAAAGAAAAATTAAATGGAAGAAATTTAGATTGCTTAATTAATAATGCAGGAATTGCTGTAGGTGGCCCTTCAATTTTATTAAAAACGAATGATTTCAGACATCAATTTGAAGTCAATTTATTTGGTGTAATTTCAGTTACAAATGCTTTTATAGAATTATTAGGTGCTAATTTAAATAATAACCATAGAGGTAAAATAATTAATATTAGTTCAGTCAGTGGAAAAAGAGCATTCCCATTTGTTGCACCCTATACCGCATCTAAATTTGCACTAGAGGGATATTCTGATGCATTAAGACGAGAATTATTACTTTATGGAATTGATGTCATTTTAATTGAACCTGGACCAATAAAGACGGCTATTTGGGATAAAGCTCCCAGCGAAGAAAATAATCCATTTAGCAATAGTGAATACAATAAAAGTTTAAAACAATTTTATAAAATTACAATGAGCCGAGGTAGAAATGGTTTAGAAGCAAAAGTTGTTTCAAAACGGATATTCAAAATAATAAATGCTACAAAACCTAAAACAAGATATGTAATTACTCAAAATAAATTTATGAATTTTATATTGCCTGGACTCTTACCGGACAGATTATTAGATAAAATTATGGGTAAACAATTGAAGCTCATTAAATAAGAGAACCTATTTTATAATTTTGAACAGTAAAATAAATGATACAATCTTAAAACTATTATTTTCAAAGTTCGCCCCGTTAGAGCTAATTTTTATTATATTTATTATTACAGACAGGGCACTCCTATGGAGTTTAACAATTTTAAATTTAACACTGAAAAAAAACAATTATGAATTAATAATTATAAAAAACCTCCCCTTTTTAGGCTTCGCCTGATCTCCCCTCCTTTTTAAGGCGGGGATGAAGCCTGTGCTGAGCAATTTTGTCGAAGCAGGATGGTAATATTTAAGAATTAAAACCCATTGGAATAAAAAAACATATTCCACAGGTCTAGAAATTAAGAATATAATTAATTCCATGATTTATAGCGATGCATGCATTGCCTCTACTAAATAAAATACACATATTATTTGAACATAGTCAATTTATTCCAAAATGATATTTACAACCTGAATAATATCAATGATATTTATAATTTCATCTGAATTTGTATCACCTACTTGTAATTCATAATTTGTTGGAATAGCATTTCCCAATATAATATTTACCATTCGGATAATATCAATTACATTTATAATCTCATCATTATTCAAATCTCCCATTAAATATTGAGGAATATATCCTAAAATTAAATCTCTAATTTTTGCTGAACCTTCTGCACTTTCAGGAACCTCGTGAATATTTACAGTCGATAAGTAATGCCAGTCCTTATTTGATGAAATTGTATCGTAATAGATTTCTGCTTGATGATTTGCATTTGTCG
>CAZGWH010000036.1:0-22334 GCA_964529325.1 uncultured bacterium | reverse complement strand
GGATAAAAAACCCAAAAGAATATTGGCCTGAAACTCGAATGCCTGATATGCGATTAAGTAATTCAGAAGCTAAAGATATTACCGCTTATTTATATTCGTTTTCGAATTCTGAATTTGAAGAAATTAAGGATTTAAACTTAGATTCTGATGAATTAAATAATATTACTCAACGATGGTTAAATAAAAAATATTCTCTTGATGTTGCAGAAGCAAAATATTCTAAGATGAATGAAGCAGATAAATTAGATTTTGTTGCAAAGAAAAGTATGTCATACTATGGCTGTTTTGGGTGCCATAATATTGAGGGTTTTGAAGATGCAAAGCCAATTGGTACTGAATTAACTTATGAAGGAACAAAGCCAGTTGAAAAGTTAGATTTTGGATATATTCATGATATTGAGCATACAAATTATGCCTGGTTTGAACAAAAATTAGAAAATCCTAGAATATTTGATAGACATAAAGAGGTTTCACCTGAAGATAAATTAATAATGCCGAATTTTGGTTTTACTAAGACAGAAATTGAAGCACTCGTTACTGCTATTTTAAGTTTTAATGAAGATGTTGTTGACCATTCAATATTAGGTGACGCATCCCCTGAAGCTATTTTAGTGAATGAAGGGATGAAACTTATAAAGGAATATAATTGCCAAGGCTGTCATATAATTGATGACTTTGGGGGACAAATTGCAGATATAATTGGGAAACCTGAATATTCGCCACCGAATTTGAATACACAAGGTGCGAAAACTCAGCCTGAATGGTTATATGAATTTCTTAAAAAACCATTTATTTTAAGACCAAATTTAAAAGTTAGAATGCCATCATTTAATTTAGATGATGAAAAATGGAATGCAATTATTACTGCATTTAGAGCAATGGATGGTGAAGTAAATACATTTGAAAATGTTCATAAAGTAGATGAAAAATCAACTACATATCATGCAGGTGATAAACTTGCAGAACTCGGCGCGTGTGAAAACTGTCACTTTATGGGTAAGAAATTTCCTAAACAAGATGCTTCAACTTGGGCACCTAATTTAGCAATGACTAAAAGTAGATTACGACCAGAATGGGTGGTAGATTGGTTACGAGACCCAGCTAAAATTATGCCTGGTACAAAAATGCCTGCACCATTTATTCCAACTGAAGATTTGCTCACAATGGATGGTGCTGTTAATGATTGGGGTAGAGCCGTTATTGAATTAAGTGGTGACCAAGAGGAAATGATAAATGGAATTAGAGATTGGATTTTTGCAATTGATGGAAAAGAAGATTTATCAAAAGAAATAAAAAATTATTTTGATAAAAATGGGTACCTTCATTTAGAAGCATCTAAAGATGAGGATGACGAAGATGATGAATGGGGTGATGACGAAGATTGGTAAACATTTATTTAAAAATTAAATATAAAAGCAAAAGTCTCCTTATTGAGGCTTTTGTTATTTTAGGAGGTATTTATGCAAAAAGATAAGTTTTGGTTACGGATAATTTATATTCTTTCATCTATAATTTCGTTGGCTGTTGGGTTTTTAATTTTAGGCCCAAGACCTGAAGGAATTATTGGATCTTTAGATGTTTCTAGATTACCTTTAGTTAATGCAACTTTAAATTTTATAACAACAATAATTTTAATTTTTGCTTTTTGGGCAATAAAAAATAAAAAAATTCAACTTCATAAGAAATTAAATTTGTCTGCATTTACAACTTCTGCGATGTTTTTAGTAACTTATGTTATTTACCATTGGTTTAAATCTGGACCAAAACATTATGAGGGTGAATTTATGACGATTTATCTTATAATATTAGTAAGCCATATTATATTAGCTATAATCATTCTTCCATTAGCATTAATCACTTTATATAGGGGATGGAAAAACCAAGTAGAACAACACCGTAAGATTGCAAAAATTACATTTCCTATTTGGCTATATGTTTCAATTACTGGAGTTGTAATATATTGGATGCTATATTAGTTAAATTTTAATAGGAAGACTTTGACTTTTAAGTAATTTCAATTTAATTGTATTTTAAATAAGATGTTTAAAAGGAATTAAATGAATTATAGAATTTTTATACTGCTTTTCACATTTGTTTTTTCAGTGAATATAAAAGTCTCTCCATATCTTCAAGATGCTTCCTCGCACAGTATTACAATTATGTGGGAAACAGATCTAAATGAGCAAAGTGTTGTAGAATATGGATTAAATATTTCTTTAGGAAATATAGAAAATGGAAGCTCTCAAATAAGTTCAGGATTATCACAAATCCATACAGTTACAATTTCAAATCTATTTCCAGCTACTCGTTATTTTTATAAAGTGATTACGGGTGATGCTATTTCTGAAATTTCAAATTTTATTACCCCACCCGATTCTCATGAGCATTTTTCCTTTGTAGCAATGAGTGATATGCAAAGAGATAATGCAAACCCAAATAAATTTGAAGAAGTAGTTCATGATGGTATTATTTCATTTTTTAATGATAATTACAGTGGTGATATTTCAAGTGATTTAGGATTTGTTCTAATTCCAGGTGACCTTGTTCCAACGGGCACATCTTATTCTCAATGGGAAAATTATTTCTTTGATCCCGCCACTCCATTATTTTCTCAAGTCCCAGTATATCCTGTTTTTGGAAACCATGAACAGAATTCAGATTATTTTATTAAATATTTTCATTTACCTTATAATGGCACACCAGGATATGAAGAACATTGGTGGTATAAAGATTATTCAAATGTTAGAATAATAGGCTTAGATTCAAATTGGGAATATCAAATTGATGAACAATTAGAATGGATGGATGATGTTTTAACCCAATCCTGTGAAGATGATAATATAGATTTTGTATTTGCAGAATTACACCATCCACATAAATCTGAATTATGGCCTGCGGGAGAAACTGATTTTACAGGATTAGTAATAGAGAAGTTAGAAAATTTTTCAACTATGTGTGGTAAACCATCAATTCATTTTTTTGGTCATACACATGGATATTCACGAGGGCAATCAATTGATCATCAGCATTTATGGGTAAATGTAGCAACTGCGGGTGGTAATATTGATTATTGGGATGAATATGCTCAAACAGATTATGAAGAATTTACAATTTCATTAAGCGAGTATGGATTTGTAGTGATGGATGTAGAAACAGGTGCTAATCCACAGTTTACGATGAAACGAGTGAGTAGAGGTAATGAATTTGAAGAAACAGAAAATACAATTAGAGATGTAATTACTATTCGAAAATTTAATGATGCACCTGAAATACCACAAATAATTTCACCAATGGGCGTAGGCATTAATCCTGATGAACTAGTTTTAGAAGCTGAATTTTTTGAGGATATAAATAATGATGAACATTGGTTTTCTCAATGGCAAATTTCTGAAAGCTGTAATTCATTTGATAGTCCAATTATAGATATTTATGAAAGCCATGAAAATTGGTATCATGATGAAAATACACAATCAGGAAATAGTTTAATACAGGAAAATATTAGTGGATTAGAATCAAATTCGACTTATTGTTGCCGAGTTCGATTTAGAGATTCAGGATTAACATGGAGTGATTGGTCTAATTCTATTGAGTTTACAACAGGTGAAAGTATATTTTCTGCCAACTTATTAACAAATCCAGGTGCCGAAAATAGTATTGAAGGTTGGACGATTAGAGAGGGTGTTTTTGAATCCTTACCACCTGGAGATTGCGATGGAATAAATCCAAATTCAGGGAATCATTATTTTACAGTTGGAGGACTATGTACTGAAAGTGAGTATGCGGAAGTGTATCAATCTATTTTTATTGGTGACGAAGTTGAATGTATTGATTCAGGTGATATGAGTATTCTATATAGTGGGTTTTTATCAAATTGGGGTGGCGATGATCATCCTGAATTTAAATTAGAATTTGATAGTGGATTTGGGGATATAATTTCTGAGTCGCCTATTTTGGATACTTATAATTCATCATGGACTGAAATTTCAAATCAAATGGTAATTCCTATAGGAACGCGAATTATTAATTTTGTAATGATGGGAACTCGATTTGGTGGAGCTGATAATGATTCATATTTTGATGATATGGAAATGAGATTAATGAATAATTGTAATCAATATTTAATGGGAGATTTGAATAATGATGAGATTATAAATGTAATTGATATTATCCGAATGGTAAATATTATATTGGGAAATGCTATTCCAACAAATTATGAATTACAAGTAGGTGATACAAATTCAGATGAAATTATAAATATCATTGATATTATTCAGGTTGTAAATATCATTTTGGAATAAATTGACTATGTTCAAATAATATGTGTATTTTATTTAGTAGTGGCGATGCATGCATCGTTATAAATCATGGATTTAATTATATTCTTAAATACTTGACCTATGGAATATGTTTTTTTATTCCAATGGGTTTTAATTCTTAATTCTACATTCTTAATTCTTTTTTCATAATTTTTAATTATTCCCCCCCCTTAAAACTTTCTAAAATACCAATATATCTAAATTAATCAATCGCCGTAAATTTTGATGAAACATTTCGTCAAAAATAGCATTAGCTGGACAGAATATATTTTAATCAATGATAGAATTTCAATACCCTTTTATATTATTTTCTTTATTACTTGTACCAATTTTATTTGGAGTTGAACGCAAACGCCGTCATCACTCTGAAGGCACAATGCGATTTTCACATAAAGATTTAATTCCAATTTCTGCAATAAAACGAGGAGAATCAAAATCCCGTTTTTTATTAATTATTAAATTATTAATTTTTTCTTTAATAATTATAGCATTAGCAGGGCCTCGATACTCAGAAAAAATTACAGAATCAAATTTAGAAATTGTTGATATTATGTTAGTTGTTGATCAATCTTCTTCAATGTTAGCAATGGATTTTGAACCAAATAGATTAGGTGCGGTGAAAGAAGTCGCAAAATCATTTATTGCTGAAAGAGAAGGTGACCGTTTAGGAATAATTGTTTTTGCAGGCCAATCATTTATTCAATGTCCGCTTACCATGGATACGGATGTATTAATTGAATTTGCAGATCAAATTGAAATAGCACCCAAAGAACATGATGGTACAGCAATTGGAATGGCAATTGCAAATGCAATAAACCGATTAAGAGAAAGTGAAACGGAATCAAAAATTATGATTTTACTTTCGGATGGAAGTAATAATCAAGGTGAACTTGATCCGCTAACAGGTGCAGAATTAGCATCTAAATTTGGAATAAAAATTTATACAATTGGTGCAGGAACACAGGGAACGGCACCATATCCTGTAGGTGTTCGTGGAGGACAAACGATAATTCAACATGTTGAAGTTGATGTAGATGAAGAAACATTGGGACAAATTGCAGAAATTACAGGTGGAAAATTTTTTAGAGCGACAGACAATGAGTCTTTGAAAAAAGTATATGATGAAATAAATGAATTGGAACGAACGGAAATTGAAGTGAAAGAATATAATAATTATACTGAATTATATGACTATGCAGTTATTCCTGCTACCTTTTTTGCGTTCTTATTTTTATTTTTATCTCGTGGGATTTTTAGGAGAGTTGGATAATGGTTCAGTTTGAACATCCAATATTATTTTATCTTTTTATTTTTATCTTTGGTATGATAATAATGAATTACATTATTTCAAAAAAAGATAAAATTAGGTTTAAAAATTTAGCAAATAATCATAACCGAAATTTTTTATTAAACCGTATTCAATTTGGTAGAATTAAATTAAGAAATGGGTTATTTTTATTGGGTACATGTTTTATGATAATTTCAGCAGTTGGCCCTCAAATTGGAACAAAATTAACGGAATTAAAAAGAGAAGGAGTCGATTTAATTATTGCATTGGATGTATCCACAAGCATGGATGCTGTTGATGTTAAACCATCTCGTCTTGAAAAAGCGAAATATGAATTATCTCGATTAATAAATAGTTTAAAAGGGGATAGGGTTGGGTTAGTTTTATTTGCGGGAACGGCTCACTTACATTTACCACTTACTACTGACTATTCGGCGGCTCGTTTATTTTTACAGTCAATTACAACTGAATTAATTTCAACACAAGGAACTGATTTATCGTCAGCTTTATCGTTAGCAATTAATCAAGTTATTGAAGATACAGATCAGTTTAAAGTAATTGTGCTGGTTTCAGATGGCGAAGATCATCAAGGAAATATAATGGAATTAACGACGGAAGCAACAAATATGGGTGTGATGATTCATACACTTGGTATAGGTACATCTGCAGGTGGTCCAATTCCTATTTTAGACGATAATGGTAACCGAGTTGAATTTAAAAAAGATCATAATGGGAATATTGTGACAACAAAATTAAATGATGCTGTATTAAATGAAATTGCTTATACTTCAGGTGGAAAATATATTCGTGTTGAAAACCAAGCAAATGCAATTATCCCACTATTAGAAGAAATTGATGAAATGGAAAAACGAGAAATTAAAGCACATGTATTTAGTCAGTATGAAAATAGATATCGATATTTTTTAGGTCTTGCCTTATTGTGTTTTATAGTTGAATTTTTTATTCCAACTCGAAGTTCAAAAGAATTAGCTTGGGAAGGACGGTTTCATCAATGAAAAAAATAATTTACATTTTAATCTTATTTGCGTTATCTTTTCCGCAAACCCAACAAATGCAATTTCCACAGGGACAAAATATATCAAACCCTAATCTGAATGAACAACAATCTTTACCCGTTGACCCTGCACTTCAAAAAGCAATTGATGAGTATCAAGAATTAATTAAAAAATATCCTGAAAAATCAGGGTTACATTATAATTTGGGAAACCTTCGTTATCTTTCGGGTGATTATGAGGGTGCAATTGATGAGTTTAGACAGGATTTATCTTCAGAAGATAATACGCTTAAATCAGATGCTATTTATAATATGGGAAATAGTATGTATAATCAGGGGAAATTTCAAGAGAGTTTAGATTTTTATAAACAAGCAATAGAATTAAACCCTAAAGATGAAGATGCTAAAATAAATTATGAAATTTCTAATCGCATGTTGAAGCAACAACAGCAACAGCAACAAGAAAATCAAGATTCAGATGAAAATGATGAAGAGAAAGAGGAGGAGAAAAAAGAGAAAGAACAATCTGAATCTCAAAATCAAGAGGGTGAGCAAAAAGATTCTGGAGAAAAACAGGATGCTGAAGAAAATGAAAAAGAGGAACAACAACAGCAACAACCTGGTGAAGAGAGTGAAAATAAGGAAGAGCAAGAAGAGCAAAAAATGCCTCAAGAATCTGAAGAAGAAAAATTAGCAAAAGAAGAAGCCGAGTCAATTTTAAATGCATTAAAAGCAAGTCAGAAAAATTTAATGAAAAAAAAATATAAAGCGAAAAATCGTATAAAATTAGAAAAGGATTGGTAATGAAAAAACTATTATCAATTTTTATATTATTCGCTATTGGCTTTACTCAAATACAGATAAAGGTAAATGCTGAGCCTAAAACAATTTATGAAGGTGATGCGTTTACATTAACGGTAAGTGTTGAAAATGGCGGAGAAATGCCTAATGTAGATTTATCTGTATTAAGAGAATTTAGAGTTGCTTCAGGCCCGAGTCAATCAACAAATATGCAATGGATCAATGGTAAAATGACTTCAAGTTATAGTTTGAGCTGGACATTGATTCCTAAAAAAGTGGGTAATTTAAGAATACCAATTTTGAATATTAGTGTTGGAAATAAATCTTTTAAATCAAAACCAATTAAAATTTCGGTTTTAGACCGGTCAAAAATGAATAATAAAAGTACTGCTAATTCAGGGCAAAAATTTTTTATTGAAGCAACTGTAGATAATAAATCGCCTTTTAGAGGTGAACAAGTAACGCTTACATATACCCTTTATACAAAAACGGATTTATCAGGATTTGATATCTTAAAACTTCCTCGTTATCAAGGATTTTGGACACAGGAGTTATATTCGCCATCAAATTTACAATTAAAAGAAGCGTGGCGAGGAAGTGATAAATGGTATGCATCAGTTGTTAAAAAAATGGCTCTTTTCCCAACAAAATCAGGTGAAATTATAATTGATCCAATGACTGCAGTTGTTGGGGTGAGGGAAAAAGGGAGGCGGAGTTTTTTCTTCTCATCTTCTAAAGAATTTACAATTGCAACAAATGAATTAAGTTTAAATGTTAAGGCATTGCCAAAAACACAAGCTGGCAGATCAGGTTCTGTCGGTAAATGGAATATTTCAACAAAAATTAAATCAAAAGAAATTAAACAGGACGAAGCATTATCTTTTTTAATTACAATTAATGGAGAAGGAAATATTAAGACTGTAGATATTCAAGATGTTATTTTCCCTCGAGAACTTGAAGTATTTGAACCTGAAATAAATATTAAACAAAATGAGTTGACTGATAAAATTTCTGGTGCGAAAACGATAGAGTATATTTTAATCCCTCGTTATTCGGGTGAAATAATTATTCCCAGTATAAAATTATTATATTTTGATTTAGGATTAAAAAAATGGCGAACAAAATCAACAAAACAAATTGTTTTAGATGTAAAGGAAAACGGTGCATTGTCTTCAACTTCAATAGGGTTAACAAAAAAAGAAGTCGCATTATTAGATAAAGATATTCGTTATTCTGATGAATCTGAACCAAATTGGAGAAGAATGAATTCGCCATTAGTTTCAAAACTCATCATTATTATATTTACTTTATCCATAATATTATATTTTATCCCTGGAATGTTACACATAAGCAGATCAAGATTAGATGAAACAAAAGGTAGTCGGATTGCAAAAAAAGCATATAAAATATCTATTAGTAGTTTGGTTGAAAACGGAAACGCAGAAGAAATCTATAGTTCGATTCATAAAAGTTTAAATATGTTTATGAATTTAAAATTAAATAAAGAAGTGGAACGGTCATCAGTTGAAATTATTACTAAAATTCAAAAACAATCAATGGATAATAGTTTATCAAATAATATTAAAGAAATATTAGATAGAGGTGATGCTGTTCGGTTTGCACCCGTTTCAAATGAAAAATCTAAAAATGATATTAAAAATATTAAAATTTTATTAAATGAATTAGATCAAAAATGGTAAAAAAAATAAGTATTATATCCATTCTTTTTTGCTTTGCTTTTGGGATTCACCCTCAACTTATTGAAAAATATCAAAATGGAATAGATTCCTATAGTAATGGAAATTATCAATTAGCAATACAAGAGTTTGAAGATATTTTAAAACATGACTGGGAGTCTCCAGAATTATATTATAATTTAGGGAATGCCTATTATCGACAAAAATTAGTTTCAGGCTCAATTTGGGCGTACGAAAAATGTTTAGCATTATTTCCCTCACATAACGATGCACAATATAATTTAAGTCTTGCAAATTTAAATGTTGTTGATAAAATAGATTTACCTGATTTACCCATTTATTTAAAATGGTATGAGACAATTCGGAATTATTTTAGTCTGCAAAATTGGATTAAATTATTTGTAATAAGTTTATTTTTATACATGCTATTAATGACAATAAGAAAAACATTGTTCCAAAATTGGATAATATCAATTGAAAATATCATTGTTGTTGAATTGATTTTAATTGCATTATTGTGCGGACATTCATTTTTGGAATCAAAATCAAATTCAGAGGGAATTATTTATTCACCTATTGTTATTGCGTATTCTGAACCAAATGAATATTCTAGCAAAATTGTTGAAGTTCATGAGGGATTAAAAGTAAATATTTTAGATTACAATGAGGATTGGATTAATCTAGAGTTGATAGATGGTACTGTTGGGTGGATATTGAAATCTCAAATTCGTGAATTGTAATATTAAAATTCTTCTTAAATAGTGGTTATTACAATTGAGAACTTAATTGAAATAATCCCGAATTGGCGAAATAAAGAACTTATAATTTCTCCAATAAAAAGTGGGTTGACAAATTTAAATTATAAAATAGATGTTGATAATCAATCCTATTTTTTATCCCAACCAGATACGGATTCACAATTTTTATCGATAAATTTTTATAATAAATATATTAATAATGATAATTGTGCTAAATCAAAAATTTCTCCTCCTATTTTCTATTTTGATGAAACTCATCAGGTTATTATAACTGATTTTGTTTTTTCTCAATCTATTTCAAAACTGACTTTTCACAAAGAACCTTATTTTTCATTATTAATTAAAATGGTTAAAAGATTGCATCTTGTAAAACCATTTTTCCAAGAATTTAATATGTATAATTTAATCAAAAAATATATGGTAATTATTACTCAGCAAAACTTAACATTACCACAAATTGCATTTGACAAATTTGAAAAAATTAATATTATTGGAAATAAATTAGAAAAATTTAGAAATGAGTTAGTCCCATGTCATAATGATATTTTACCAGAAAATATATTGATAGATAATAATAAATTTTTATTAATTGATTTTGATTATAGTGGAAATAATGATGCCTGTTTTGATTTGGGTAATTTAAGTGTTGAAATGGAATTTTCAGAAATACAGGTTAATAAATTAATCCAACATTATTTTGGTGAAATAAATAATCATTTAGTTTCTAGAGTTAATTTACATGGAATTATGAGTGATTATGGATGGACGCTTTGGAGCTTTGTTCAAAGTTCAATATCAAATATTGATTTTAATTTTAGTCAGTACGGAAAAACGAGATTGGATAGAGTTGTAAAAAAGTTAGACTCTCCCTCTTTCAATTTATGGATGAAAAATTTATAAAAAATTAAAGAATATATAAATATGGAAAAAGAAATTTCATACAAGAGAAAGAAAGAATTTAGAAAAATATTATTTTATTATTTAGATGGTATTGCTGTTATCCCTTCTATAATTGCATTGCAAAATAAAGGAATAATTAATAATATTTTAGAAAATCCTAATATATCATTTTTAGATATTTGTAAAAAATATACTGCAAATTCAGGGTATCTAAATGTTGCTTTTCGATTATTATTATCCCAAGGATGGATTTCCAAAGAGGAAATGAATACTTCCAATAATTATAAAATTTCAATTACGGATTCAGGTGAAGAATTATTAACACATATTGGTATAATAGAAAAATTTAATGAATTATTATTAAGCATGAATGATTTACCACATTCATTATTAGAAAATATTAGTGATGATCTTCAATCCTCTATTATGAAATTTAAATCTTTTAAAAATAAACGAATATTTCATTTATTATCTGGAGCAATTATTGGTCCAATGTTAGTTGCAAATGGAATGAACAGTTTTCATTTTATTAATGAAAAAAATGGTAAATTAGAATTTAATAATGATAAAATCAGTAATAGTTGGAAATATTTTTTAGTTGAATTTTTAGTTGAAATTAATTTTATTCAAAATAATGTGGATTTTCCCTTAACTGAATTTGGAAAGTTTATTTGTAAAAGAGATTCTGCATTTGGTGTTACCGTTTCTTACCTTCCACTTTTATGTAGAGCAACGGAACAGATTTTTGAAAACCCTAACCTTGCTTACGAAAGAAGTGTATTAGGAGCAGAGTTACATGTTAATCGTACAATGAATGTTTGGGGGAGTGGTGGAGCTCATTCTGTTTACTTTAAAAAAATTGATAAAATAATTAAGGTGATTTTTAATAAACCATTAAATTCACAACCTAAAGGTATTGCTGATATGGGATGTGGTAATGGAATGTTTTTAGAGCATTTGTATAATGTAGTTAAAAATTCAACATTAAGAGGTCAACATTTAAGTGAATTCCCACTTTGGATTATTGGTGCAGATTTTAATGAGGAAGCATTAGTTTCATCTGCAAAAACATTAAATAATGCAGGAATTAACCATTATTTAATTAAAGGAAACATTGGAGACCCGTTTGAGTTTTCAGAAAAATTAAACGAATTAAATATTGATTTAAGCAAATGTTTAAATGTTCGTTCGTTTTTAGATCATAATAGATTATTAAATCATCCAATAAAATCTGATACTAATTTTGATTCAATGAATATATGCGGTGCATTTGCGTATAAGGGTAAATGGATTAAAGGAAATGAAGTATTAAATGATTTTATTCACCATATTTCAAAATGGAAACCATTTATAAAAAACTATGGATTAATATTGTTAGAATTACATACAATAGATGTGTATTCTAGTCAAAAAACATTGGGGGAAAATGCTTCAACAGCGTATGATGCAACTCATGGTTTTTCTGATCAATATATAATTGATTTTAATTCATTTGAGTATGGTATTAAATCTGCAGGGTTAAAAATTGATAAATCAAATTCAATATGTTTTCCCAATAATGAAATTCCATCAATCAGTTTAAGTTATATAAAATAGCCGTTTTATTTATAATTTATTTAATGAAAAAACATTTTAATTTTTCAAACAATGCTTTGAAGATGAAATATAAGATTCCTTAAATTTCCTTGCTTTATAAGTGAGTAAAAAACCCTTTTTACCAATTAAAATTTTAATTAAAACATAAGAGAAATAAATGTTTAATAATTTAACCTTTCGCTGGATTCTAATTTCTGCCTTGTTGGCATTTGCATCATTCAAATTATATCCAACACTAAAGTTTTATAATCTAAGTGATGAAGAAAAAATAAAATTAAAGACTGAAGAACCAGAAGTTTATAAAGAACTTGAAGATCTTTCTATCAATTTAGGATTGGATTTACAAGGCGGAATGCATGTGGTTTTAGAAGTTGATATGGATACATTAGCATTAAATGTTTCTGATTCACAATCAGAGGAATTAAGAGAAATTATTCAAGATTGTGCAAAAATTTCAGGTGATGAAGAAAAGTCATTTTTTGATGTGCTTGAAGATGAAGCGAATGACAGAGATTTTCGTTTAATTCGCCATTATCATAAATTAGGTACAACATCTGATAATGCTTCTGTTGTAGATGAATTACGAAACAGAGGTGACCAAGCAGTTGGAAGCGCATTAGAAATTATTAGAAATAGAGTTGATGAGTTTGGAGTATCTGAACCCGTAATTCAAAGATCTGGTCATAATAGAATAATTGTTGAGCTTGCAGGGGTTAAAGATACAGAACGAGCTCGAAATTTAATTAGAAGTACGGCATTATTAGAATTCAATTTAGTTCGAACAAATGAAGAAGTTGGTGAAGCTATTCAGGCGATTGATGAATTTTTAATTGAAAATATGCCAACAGAAGAAGCACCTACTGAATTAGAAATTTCAGAACCTTCAGATTCAGCAGATGTATTTTCTCAACCCAAAGATATATTTGCAGATGCATTAGATGAAGAATTGAATTCTGAAGAGAGTTTATTAACTCCAAAGGAAGTATTAAAAACCAATCCATTGTCTGGATATTTAAGACCAATTGGTGGCACTGTAGCTGTTGTGGAATCAGAAGTTGAAAAAGTAAAAGAAATTTTAAACAGAGAAGATGTCAAAAAAAATATCCCAAGACATTCAAAATTTGTTTGGTCAGCAAAAGTATTAGATGTCCCAACTGAATTATCTACAGTTCAATTAAGAAGTTTATATCTTGTAAAATCAAATCCATGGCTTACAGGTGGAGTTGTTGAAAATGCTCTACCTAATTTTGGATCTGCTGGTTCAGATAATTCGGGTCAAGCAGTAGTGAATTTATCTATGAATTCTGAAGGTGCACGGATTTGGAGTAGAAGTACGGGTGCAAATATTGGCCGAAATGTGGCTATTATTTTGGATGGAAAAATATTTATGGCACCTGTAATTAGAGATAGAATTCCAGGAGGTCGTACTCAAATTAGCGGTCTAGATGATATAAATGAAGCGAAAGATATTTCTAATGTATTACAGGCGGGAGCATTACCTGCACCAGTTCATATCATTGAAGAAAGAACTGTTGGACCATCACTAGGGTCTGATTCAATAAATTCAGGTTTAAAAGCACTTGCGTATGGTTTTATATTGATAATTATTTTAATGATATTTATTTATTCTGGATTTGGAATGCTTGCAAACTTAGCGGTTATTTTAAATGTTGGATTAATTATTGGACTTCTTTCTTCGTTAGGAGCAACATTAACTTTACCTGGAATTGCTGGATTGATATTGACAATTGGTATGGCTGTTGATGCAAATGTAATTATTTTTGAGCGAATTAGAGAAGAACTTGATTCTGGTAAAACAGCGATGTCTTCGATTGATGCGGGTTATCAGCGAGCATTCATCACAATTTTAGATGCAAATATTACAACATTTATTGCTGCATTTGTATTATGGGGAATTGGAACAGGTCCTATTAAAGGATTTGCAATTACATTAAGCATTGGGATTTTATGTTCAATGTTTACTTCAATTTTTATCACTCGAACAATTTTAATGTTCTTGGGGTCAAAAAAACCATTAACTAAATTATATATTTAATAGAGCTATGAGAATAATAAAAAAAACAAACATTAATTTTTTAAAGCAAAAAACGGTTGCATTTGGAATTTCCGTTGCATTAATAATTGCTGGTTTAGCTTCAATTGTAATGAATGGCGGATTGGGATTGTCAATTGATTTTACAGGGGGGACGGTAATACAAGTCCTTTTTGAAAAAGCACCCGATATTACTGAAATTAGATCTAATTTAGAATCTAATGGATTTGGTGGTGCTGAAGTAATTGAATTTGGAAGTCCAAATGAATTATTAATTAAAACGGATATAATTGAAAACACTGAAGATGCAAATCAAAAACTAAGTTCAGCGTTAGGGAATTATAAATATGAAATTCGCAGAGTTGAAATGGTCGGACCTAAAATTGGGAGTGAGCTTCGGAAAGATGCAATCTATGCTATTATTATGGCGTTAATTGGTATCATGATTTATATTTGGTTTCGGTTTGACCGATATTATGCTGTTGGAAGTGTTGCTGCCTTGGTTCATGATGTTTTTATAACATTAGGAATCTTTTCATTATTAAGTAAAGATATTGATTTATCAATTATTGCAGCATTATTAACAATTGTGGGTTATTCATTAAATGATACAATTGTTGTATTTGATCGAATTCGAGAAAATATTCATAAATATAGCAAAGAGCGTTTAGAAGGTGTTGTAAACCTTTCTTTAAATGAAACATTAAGTAGAACGGTAATTACATCATTAACGACTTTAATTGTGGTTATTGTGTTGTTGTTATTAGGTGGGGAAGTAATCCATAATTTTGCATTTGCGTTAACGCTAGGTGTATTGGTAGGAACATATTCTTCTATTTTTGTAGCATCACCAGTGATGATTCATCTTGAAAATAAGAATAATCAAAAATTAGCTGAAAAGTAATTTAATATAGTGAGTAAGAATAATTAATTAATAAAAACTCCGCAACAGCGGAGTTTTTTATTTTGGAGAAAAAATGAGTGTAATCTCAGTTGTTGGTGGTCAATGGGGTGACGAAGGTAAGGGTAAAATTGTAGATGTACTCAGCGTAGATGTTGAACTCGTCGCACGGTATCAAGGTGGAGCAAACGCAGGCCATACCGTTTATTTAGGAGAAGAAAAGTTTGTACTCCATCAAATCCCCTCTGGAATATTAAGAGAGGATTGCATTTGTGTTTTAGGCAATGGAATGGTGATTGACCCTGAAGGTTTAGTTGAAGAAATTAATCAAATTGCGGAAAAAAGCATATCTGTAGATGGTCGATTAATAATTGCACATAATGCCCATATAGTAACACCAATTCATAAAGCAATAGATTTACATAGAGAAAAAGGGTTGGATAAACCAATTGGAACAACAGGTAAAGGAATTGGACCAACTTATGTGGATAAATTTAATAGAACAGGGATTAGAGGTACAGATTTATTAGATTTAGATAAATTAGAAAAAAAATTAAATTATAGATTAGATGACGCGATAAAAAATTGTGAAATTTCAATTGATTTAAAACAAGATTTAGAAATAAAAATAAAAAGTTATTTAACTGTAATTAGTAAAATTTCAAATTTTGTGGGTAATGTGTATGAAATTATTCAAAGTCATTTAGACAATTCTCAAAAAATGTTAATTGAAGGTGCTCAAGGAACTTTATTAGATATTGACCATGGTACATATCCGTTTGTTACATCATCATCACCATCTACTGGTGGTATTTCCTCAGGGCTTGGTTTACCTCTTCATAAAATTGGTAGGCATATTGGCATTTTTAAAGCATATTGCACACGAGTTGGAGAAGGCCCATTCCCAACGGAATTATTTGATGCGACGGGTGAAAAATTAAGAAGAATTGGTAAAGAATTTGGTGCAACTACAGGTAGGCCTAGAAGGTGTGGTTGGTTTGATTTACTCGCTTCTAAATTTAGTGTTCAGGTAAATGGATTAACAGAAATTGCATTAACTAAATTAGATATTTTAGATAATTTTGATGAAATTAAGATTTGCACAGGCTATAAAATTAATGGAAAAGAAATGTCAAGTTATTCAGCAAGTATGTGCGATTTAGAAAATGTTGAACCTGTTTATACTTCATTTCCGGGTTGGAAAGTATCTACCATTGGTTTTCATCATTTAGAAAATTTACCGGGTAAAGCAAAAGATTATATTCGATATTTAGAAGAAAATTTAGGTATTCCCATTAAAATTATTTCTACTGGCCCAGCTCGAGACCAAATTATTGAAGGGTGAAGTTATTTATAAATAAATACTCTTTTAACATGAATATTTCCGTTATTATACAATTGAAAAATAATACTTATAACCCCGATAAACACAATAGCGTTTTCAACAAGCTATACATAATTAAAAAAAATGGTAATTTGCAATTTTTTGCAATAGAAAAAAAGAATAACAAAAATTGAATATATATTTATTAATTTTGAAAGAAATAAAATGCTAAAAAGACTATTAATTTTCAACTCTGATATTTATTCAAAAGCCGATATTGAACTAGATAACTGTAATTCTTTACAAATTGTAGGTCCAAATAACATAGGAAAAAGTACACTAATATATGCCTTGAATTTTCTTTACATCATTGATGGAAAACAAATGACATTTAGTGGAAATCGAATAGGCGATAAAACGACTATTAACCATTATTTTCCTTCAATAAATTCTAGTTTTATTGTTTTTGAGATTTTTAAAAACCGCTACTACTCTATTCTTGTAAAGAAAAACGCTGAAGGTAATCTAGATTATTATAAAATTGATAGCGAATACAAAGAAGAATTCTATTTTACAGAAACAGAAAACGGTCAAAAGTTAAGAAAGTTTGATTCTTTACTATCCGAATTTACCACAAACGGAATAGAACACAGTAAATTTCCTAATCGTAGAGACGTTTTTAATTTTGTTTACCAAAAGGGGAAAAGAAACAATGGAGTTGTTTGGTTAAATCAAACCGTAAATCAGGATGGGCGTGGAATAAGTAACAATTTTTCAAAAATCTATAAATACCTGATAAATTCAAAATTAATCAATAATGATTCTCTAAAAGATTCTTTGATAATTGCTGACAATAAAGAAAACGAAAGTGTTTCATTTTCAATGAAAAATCAAAAGGATATTCAAACTTTATTAAAGCATAATCGAGATATAAAAGTAATTAAGAGTATTCAACGTAGCTTTACTGATTTCAAAGAATTAGTAAATCAATACGCAGGCAAAAGTGCGATTTTATCAGAATTAATTTTTGCGTTTGACCAACAGTATTCATCTCTATATTCTGAATTAGGAACATATGTTTCTAAAATGAAAACAGAAAGAGATGAGAAACGAAATCACTTAAATGAGACGCTTACACCAAAAGAAAAGGAGTTGAATCAGCTTATTGGGAAAAAAACCAGCCAGATTGAGCAAAAACAAAAAAACCTTGATAAAAAAGAGAAATTAATAATAAAAATAAAGGCTTATGAAGGTTTACCTTTTTTAGAACAATCTTTTCAAAACTTAGATAAAGAAAGAAAAAATATTGAAAGTCAAATTACTTTAATTGAAAACCAAAAACTAAGTAGCAAAGAGATTGAAAACAACATCCAAAAAGCCGAATCGAAAATTTCAAGAATTACAAATCAAGTAGAAGGCTATTCAAACCAATTAATTCATCAATTATCAGATAGTCAAGACAATAAAGAACTACTAAATAGAATTCTTTCAACAGATATAACAAGTTTACCTTCTGATAATATTTCAGCAAGAATCAAGCAAACTGAAAACTTGATGAAGTTATTTGATGGAGCTATTGAATTACCAAATGATTTGAAAGGAAAGCCAATAGAATCTATTGACGAATTAAAAAAGCAAATCAAGCAATTAGAGAAAGAAAAGGAAATAAATAAAAAACTTTTACCAATAGCCAAAGATTTAGAAAAGTATAGTAAAGATTTAGTTGCAATAATTGCAAAAATCAAAGTTGTAAACGACAAAATCGAAAAGTTAAAACAACTCCCAACCTTTGAAAATGAACTTGAAACCATTAAAATAGAATTTGAAAACCTAAAAAAAGAAAATGAACAATCAACTAAGGACATTAAATTAATTGAAGAAGAAATCAGAGTACTAGATGAAACTCTAAGACAAGCAGAAAAAGACATTACCAATAAAGAAAATAGAATTATAGAAATTCAAACTTGGAAAGTGGAACTTGAGCAACTTGGCATTAAACCAGCCGAATATCAATCTACAGATTCACTTGACAATATCTACAAAAACCTTAAAAGAAATTTTGAGGAAAGAAAAGACATAAAGTATAAGAAAGATAGTCTTTTCGAAAAACTAAAAACAAAAACAGAAACATCATTTGCAAGCGAAATAGATTTCATAAAACACGTTGATTCTGAATTAGTGACACTAGAAGACAAACAAAAGGCAATAGATGGTTTACTTAATAGCATATCAACTCAATTTGCAAATCCTTGTCGCACAATCTATTCAAGATTTGAAGAATTTAATTCATTTATCACAAATCAATTCAACTCAAAAATTAAGAAAATAAAAATTTCTGACATTGACACTTTGAAGATAGGAATAATTGAGAATGAGAAACTTATAAAAGACTTAAATAAAATCATTCAAATTAGAGATTTAACTTCTGAATTAATTTTTGATGACCAGTCAGAAAACCTAAATACACTCAATAAATATTTAGACAATCAAACCACAATCACTTTTAATGATTTGTTTGATATTAAACTTCATTTACACAAAAAAGGACAACATAAAGTCGTTGACTTAAAAAATCAAATTGAATCTGACGGAACAGATAAAATGATTCGATTAGTTCTTATTATGTCTATTATTAATCAAATAGTTATAAAAGATGATGAAAACAAAATTGTGCTTTTTGTTGATGAAATTGGAACTATTGATGAAGCAAACAGAATTGAAATCCTAAACTTCTGTAAGGAACATAATTTTATACCAATTTCAGCTGCACCACTTCATCCTTATGATGGTTTTGACAAATACTATCTAGTCAGAAGAAACAAAGGTAAAATCGTTGTTTGTGAGAAGAATGGAAATGTCATATTAAGAAAACCGTTTCAAGCATAATGAAAGAAGTTGATTTCAAGACATATAAATTATTATTTGAAAGCAAGTCGGTTTTAAGGTCAGCTATTCCAAAAAGCGTTTTACAATCTGATATTTTTCAAAACTTACTTCGTGCCGAAATTTTGGAATCATTAAAATTTGGTAGAGGTTTCAAAATTGAAGTTTCTAAAGAAAATGAATTTGGAAAGTTTTTCAAGACCTCATTCCCCAAACAAAATGTTTCTAGAAGCAAATCAGGAAATATTAAAAAATATAGAAACTCAAAAGCAACAAAAGTTGACAATAACCCTATTTTTCTGTTTAGAGGTTTTAAATCTGTTCAAATCAATAAGCAACTTGTTGATATAGAAAAGTACACTTGTGAATTTGGTTTATTCTCTGTCATTCCAAATTCAGTTATTGCCAATAAAATCTGTTTTGTTGAAAATTTAGAAACCTTTTTAAATGCAGAAAAATTGCTTGGTAATGAGCATTTATTTGTACACAAATATGGTCGCATAGGAAAAGAGTCTATTTCAATAATAAAAGCAAAGGAAGTTTTAGTTTTTGTCGACTATGACTTTAATGGACTTGATGAATATTTAAGAATAAAAGAAGTATTTACAAATGCTGAGTTGTATCTACCTACCAATTATAGTAAACTTTTCGAGAAACATTCAGCATCCTTAAAAGGAAACAAAGCTAAAATGAGTAATGCTGTAAAAAACTCAAAAGATTCTATTGTCGTGAAAGTTAGAGAACAAGTTGCTCGTACAAATAGATTTTTAGAACAAGAAATTTTAATCAATGTTTAAATCAGAACCAAAAACAATATTACAATTTTTAGCAACTCATTTTGACTTGCTTAGGCAACTCTTTGATATACAAGTTAAGAATGAAATTATATTAAAAAGTCAGGTTTCTGATGCGCTTAAAGAATTTGGAAACGACATTGAAAATCAACTTTTCGAACACAAATTACTTGTTGAACAAAATGATGATTATGTAATTAATGTGCCTTATTTCGTTTTATTTGAATTTGTACTTCAACAATTTAAACCTTTACTTCCAGAAGAGATTGAAAAATTTGGTCAGTCTATTAGAACTTTATTTTTGAATATAAAAGAAGGTATTTATCAAGACAAAAACATTTTGTTAGATAGAATTGAAGCTTTAGCAAACGAGATTAAGAAATTTACAAATGCAGTTACAAATAACACAGTAAGCCTTTTAAATGAATCTAGAGAACTAAAGGCAAACACTCGAAAAATAGAATATCAAGAAAAAGTACAAAAAGCGAGATATTTAATTGATTACTATATTATTCCATTAAACACAATTTTAGATATTAATCACTCACAATCAATTTATAACGAACTGCTTAGTATTTCTCAGCTTACAAATAATAAACGTTTTGATTATGCAGACGAAAGTATAAGAAGGCAATTTGAAAAACTCTACAATCTATTAAGACAAGTAGTAAAAGATATTAGTCAACAATCTACTATCTTGAGTAACGAGCTTTTACCTCTTATAGATAGAATAAGAACTGAAAGTGAATATTTACAAGGTTTTCACTTATATCTGACAAACGGTAATTGTTACAAAGGAATTAAACCACCTGAACTATTTAATACCAAAAGAGACAATCTTTACAATCCGTTTATTTACGAAAACACAAAAGAGTATTTTGACCAATTCAAAAATGAAGAAGATGTCTTTATTGAAGAAAATACTGATATTGTAGAACAATGGATTTTCAACAAAAGCGAATACAATTCTCAGCTAAACTCAAAACTTCCTTTGGACGACTTTTTTACTTGGTGCAAAACATCATTAGAAAATGAAAACAAGAATTTTAATTTTGAAAATTATTTGATGATTACCAGCTTAATCTTTGAGGAGGATTATGAAATTCAACAAGACAAAGAGAACCGAAATATATCTTTTAAAACAGAACAAGGAGAATTAATAATGCCAAAACTAAAAATCACCAAAAAAGAAAATGTATCCTAATAAACATAAACAGATAGTTACATCTTTAATGGATGGAAGATTCATAACCATTGATGAATCTTACTTTGATATCGTAAAGGAAAATCAAGAATTTTATGTTAACTTTTTCGATAAGTCGTTTGGTTTTGAATTAAAAAGTACTCAAGAATTTTATTACTTAATTTCCAAAGAAACAAACGAAAACACTTCTCGTGATATTAGTATATTTTTCTCAATCTTTTGCTACGAATTAGACAAAGAGGGAAAGAATTTTATGGATGAGTTAGGATTTTCGGACTTTCATATTGATGAAATAATTGAATACATAAAAAATAGTACTTGGACTGACATTGTTAAATCTAACAAACAATTAAATGATGCTGATAGTATTAAAAGATTAGTTGGCTCAACTATGGTAAAAAGAAACATTGCGATTAAACATTCAGATGATAAATATTCTTTTACTAAAGCTTACAAATTATTCATTGACTTTACACGTGAATTAATAAAATCTGAACTGAATAATGCCAACGAATAAAGCCTATACATTTCCAAGTCGCTCGAAAAACCTATCGCACGACCAAAACTTGTCAAAGAGTCTGTCTGCCCCAACCCACTGGCAGACAGACTGGAAGAAAGAAGTACTGGCTACAACACGCAATATAAAAAATTGGGCAGATAGTACTAAATATGAACAGATTAACATTAAATAAACGGTATAGTAAATTGAAAGTTTTGTGTTTCAAAACGCCCAACATTTTCATATTGCCACCGTTGGCAGTAATGCAAAGAAAGCCCATCGAATAATTGAAAATATATGAATAT
>CAZGWH010000035.1:0-22553 GCA_964529325.1 uncultured bacterium | reverse complement strand
AGTAAAATACTTCATAACTTTCGGCATCAGCAGATGCATCCCAAGTAAGTACAATTTCTGGTCCATTAGTTACTGACCAGTCACCACCACATCCTACATTCGCAGGAGCATCAGCTGTAGCTATATCACATTCACCACCTGGTGCATTATCTGCAGAGTCTGGATCTATACAATCTAAACAATCACCACCATTAGTTTCACAAGTGTATGAACCTGGGTTGTTTGCACCACCTTCTGGACAATCGCCAGGACAGCAGTCACCACCATCATATCCACACTCTGGAGTGTTATTTGATCCATCACAATAGTTATCATCATACCAATTTGGCCACTCACAGCCCATACAAGCAGTTCCATCACCACCACATTCACCACAATCATCAGCAACAGCAGTACCACCACAATCACCATAACAATCTTCAACAGCAGATCCACCACATTCACCAGCACAGTCATTCACAAAACATTCTGCTTCAATTGTTGCAGTAGCATCATAATTACATGCTTCAGGATCCATACAACCTACTACAGGAGCAGTAGCACCTAAAGTAAATGAACAGTCACCTGCAGCACCGTCATCATTAACACCATCTAATCCACAGCTTGCAAATAAATCACCTGCATCATTTGTTAATGTCCAAGTGTTACCATTCCAACCATCACCAAACGCATCAACCATTGATAATATATAATCACCATCAGCTAAACATGCAGTTTCTGAATAAGGAGCACCACCTGCAGTTCCATCAGACAATGTCCAAGAAACTTCAGATTCCCATGATCCACCACCGCAATTCATTAAATATCCAGTAAATCCGTCATCACAACCACCCGGTTGTTCAGAACAATCTAATGCGTCACATACCATTGATCCATCCCAGCATTCAACATCACCGTCATTACCAGCAGGGTTTTGGCAGTCACCACCACCATATAAATCACAGTCATAAGTGCCACTTACACAATCACATGCACAACAGTCACCACCGTCAAATCCACATGCTTCATTGTTGTTTGATCCATCACACCAGCCATCACCTACCCATGCAGGAGAACCACCAGCTTCAGAACATGCATCAACTACACAACCGCCACAATCAGCAACCGCAGAACAATCAATGCCATAATATTCAACATCTTCACATGAATATCCATAATATAAAACATAGTAACCACATGTTGATTCGTCATCTACATATCCATCACCATCTAAATCATAATTATAATCCGCATCGTCGAAACAAAGACCATCATTGTTTCCACCACCACCATTGCAAAATGCATCATCATAAGCTGAGAATGAACCATCTGCACAACAATCTGCAGCTACTTCATCAGAACCATCTGCGCAATCTGCTGGCCATGTACCATTTCCATTATCAGTTGAACCATCACAATACCATCCTGCAGAGATACAAGAACCATCACCACAAGTAAATTGAGTATCAGGGTCACATTCTGTTGGTGCATCACATGCACCTTCAGCAGCACACGCACCACAGTCAATACCATAATAAGCTAAATCATCACATGCGTATCCATTATTAAGATAGTATCCACATGTAGATTCTGCACAACCAACTGGAGCACAATCAGCTTCATCAGATCCATCAACACAATCATCCCAACCATCACAAATATAATTTGCAGGCACACATCCATCTGGAGAATATGATGTCCAGTTTGTTGCATCATCACCACAGAAAAATCCACCAGCATCAGCACAAGCATCAGCAAGAGTCGGGCAAGATGCTTCATCCGTAGCACAAGAACCATCACCACATGTTACTAAACCTTGATCTTCACAAGTTCCAGTACCATCATCTTGTCCTCCACCACATGCACAACACATTTCCATTGATAAGAAATCATCATCATCATAATTTCCACACCAACTAGGAAATTCTGCATAAGCAGCACAACCATCACTATAAGAGTCAGTTGCACCATTATCTGTATCTACACATTCTCGTGTAATTTCAATTGCTTTATTTATACCAATTGGTTTTGCTTTCAATTGGTTAATTATTTCAATCCCTTTTGCAATCCTCATTGCACCTTGGGATGCTTTATCAGAAGAATTTAAAGCAGATGCTTTTAATTCTAATGATAACTTTCTCTGTACTTCAGCACCATTTGAAAAACCAAATGAAACTATAAGAGTACACATAAAAAGAAAAGTTATTGTTCCTTTAATACTTTTCATTTTTTCCTCCGTTATCTTTTATTATTAAAAAAATTTTCGGTCCCTCCCGAAAATAACTAAAAATTTACTAATTAAACTTTCACTATAATTTCATTTCTCGCTAGAAGCCATTTAAAAATAGTAAAAATTTAATCCAACCTTTTAAATCTTTTCAGATTTTAGGGTGCTCAATATAAAAAGAAATTATATAATCAAATGATATTTTTTTTAAGAATTTTAAATATCTTTGAAATATATTGACACATGTCACTTTTGATTTAGAAATTTGTGGGAAGTTGGAAGTTAAAATTCTAATTTATTTATATTTATTCTTCATTTTAATTCTTAATTGGTTTTCACCTCATCTTTAATTCTTCTCCCTCTGGATAAGACATTGTTGTTGACATTGGAACTCATATTAAATTCTTTATTGCTTATATTCATTCTTAATTTATAATTGTAATCTCAAGGCATGCCTTGACTCTACGCGTTTAATTTATAATTCTTAATTGTTAATTCTTAATTAATAATTCCTTGACCCGTTGAATCTGTTTTTTTATTCCATTGGGTTTAATTCTTAATTCTTAATTAATTATTGCTTTAATTTATCAATATTAATTTTATCGAATAAAAAGGGGCTTCATAAATGGGTTATCATTATGCAGTATTAGGAGCAGGGAAACAGGGGCAAGCAATTGCTTATGATTTAGCAAAAAATGGGGATGCAAATTCAGTATGTATTTTTGATTTAGATAAAGAAATCGCAGTTCAAGCAAAAAATAGAATAAATAATTTATTAGATGTTCAAATTGTTACTTCTCAACAATTAAATGTTAAAAATAAAAATGAGTTAGCTACAAGGTTGAAATCATACAACACCTTAGTTTCAGCAGTCCCCTATTTTTTAAATGAATTAATTACCGAAGTTGCAATTGAACATAAAATAAATATGATTGATTTAGGTGGAAATACCGAAATTGTGAAAAATCAATTAGCGAAAAATAAGGATGCATTAAATTCAAATATTGCAATTACACCTGATTGCGGAATGGGTCCAGGGATGAATATTACACTTTCATTACTCGTAATGGAACAATTTGATGACCCCAAAACAATCCATATTTATGATGGTGGTCTTCCTCAGGAACCAGAAGCACCGTGGAATTATAATTTATTTTTCAATATAAATGGATTAACAAATGAATATGATGGTTGTGCGTCATTTATTCGCAATGGGAAAATAGAAGATGTAGAATGTTTCGAAGATATTGAATCCTTAGATTTTGAAAACTATGGAGCATTAGAAGCATCCGTTACTTCAGGTGGTTTATCAACAATGCCATGGACTTTTCTAAAACAATTAAATACATTGGAGAATAAAACATTAAGATACCCTGGTCATTGGAAAGATATGATTGCCTACCGAAGATTAGGTTTATTTGATTTAAATGAAATCGAAATAAATAATCAAAAGATTGTCCCCCGAGAATTTTATCACCATTTATTAGCACCAAAATTAACAAAAGAGAATGTAAAAGATGTTTGCCTTATGCGGATTATTGGCTCTGGAATTAAAAATGGACAAGAGAAGAAAATTCAACTGGATGCGATAGAATTATTTGATGATTCAACAGGCTTTACCGCAATGGAAAAATGGACAGGGTGGCATGCTTCTATCGTTGCAATACATATTACAAAAAATAAAATTATAGGTGCAATCCCAGTAGAAAAAATTATAACTGGGAATGAATTTTTACTAGAAGCAGAAAAACGAAATTTTAATATAAAAATAAAAGAAGTAAAGTAATATGAAAATTACAAAAATAATTCAATGGGATATGGGACACCGTATCTTAAACCACAGATCTGTCTGTAAGGGTTTACATGGACATCGATATAAAGTTGAAGTTACTGTGTCGGGTGATTTAGTTAATTCAACAACAAAATCAGAACACGGAATGGTCATGGATTTTGCTGATATTAAATCCATAGCAAAAACGGAAATTCACGACAAATTAGATCATGGGTTTATGGTATGGGATAAGGACGATGAATTGATAAAGTTCTTTAGAGAATCTGAAGGACATAAAATGGTTGTAGTTCCTTTTACTTCAACTGCTGAGAATGTTGCACAATATATTTTTGACGCTATCTCTAAACAGATTTCAGACAAATTTGGTACAGGATTAAAATTATCTTCTGTAAAATTATGGGAAACACCTACAAGTAATGCATTATGTGAAAGGCAATCATGATTGGAATAAAAATTGGAATAATATTTTCTTTGTTAAGTGTATTAATTGGTGCGTTTGGCGCACATGGGTTGAAAGATATTTTAATAAAACATAGTACTTTGGATACATTTCAAACTGCGGTACGATATCAAATGTTTCATAGCATTGCCATATTAATTTCAGGCTTATTAATCCATTTAAATTTAGTTGAAAGCAAATTACCTCTAATTTTATTTATTAGCGGAATAATAGTTTTTTCAGGCAGTTTATATATACTTTCTATCACAAATATAAAATGGTTAGGTGCAATTACACCAATTGGTGGGTTATTATTTATAGCTGGATGGATTTATTTATTTTTATCTCTTAATACATCAAAGAATTAATATCATTATGAATATTAAAAATTATCTATTATTACTTATTTTATTTATCACTTCTTGTGGCGAAAGTATCATTGAAGAAATAAGTGAAAGTTACCCAAATGGGAAAGCAAAATTAATCCATTATTACAAGAAATCAGGGACGAATAAAGAATTAATAATGGATAAATATTTTTATGAAAATGGTCAGTTATTTGGCGAAGTGAATTATAAAGATGGTACGAAGAATGGAAAATTTATTCAATATTTAGAAAATGGTGAAATAGAGTCCGAGGGTAATTATAAAAATGGGAAACGAGAACGATGGGCTACTTATGATTATAAAGAAAACGGAAAACGAAATAGTGAAGAAGAATTTTATAATGGAAAACGAATTAGTCGAAAAACATTATCATATCATGAAAATGGAATTTTAAAATTAGAAGAATTTTATAACGATGGTGAAAAAGTAATTTTATGGACATCTTATTCAAAATCAGGAAACTTAGAATCAAAAGGTTATACCGAGAATGGGAAAAAAATTGATGATTGGAAATATTTCTTGTCTGATAAAAGTTATAAAAAGGGGAAGTATAAAAAAAATAAATTAATTAATAAATGGACTTACCATGATGAAAATGGGAAAAAATATAATGTAATTAATTTTCATTCAAACAATTCTATTCATGAATTAGGTACAAAAGAAAATGGAGTTAATAATGGAAGTTGGACAACTTATTTTGAATTAGGCCAAGTGGAATCCAAAGGTCATTATGTAAATGGTAAAGAAAATGGCCTGTGGAAATATTATTTTTTAGATGGAAGTTATAAAGAGGCTATTTTCGATAATGGAAAAGTGTATGGAGAATGGGCCTGGTATAATAGCAATGGTGAAAAATATAATGTTGTTGAATATCACTCTAACCGAAATGTCAAAGAATTAGGCCGCCGAGATGGTAAGAAAAAGGTAGGATTATGGACTAAATATTTTAATGATGGAAATATTGAATTAATTAGTAATTTTTTAAATGGTGAAAAGCATGGTGAATGGAAATGGTATTTTCAAAATGCTAAAATTCAATCTATTGGAAATTATTTTGAAGATTATAAAGATGGAGATTGGTTAGTTTATTATGCAAATGGTAAGAAAAAGTCAGAGGGGCGATTTGAAAATCGAAAACGGATTGGTAAATGGACGACTTATTATACTAATGGGCAAATTGAATCAACGGGGATTTATGAGGATCGAATGAAAGAAGGCTTATGGATGAAATATTATGAAGATGGAAGAATTAAAACTGAAGCCCATTTTAAAGCAGGCGAATTAATTGAAATGAAAAAATATTAATTTTACATATCTACATTTTCAATGTTTGAATTTTGTAGAATCAATAATAATCCTAAAAGTGCAATTATTCCACCAATAATAACAAGTATTGGGATAATTTCATTAAATAAAATTAACCCTAAAATTGAAACAATTATTGGTTCTCCTAATGGAATCGATGCAACTGTTGAAGAAGGTAAATACCTTATCGAATAATACAAAATACTATGCCCTAAAATATTTGGTATAAATCCTAATAATAATAGAAAAGAAAATTCTTTGGGTGTAGGTATTCTTAATGGAATATTTAAAATAATAATCAATATCAAAAGTGTAATGGAGGCAGAAAAATAAAGTGACCGACTATAAATAAGTGTACCATGATTTTTTCTTATCATTTTAGTAATCACTAATACTAATGCCATCCAAAATGAACAAATTATAGCAAATAAATCACCCTTAAACCCTTGAGATTCAAAATCTATATCGAATCCTTGCATTGTAAATCCACCCAAAATAGAAAGCATTAATCCAATGATAATTTTATAGTTAATTTTATTTTTATAAATTAGATAATTTATAATTATGGTAAATACGGGAGCTAATGTTCCAAAGAGTGTTGCATTTGCAAGCGATGTTATTTTAACAGCAGAAAAGAAAAATGCGAAATGAATTCCTAAAAATATACCCGAAATTAATGTGAGAAATCTGGTTTTAAATGGTAGCCTACCCTGAGGTTTATAAATACTAAATCCCCATAATATAATTCCTGCAATTGACATTCGAGCAAAGGCAATTGTAATTGCATGTAAATTAGGTAAATAACGAACAATTATTGCAGATGAACTTACCGATAAAAGTGCAATAAAAAGTAAAAACCAAATACGGTATTTAGGATTCAAATTTTAAAATTCGAGAATTAATCTTTCTTGTGCGAAAATTGGATTTGTTAAACTATTTTTGGATTTCAACCAATTTGATTCAATATCTAATAAATTATCTAATTGTTCATCGCTTCGTTCAGGGTCATGGTGGAAATAAACAATATTCTTCACTTTTGCTTTATGTCCTAATTCTGTCACTTGATGAATTAGGGAATGTCCCCAACCATGTTTCAATGGCATATCTTCTTTTGTATATTGTGCATCGTGAATAAGTACATCTACATCCTTACATTTTTCAACTAAATGATTAAATTCAATTGTTTTTTTGTATGGAGGATCAATTTCATTATCTGTAAAATAACAAATGGATACTCCATTTATTTTAATTTTATAACCAAGTGCACTCCCTGGGTGATTTAAAAATACAAGCTCAATATCAAAACCATTCTCAGAAAGAAATTCCAATGGATTATGAGTAACAAAATTAAAGTTCGAAGGAACTTGGTCTGGCGTAACAGGGAAATGTGCGCCATCCATTTGTTCCACAAGGGAAGAAAGTACAATATTTTTTTTGAGTAAAGAAGGAAACATATACACAGGGCGGTCAGGTTGATAGATTGGTTTAAAAAAAGGAAAACCTTGAATATGGTCCCAATGCGAATGTGATAATAAAATAAATATCTCTTTATTCGGCTCTTGAACTAAATTAGATCCCAAATCTCTAATTCCTGTGCCTGCATCACAAATAAGAATTTTATCCTTGTATGAAATTGATACACAAGATGTATTTCCACCATATTTAATTGTTTCTGGTCCCGGGCTTGGTACAGACCCCCTAACACCCCAAAACTCAACTTTAACTTTATTATTCATTTATCTCCCATAATGTTAATATTAAAATGAGATGATGCAATTTCTCATACATTTTTTTATTTATTTCTAAAATAAAATTAAGTAATATTTGAATATTAAACTATTCCGACATAATGATTAATTTCATATTATTTTTTGTCACTTTCCAATTTAAATCCAATTTTATTATTACTTTTAACTGGTTGTTTCAATATCCTATTAATTACCTTTATGACTTGATTTAATGACAATCCTTGAGCTTTAATTTGTTTTTCTAATTGTTCAACTTTTAAGGCTAATTTTTTTATCTGCATATAAAAGTTCTCTCATTTTAATAAAAGCTCTAATAATTAAAATATTAACTTCAATTGCTTTTTTGCAATTTAAAACGGATGAAAGCATTGCAATACCTTGTTCAGTAAAAAGCATCGGTTTATATCGTAAACCCATTTTATCTGAATTGGAGGACGCAAATTTAGACCTCCAATTTTTAAATTCTTCATTACTCATCTCAAACATAAAATCTATGGGAAATCGATCAACATTTCGTCTAACTGCTTCTTTCAGTCTTTTAGTTTCAATACCATACAACAACGCAATATCTCGATCCATTAATACTTTCTGTTCTCTGAAGATTAATATTTTATCAGAAATATGTTCTAAAGGGATAATTTGTTTACTTTTCATATTCATTTTTTTATAAAAAGGGAGGCTATTTTTTTAATAACCTCCCCTGTTCTGTTACTGGGTCTTTATAAAAAAAGGAGGAGACCCATTTAAGAAGAAAAACTAAAGACGGGACGGTAAGTCTTCAACTTCTCTCACTCAATTAATTAATTCAAATTCTTTTTTTAATGAATTATTATATTCTTAAATGTTTAATCTTGATTTGAATACACCATAATATACAAAATAAACCTTTCAGAATACCTTACACATAGAGCATTTTCGGTGAAATTTCATGTATTTTATAAATTATTTTGGGGATTTATTTATTTTAAGTACATATTAATAAATGACTTAAAATTGAATTAAGCAGTAGTAAGTGAAAAATGAAAATAATTTTATTTTAATCCAAAATAAGGTGAAATTTGAATATTTTGGAGTGATTAACAAAATAAATCAACGGAATTTTGTATATTAAAGAGAATATTTTAATTTATAAATATGGTCAGAAAATGAAAGAACAGGGAAGGTTTTAAAGTTTCTTAAAATTATTATTTTAAGAATAGATTGGGATTATAAACTATTTACCTGAAGTGAAGAAAAACTGAAATTTCTTATTTTATAAATATTTAAATGAGGGATTAATTTCCTAAAATGATATTTACAATGGTTAAAATATCAATCACATTTATCATGTTATTTTGGTCTAAGTCTCCTGCCCACTGCATATAATCATCATCATTTTCATCTGGATTTAAAATGATATTAACACATGATAAAACATCTGTTACATCAATATTTTCATCATGAGTGATATCTCCTAATGGATTAATATATTTCAAATTTTCAATTATATTAAATGCACCTAAAATTGCATAAGGAGCAGCCTCTTGATGATTACCATAAATTTCTGGAAGTAATTCTAAATATACATTTGTTGCACCATTTTCTATAAACTTATCAAAGGCAATGACCGAATTTTCATAGGGCACTAAATGGTCACCAATTCCATGAAATAAATAAGTTAATGATTGTGGAGTCCAATCATATATATCGTTTTCAATTAATAATTGTTTTAAAAAATAATCTTCATTATTTTCTAATTCACTAACAATCTCAGGTAACATTGAAATAATAGGTGGGTTATAATTATTGCTATTCATAAAATCATTTATATAACCTCCTCCATGATTACCACTGAATAATTCGGGAATATCACTTGCAAATTCAGGTATAAAATAATCCGAAA
Source organism: uncultured bacterium (assembly GCA_964529325.1). Lineage (GTDB taxonomy): Bacteria > Fidelibacterota > Marinisomatia > SCGC-AAA003-L08. The sequence goes on along the minus strand of CAZGWH010000035.1, from coordinate 12,794 downwards.
TATCACCTGCTTCATAGTAATGAACATATGAATTCACCATAAATGGCAAATAAAAAGGTTCATCATATATTTCACCATTTAACATTTTGTTTAACATTGTTGTTGATAAATCATAAGGACCAGCCATTGGGAAAGAAACCATTATTTCAAATTCATCTGTAAAATCTTGTTCCATTACCATTTGAGAGGCCAATGTTGCATAACCACCTTCAGAATACCCAAATAAAGATAATTGACGATTTAATTGGAATTGAGGATTTTCATTAAAGAAATTACGAGTTGCTCGTACCATATCTATCACCGCACTTGCTGTTGGCTCTTTTAAAATATAGGGATGAATATCTTCAGAAACACCAAGTCCTAAATAGTCTGATGCAACAAATACATATCCTGATGTTGCGACAATACGAGATAATAAATCAAATCCTGAATTTGATAATGCATTATCTCTATAAATTTCTGTTCCATGTTGCCATGACAATATTCCAAATGCTTCATTTTCAGAATCTGGTGTTGCAATTACCCCTGATGCAATTGTAGAATCACCAAATCCATCAATCGTTTCATAAAGTACTTTGTATATTTTTGCACCATATAAAACCTCTACTCCATACTGCGCAACTGAATTTAATTCAAGCTGAATTTGGTTTTGAGTTTCAGATTCAATGAGTTCAACGCTAACTAAATTTCCGCGTTGAAAAGAAAAAACTGTCGATATAAGTAGTATATAAATTAATTTATGCATAAGTGAAATTTAGGGCGATATAATTCAATACTAATAATGTTATTCTGGTAAAAAAATTAAAGGCAATGAAAACCCATTGCCCTTAATCTATTGTGTGAGAAATGAAACCTTATTAAAACTAAAATTTATTTTTGTTGATGTTTTTTTAATTTATTATGATCAATCATTTTAGGAAGTTCTAATAATGATTTTTCTTTTATAGAAACAAATTTTGGTGAAGCATTCACTAATGACGATGAGCCAAGTGAATGAAGTGTTGAAATTCCTGTTTGCCAATCATAAATATTAAATATCAATTCAATAAACCCATCACCATCTGCATCTCCAATATATGGTCCTGTTAAATAACCTGAATAATTGCTACTTTGCCAATCAATATTTCCAGTAATACCATCTAAAATTTTAATTTGAGATGTGTAAGCAGTATCTTCAACACTATAAATATTAAGACCAAATATAACTTCATCAAAATGATCACCATCCATATCTGCATAATCAATTAATGTTAATGAACCATTTTCTTGAATTGATGTCCAATTAGGAGCATTTTCTAATGCATTATATGATGAAATATTAAATGAGCTTTCACTGAAAATATTTGATGAAACAAAAATTCCTTCTTTATTTTCATCATTATTTGCATCAATCATTTCATTTAAATTTAAATATTCAAAATTACTATTTGTAATTCCCCAAATTAATGAAAATTCATTTGTACCATCATATAAACCAACAGAATTATTTAAAAATTTTGAAACCTCAGGATAAGAATCTTCATTTGCATCAAAATATAGAAAACCCCATTCAAATGGATCTTGCTCAAGCGACCAGTTTAAATTCCATGTAATTTCTCTGGCTTGTTCTTGAACTGTTTCACCTAAAATAATATTTAAAACTAAAATTACATCTACTACATTTGTAATTTCATCACCATTCATATCGCTACATGCATCATTGTTTATTTCACATTCACCTAAAATACAGCTTACAATTGAAACTACATCTAATACATTTATTAATGCATCTACATTTACATCACCCAACATTTCACATGCTATTGTTTCTTCCATTTCCCAACCTGAAAATTCATATATCTCATTCGTTGTATCATATCGATTTACAACAAATTCATTTAAATTATCTCCATCATAATCACCTATACTTGGACCTTCAATATATCCATCCATCATCGTACTTTCCCATTCAATATCACCTGTCAATGCATCAAGAATAAGAATATTACTTGAATATAACAATGTTTCAGAATCATATTGATTTATTCCGACTATAATTTCTTGATTTAAATCCGAATCTAATTCACCCAATTCAATCCATGAAATATATCCATTCATTTCATCTGTTGTCCAGTTTGAAGAAACTGAACCAATATTGTAACTTGCAATTGTTACTGTATATTGTTCATTTTCTTTTGTACTAATAATAAGCGCTTCATTTATTCCATCATTATTTCCATCAATCAATTCGTGAAGGGATAAATAATCATTTTCAAGGTCTTCTAAATACCATAATAATGACCATTCATTACTGCCATCATAAACAGCAAATGAATTAAAATATTGTTTTGTTAAATCTTTAAACCCATCATCATTTAAATCAAAACTCAAATGACCCCATTCACCTACATATTGTTCAACTACCCATTCTGTTTCAAACTGACTAAATGAAAAAGAACAATAAATAATTAATAACCAAATTTTATTCAAAATATTTCCTTTTTTATACTATACAAAATTGGGACTGGTTACCCAGCCCCATTAATGTTAAAATAAATACTTTATTTCATTAACATGATTTTATTTGTAATCACTTTATTTCCTGAAACCATTTCTACTAAATATAATCCACTTGGATTATTAGAAGCATTCCATTCAATTGAATAATCACCACTAAAATGATGTTCATTTACCAAATTAGCAACTTTTTCACCTAATAAATTATAGATTGCAATTGATACATCTGAATCTAAATTTACTGTATAAGAAATAGTTGTTTGTGGATTAAACGGATTCGGATAATTTCCATTTAATGAAAACTGGCTTGCAAGAGTAACTTCAACTTCTTTACCCATAGATGAAGCAACAATTAATTCAGAAAATGAATCTGATAATTCAAATGACTTTGTTTCTAATTTTCCATTCAAATTATAAATCACTGTTTTTCCATTTGAAGATACATTAATATCATTTCCCTTAACTTCTGATATTAGCTCTCCTTTAAATTGAATTCCACCAATATCACCATTTAATGTTAATATATTATTATTCAAATTTGCTTCCGCAGGTGTGTTTATTGTAAGATTTCCTAAAATGATATTTACAATACTAATAATATCAGTTACATTTACTAATCCATCTAAATTTACATCTGCATATTCACTATACTCACCTGATAAAATCAAATTCACAGTAAGAATAATATCTTGAACATTTACTAAATCATCCTGATTTGCATCACCCGGTAAACTTGGTTCTCCACCCACGACAGTAAATTGCCCCATCATTCCAGATTCTTCATGTGTTAAAATATGACAATGATACATATAAGGTACATTAGCATCTGAATAATCATTAAATTTTGTAATAAACTTAGCTGTCCCAAATTGTGCTGGAACTAATACAACATCTTTCCATCCTTGCATATGTAATGGAGGAGTTTCGCCATTAATTTCCAAAAGATTAAATTGGACATCATGAATATGAAATGGATGTGAAATTAATGTCTGATTTGTTAATTCCCAAATTTCTACATTATTAAATGGAATTTCATAGTTCACAATATCGATATCAAAAACCTCACCATTAAAAAGAAACGGACCATTTAGTGATCCGTTAGGACCCATTTCAACAGGAGAAAATAATATTTCCCTAACTTCATCTACTTCATTTTCATTCCAAAAATCAATAACGACCAATGATTCTGGAATTGTAGTTACGGCATTATCATTTGAATCATTTATGCGTAATTCTAATAATGGAAAATCACTTCCATTTAGCGGATTATCCGCATAATGAGGAATTGAACTTCCACCCATTCCACCCATTGTTTGTGTTCCATAAACACCAGCAGGAATTGCTGATCCTAAATTTAATATATTTACGGTTTCACCTGACATGCCATTTAGGTCAACTAATATTTCATATCGCTCTCCAGGTGAAATTAATAATTGATTCACTTCAACTGGTGCAGATAATAATCCTCCATCTGTTCCAATTACAAAAAAATTGTCTCCATTATCTAAACCAACATTAAATGATCGTTCTGACGCTCCATTTAATAATCGTAATCGAACAACCTGAGCAGGTACATCTACATAAGCATCTCTGGTTGCATTAACAAGTAATTGTGTATCTAAACCACTATAATCCATATCTGTCACAATTTGGAAATTTTCATCAAATGTTTTGGTTTGTAATACAATGGGTAAATCATCAACACCATATTCTCTAGGTAAATTTAATAATGCTTCTTCTTCATCTCTCACAATTACAAATCCAGCAATACCCATTTGAACATGTTCATTTGTTTTATGCATTAAATGTGGATGATACCACATTGTTGAAGCATGATCTTTTACTTCAAAGTGTGGATTCCAAATAGTATTTGGCGGAATAGGAGTATGTGGACCACCATCAAATTCTGCAGGTACATGCATCCCATGCCAGTGAATTGTAGTTGTATCCGACAATTGATTATCAAATGTTATTGAAACATTTTCTCCTTTTTCCATAATCAATGTTGGCCCAAGAATTGGAAAGCTAACGCCCATTGTCTGAGTGAAAACTCCTGGAAAAAATTCCATTTCAGATTCTTGAATTGTTAAATCAAAATTGGGACCATTTAATGCAGGTGGAATAATTAATTGATTTTGTGCAACTAACACCCCAAACATTAAAATTGTAATTAATATATTATTTTTTTTAAACATTGTACTTTCCTTAGTTTTATTGTTATTTAATCACTATAATTAATAAGATGAAAATATTAGTATAATAAGATGAAAATATTAGTAAAAGGTTACAAAAAAATTATTCATTTTATTCTATACAAAAATGGGGCTGGTTACCCAGCCCCATTGATGTAAAATTACATACCTTATTTCATTAACATGATTTTATTTGTAATCACTTTATTTCCTGAAACCATTTCTACTAAATATAATCCACTTGGATTATTAGAAGCATTCCATTCAATTGAATAATCACCACTAAAATGATGTTCATTTACCAAATTAGCAACTTTTTCACCTAATAAATTATAGATTGCAATTGATACATCTGAATCTAAATTTACTGTATAAGAAATAGTTGTTTGTGGATTAAACGGATTCGGATAATTTCCATTTAATGAAAACTGGCTTGCAAGAGTAACTTCAACTTCTTTACCCATAGATGAAGCAACAATTACATCTGAATAATTTGATGTTAATTCAAATACATCTGTATTCAAATAACCATTCAAATTATAAATAACTGTTTTCCCATTTGCAGAAATTACAATGTCATCACCAAATACATTTGATAATAATTCTCCATTAAACTGAATTCCACCAATATCACCTTTTGTATTTAAGAATGATCCATCAATTTCAACAGTTGCATTATCATTCATTATTCGGTTACCCAAAATAACATTAGATAAACTCACAACATCTAATACATTAATAAATGCATCCGTATTCATATCTGCAGACCAAGTTTCATAATCTGTTGGAATTTCTTGAGCTAATATGAATCCGACTTGGTGAATAATATCTTGAACATTTACAAATTCATCAGTATTGATATCACCCATACAGAATCCACCATCTTCCCATGTCCAATCACCACAACCCCATTCTTCATCAGCATTTTCTTCGCAATGGCCCATACCCCAGCCATCCCATTCAGCATCAATACATACACCATCAGCATCTACACCGCAAAATGGAGATGTTTCACATAATTCAGCATCTAAATCAGCACATGTTTGAAAACCAGTAAATTCGGCATCAGCACAACCAGCATCTGTTAATTCACAAAATGGAGATATTTCACATGTTTCAGCATCTAATTCAGCACAAGTTTGAAAACCTGTAAATTCATGGTCAACACAACCTTCATCTGTTAAATCACAGTAATAAGCTTCTTCGCAAGCTACAGCATCCAAATCTGCACAGGCTTCAAATCCACCGCCCCATTCACCGTCAACACAACCATCTTCAGTTAGTTCACAGAAAAATGAAGCTTCACATGATTCAGCATCTAAATCAGCACACGCTTGAAATCCACCACCACCTACAAACGAACATTCGCCGGCTTCATCTAGTTCACAATACTCATTTAATGCACATTCATCAGCAGTCATGTCAACACATAGAGTGATTCCACCACCTTCTGATTCAACACACACACCATCTGCATCTAATTCACAGAATGGAGATGTTTCACACATATCTGCATCTAAGTCAGCACAAGATCCAAACCCACCGAATTCATGATCAACACAACCATCTTCAGTTAATTCGCAATAGTAAGCTTCTTCACATGCTTCGGCATCCATATCTGCACATGATTCAAATTCACCATCACCAGGATCTAATCCGTCACTATCACTACCATCATCAGTAGCAAAAGTACATTCACCTTCTTCATTTAGTTCACAATAATCATATTCTGCACATTCTTCTGCACTTAAATCATGACAAGGAGTCCATTCGCCATCAAATTCTGATTCAACACAAACACCATCAGCATCTAATTCACAAAATGGAGATGTTTCACACATGTCTGCATCTAAATCAGCACAAGATTGGAAACCTTCAAACTCATGATCAACACAACCTTCATCTGTTAAATCACAGTAAAATGCATCTTCACACGCTTCAGCATCCATGTCTGCACAGGCAACAAAATCACCACCACCACAATTGCCACCTTCAAACTCTGCTTCAACACAAACACCATCAGCATCTAATTCACAGAATGGAGATGTTTCACACATTTCAGTATCTAAATCAGCACATGTTTGGAAACCACCCCAACCACCAAAACCAGTTGAGTCATTACCCATCCAACCACCAACAAAAGCACATTCACCTGCATCGTCTAATTCACAATACTCATTTAATGCACATTCATCAGCTGTCATGTCAACACAAAGGGTTATTCCGTCAACACCAGAAAAAGAACATTCTCCAGCATCATCAAGTTCACATAAATCATTTGATGCACATTCTTCTGCAGTAAGCTCTACACATGGAGTAAAATCACCCCAACCACCAAAATCAGTTGAGTCATTACCCATCCAACCACCTGGTTGTCCAAAAACAACACCTATTGTTAATAATAATACTATACTTATACTTGAAGTTTTTAAGTTCTTCATTGTATTTCCTTTCGTTTTTTGTTTTTGTTATTTGGCTGTTTCAATATAAATTTATACCCTTGGTTGCGGGGGTTTTTGATTGATTATTCATTTATTTGAATAACTTTCAAATTCCCTCGTATTTATATTCAGCCGTTTTCACCTTATTCTTTTTACTTTTACTATTTCAAAAGAATAATTTTTTTCACTAATACCCCATTTAAAGAAGATAATCTACAAAAATAAATTCCACTCTTTAAATGCTCACCATTCCATTTTATTGAATGATTTCCTGAATTAATCCATCCATTATGAATTATTTCAATTTCTTTACCCAATACATTAATTATTGAAATTTTATAATCCATACTATTCTGAATATTAAATTCAAATGTTGTGTGTGGATTAAATGGGTTTGGATAATTATTTATAAAATCTAAATCAAAATTTTGAATATAATTTTCACTATTACTCAATACAGTCATTTCAACATTATTGATTAAAATATATTCTTCACCAAATAAAAGCTCTTCACGATTGATAACCAATGTATATTCTTCAGACTCACTTTCATCCCATACACGAATTTCAATTGGATTATTTTCAATAAAACCAGGTAATTGATACCCACCATTATCACAATCATTTATATGTCCATAAATTGGAATTGTCAATGGTCCATCTTGCCAAGTTGCATTTCCAACTAAAACGGGTTCAACATTATTATCACAGTCCCCAAAATTGCTTCCACCTTCTAAATCAAATACACCTATATCATCTCCAAAATCTAAATCATCTGAGGTTTCTATAGTGACATAGGCAATAATTCCATTATTTGTTGAATCACTATAATCTAAATATTCTTCAAAATATCCATTTAATAAATCAGAAAAATAATTCTCGGTGTCATCATAGAAAATTGAAGAACATTCGCCATCTTCTAAAATACAAGCAGGGTAAGCTTCACAGTTCCATAAATTTAAATCAGTACAAAAATTTGTATTCCAATTTTCAAACTCACCAATTTCTTCACACAAACTATCATCAATATTCCAAACACATGGTGAAGGGAAGTTACATTCAAATGGTAACAATTCACTGCATACAACTTCTTCAATATCTTGACAAATACTGTTATCAAAATCCCATTCACATGGAGTAGGAAAATTACATTCATAAAATAGCAATGCTTCACACTCATAATCTTCGTCATTCCATATTCCCCAACCACTTTCTGAATCAATACAAGTTCCATCTGAATCTAATTCACAAATTGGAATATTATAACACATATTTTCTTCAAGTTCCGCACAGTCTTCCCATCCCTGCCATCCTTCGCCCCATTCTACATCTTCTTCATATTCGCAATCATTTAATGATACAAACTCACTTTGAATTCCATCTAAAAATACAGCTCCATTATAAATACAAATTGAATTTTGATTTGAACTAAATTTAATTTCAAAAAGTGTATAATCTCCTGGTAAAATAATTTGATTATTTTCCATTTGAAGATTAACAAAACTCATACCCACAAATGGAGTGATTGCCAATTCATCAACAAGCCCTCCATAGATTTCATCAATATGGATACAACTAAAATTTAGTAAAATATTTGAAATAGTTTCTGGAGTTGATAATTTTATAGATGCAGTGCCTTCAATAAAATCTACATTTTCAAGATGAATATAAATACTATCCTGTGAAAATATCATAATTGGAAAAAAGAAAATAATTGACCATATTTTTGTAAAATTATTCATTTAATTTTTCTCCAATTTATTTGTATTTATCATTTTGTTCATTTTTGTTACAAAGCGAGTATAATTCACATCTAATTTCTCACTCATTACGCGTTTATTTAACCCATATTCTAAATATAAAAATTCAAATAATATTTTTTCAAATTCTGAATTTAACTCTTTCCATTGTTTATTTTGATGTTGGTTAATAAACTGAATAATTCCTTTAGAGTTGGAAAGATCTGATTCATTTTCTATTTTATTTACTATTTTAGAATATGTTGAAGGTGAAATATTTAAATGTTTTACGGTATTTGCAACTGACCCTGTCTTTTTTAATAATTCTTTCAATGTTAAATATTGGAATGTTGATTTAATTTCTTTTAATGATTTATCTATCGCGAATGAAAAATCAAGATGGTCATTATTGGTATTAGGGCTTGAACTCTCATTGGATTTCATATATTCTTCAAGGACTAATAACTTTTCACCTTTTAATGGAAAATTATACTTTGCAAGTTCTAATGCAACTTCACTTCCTTTTTTATAATACTCTACTGATTTAGCACCTGAATTGCATTTACCTAAATAATAACAAATTCCAGGAATTAAATGGAATACACCATTTTCTTGAGAAATTTCTAAACTTTTATTGAAATAATCATTAGCTTTTTCATACTGTTTTTGATGAAAATATATAAATCCAATATTACCAACAGTATATGATTTTGTATAGAAACTAATTGCTTTTGTATAATTTTTCTTTAGCCGATCAATTCCTTCATCAATATTTCCACATCTAAATTTTAACATTCCATAATCATGGTGAATTGCATCAATTAAATGATGATGAGAATCACCACAAATTTCTAACCCTTTTTGATAATATTCTTCTGCTAATTTAAACTTTTTTTGTTTTCCTTGTAAATTCCCCATTATTTTATAATGAGAAGCTAAAGTTGCAGTTTGATTATCATCTTTAAAATTATTCGATGAATCTTCTAATCGATCAAATACATTAATATTACCTTTACGAACTTGAGTAACAATTTCATAATACTGAGCTAAATTTCTAAGATAAGTTGATTTATTTAATTGTTTAATCTCATTCAATAGTAACATTGATTGATCATAATTACCAATTAATGTCATTAGATTAACCATTTCTAAAAGTAAAAATGATTTTTCTTCTGAGTTATTCGTTAATAATGAATGGGATTTACCAAGCGTTTTAATGGCTTCAATTAAGTGTCCTTCCGCAATATAACATTTTGCTAAACCTGCATAAATAGTTGATTTATTTTCTGTTAACCCTAAATCAAGTAATTCATTTATTTCTTGTTTTGATCTTTCTATACTATATTGATTGAATTGAGCAATATGTGCAACAATCTCTGTCCATGATGGATTTGATGAATTTACGACTTTTACATCTATTTTAAGTGTAGGGTCAACCCTTTGAAAAATTTCAGGTATATATCCGCTCGGTTGTAATATGTGTTTTTGCGTATTCATTTGCTACCATAATTTCGAACCATTCAATAATTCCAACCAATATATATTTGCATTTTTAACATATTGTTACGCTTTTAGGAAACTTAATTGAAATTATTTGCCCATAATAGATTAAATATGTTTAATATCATCATCAAAAATTTGAATAATTCTCATAAAAGTTTTAACCATATTTGTTGTAATTTCATACCAATACTTATTTTAAATTTTAAATTAATTAGGACAACTTTTGAAAAAAATATTATATACTTTATTTATATTTCAACTTATAATGGCGATTGATCCCCCAATTGCAAAGAAACTATCTCAAAATTTAAAAATTCATAATCAAGTCCGAAATGATGAATATTATTGGATGAACCAAAAAGATGATGATTGGGTATTAAGTTACCTCAATTCAGAAAATAATTATAGAGATGAAATTTTAAAACATACATATGAGCTTCAAAATGTATTACATAATGAAATGACATCCCGAATTTCGGATGAAGAAACATCAGTACCGTATATTGAAAATGGATATAAATACCGAAAAGTTTATCTGAAAAATAATGATTATGAAATATATCAACGAAGTCAAATAGGAACATTTAAAGATGGACCATGGGAAACCATTTTAGATGTAAATCAATTAGCAAGTGAATATGACTATATTGATATTGGCTGGATTCAACCAAGTCCAAATAACCAATACTTAGCATTTGGTTTAGATTCTCATGGGGATTATCGATTTTATATTAAAATAATCAATTTAATTTCCGGTAAAGTATTAAATGAAAATATAGCAGATACATGGGGAAAATGTGTCTGGCATCCAAATAATAATAGAATATATTATTCAGAAAAAGATAATACCAATCGAAATTTATATATAAAAGAACATTGGATTGGATTTAATAAAGATGATGATAATATTTTATTTGAAGAAAAAGATTCTAAATTTTCAGTGTATTTAAGTTTATCATCGTCTAACCAATATATGTTTATTGGAAGTGAAAGTACAAATGCAACCGAATTTTCATATATAGATTTCGATGATAAAAATTTAAACATTCAAACTCTTATACCCCGTGAAGAAAATCATTTATATTATCCAATGGAGTATAATGATTCATTTTATGTGTTAACGAATAAAAATAATATTGAATTTGAAATTAATAAATTATCTATCAACTCACAGCAGAACTATAAATTAGAAACAATTATCACACCTGAGAAAAATCAAACATTTGAAAATTTTATTATTTTAGACAACCATTTAATCATTTTAGAACGAACAGGAGTTAATCCTTCTTTTTTAATTCAAAACCTTTCAACTGATTCTACATTCCAATTATCATTTGATGAAAAGTTATATTATATCGATTTTAAAGATAATTTGGATAATAACGCCACCCATTTTAGATTTGAATATAGTTCACTAATTACACCCGAAATTATTTATGATTACGATTTGAGAACACATGAACTTATCCCAAAGCATAAAAGGCAGATTAATGGAAATTTCAATTCTAATAATTATACAATTGAACAAAAATTAGTAAAAGACAATACGGGTGAAATTGATATTCCACTAACGATTATTTATCATAATGACTTTTTCAGTCCAAATGGGCAAAACCCTGTGTTATTATATGGATATGGATCCTATGGTTCAATTACAGATTCTTATTTTGTAAATTCTTATATTAGCCTATTAGATAGAGGAGTAGCAATTGCAATTGCACATGTCCGTGGAAGTGGAGATTTAGGAAAACAATGGTATAATGATGGAAAAATGCTTCAGAAAATGAATACATTTACAGATTTTATCGATTGTGCTCAATATTTAATTGATAATAATTTTACAACGAATGAGCGATTGTTTGCACAGGGAATGAGTGCTGGAGGATTATTAGTTGGGGTTGTTGCAAATTTAACACCCGAATTATTCAAAGGAATAATTGCAGAAGTCCCATTTGTTGATGTTCTTACAACTATGTCAGACGCATCAATTCCACTCACAACCCAAGAATATCAAGAATGGGGAAATCCTGAAATTCGACAATATTTTGATTATATAAAACAATATTCCCCTTATGATAATGTTCAAGAAATGGATTATCCCGCAATGTTTGTTACTGCAAGTTATAATGATTCTCAAGTGGGGTACTGGGAACCAGCAAAATGGGTCGCAAAATTAAGAGAACATAAAACTGATAAAAATCCTCTAATTTTATCAACAGATATGACAGGAAGCCATTCTGGCCCAAGTGGACGGTTTTCAGGTTATCAATTAATTGCATTAGAATATGCATTTTTACTTGATCAAGTAGGGTTTTTAAATTTAGATAATCCATAAAATAAGAAAGAAAAGAATGAATTTAATTTTATCGGTTCTTCACACTTAACGATACTTTTTTCAATGTAGGTTGTAGATAAACAGAATG
>CAZGWH010000034.1:0-22702 GCA_964529325.1 uncultured bacterium | reverse complement strand
ATGAAAGTGAAACGACTGGATTGTTTGGTCATTATGATGATAATGATATGGTATTCGTAAAAGTAAAATACAGTTTTTAAATCCTATAGGATAAACCTGAAAATATAAAAGTTTGATTCAATAGACCATCAATTATAAAGTCAAATGCAGAATAAAAATATAAATGTTTTGAAATAGATTGATCAAATGAAATAGAAAAGGAATGTTGAATAAAGTCAAAAGGATTAACACCATAACCATATTGATATAATTCATATTCTAAAAAAAATGATTTTTTATCATTAATCTCCCAATCATACTGAAATTTATTTTGAATACCATTAATAATATCATTTTTTATCCAATTTAAATTCCATCCTAAAATATATTTTTCTTTTATTTGATGTGACTGATAGTTAAATCGAAGTAAGTATGCCATTTCACTTGAATTCTGAATACGAATATTCGAACCAATTTGAAATTGACCAATTTTAGGAATTGAAAATCGAATTGAATTTAGCCACCCAGACCGAATTTCATTTGAAATTAATGAATCCTGTGTACTTTCATAATTTGTAAAGTATAAAGGTTGAATTCGCATTGAATATTTTGATTGTAATACAATACCAAATATTGCTTTATATCGGACTGAAAGTTGAGAAGAAGTCAATTCAAGATTGGAGGTATTATTTAATTCATCTCTATAAAAATCATTTAATTGCCAAATATTAAATTCTAAATTACTTTTATATCGACCTTTAATTTTAAAAAAGAAATATTCTCGTTGAGGGATATTTTCTTCATATTGCCCAACGATACTCCCCGTACCGTTTAATGTTAAATTGTTTAATTTTTTATTTATTGTCGAGTAAACACCTATTTTCTTCTGTAAATAATTGGGTTTATAGGACTCATTATCAGGTTGAAAACCAAATAAAGCACCAATTGAATATGATTTATTTTTTCGCCATTGTGTTAAAATTCCATCCGTAGCACCAATACCAGATAATTCTGCAGTAAATACTCTGCCAGCTTGCACAAAAATTCCCTTTTTTCTTGAACCAAAATCAAGTTTAGCCTGATAAAGTATAAATTTTCCCGTATTTGAATTTGATTGTCCAAAAGCAAATAAATGAATGGGAAACGGATTATTTATTACTAAGCCATATTGAAGTGATTGATATAACATAAGTTCATTTGATATTGTATTATAATTTGTACGAAGTGAAATAGTACCATGTTGTGAAAATTTGATATTTTGTTTTGGTTTCTCAATGGGGTTATCTACAATAATTGGCTTGATATTAATATTATTTTCATTAACAATATTTCGGTTATCATTAATTTGTAAAATAACGATATCACCTAGTTGAAATTCAATTTGAGAAGATATTTTATCTGATACCGATGAATTAGTTGCAACATGAGAAACAATTACTGAACCAAGAAAATCGCCTCTTCTTGTGATTTTTAAAGTATCTCCAATAACAATATTTTGTTTACTCCCAATATCGCAATATACTTGATCAACCGTTATATAAGTAATTTTTCCATTAACTATTTCAATATCATCTGCAAATAGTCCTGTGAAAAATAATAAAAGAATAATTTTAAAATATTTAATCATCATCACCTTGCGGATGGCAATTAAAACATGCACTACTTTCATAAATATATCCATTTTCATCACCATGTTCTTCTTCCATTTTTGATTTTCTATGTTTATGACACACACCATTTAATCCACATGAAAATTGTGTATAATCATTTTGTGAGATATGGCATTCCGAATTACATGATGTCCATTCACCTTTATGTTCACCAGAATAAATTGGAAAAAATATATCATGTTTAGACATATCTGAAGGAAAAAAAGCTCTTGTATTATGGCATAATTCACAATTTTGATTTTCAGGGTGAATTCCAATTGAAACTTGCGATTCATATTCTATAAAATGACATGATATACATTCAGTAGATAAAAATTCACTTGAATGTTGTGAATGGCATTCGTTACAATTAATAAATTTATGTGCACCAACTAAAGGAAACATTGTCAATTCATGTGCAGACCATTTACCTGTAAAATACCATGAATTATCATTATGACATTGGTTACAATCTTGACCATATCGATTATAATGTATATCTAAATGGCAATCCTCACATTCGCTTTGTACATTTTCAAATTGATGAATTTCTTTTAGAGATTCACCACTATGACATTGAATACAATTTGCCGATTTATGCATACCATTCAATTTAAATTGAGTTAAATCATGATTAAAAATTAATGGGTTTAATAATGGTAACCAATTACCTGAATAATGACAATTATCACACTTTAAAGATTTATCAATAATTGAATTATCAATATATTGTTGAGAGAATATAGTTGCAAATAGGAATAAATAAATCATTTTTTTGGTTTATTATTTATATTTTTTAAAATATCCCAAGGTGCTCTTTTTAAAATACGATTATGAAAATTATTAATAATTATATCATCTTCTTCACCTTCCGGGTGACAGTCAAAACACGCTGAACTTTCATATACATATCCATTCTCACCTCTATGCTCACCATCCATTTCAGACTGACGGTGTTCATGGCAAACACCATTCAATCCACATGAAAACTGAGAAAAATCATCTGAAACAATATGACATTCATCCGTACATGAACTCCATTCACTACGATGTTCACCATTATAAATTGGGAAATAATCATTATCATGATCATAATTCAAATCATCCCAATCATCCACTTCATGGCATGTTTCACAGGTTGTAGGAAAATCATTATCATGTTCTTCATTAAATTCATTTTCATGACAATTGAAACAACCATTTGAAATATTGTTATGTGAAAATGTAGCATCCTCCCAATTTTCTGTACTATTGTGGCAATCTTCACATTGTGTAGAAAAACCATCATGAGGAGGGTTTTCAGCTGACTCAAATTCTGATTCATGGCAAGAGTTACAGTTTTCTGAAATATTACTGTGATCAAATTCGGCACCTTCCCATGTTGAAATATCAGTATGACAATTAATACACGATGTTGATAACTGAGAATGATCGGGGTTTATTGCATTTTCATAATCAATTATATGGCATGATTCACATACATCATTTACCATGTGCATAAAGATATCAGGTTCCCAGCCTAATGTTTCATGGCATAAACTACAATAATTTTCTGGATATTGATACAATTGATGATTGGGGTTTTCAGCTTGTTCATAATCCTGTAAATGACAACTTTCACATTCTTGAGATGTATTATTATATTGTTGAGAAGCATGGCAGGATTCACAACTTGCTGTTAAATGTAATCCATTTAATTCATAACTCGTCTGAATTAAAGAATGAATAAAAGGGTCAATCGTCCATTCATTTGTACTTTCATGGCAAAGACTACAATTATCATTTATATTTCCATTTCCATGTGGTGGGTTTTCAGATTCAATATATTCTGGCTGGTGACATTCTCCACAATCATTTCCTGTAAAATCACTATGTAGAAATAAATTATTTCCCCAATCTACATCATTATGACATTGTTCACAATCTTGATTTATTAAATGAGTCGAATGATCATAGTCAGATTGAGTTGAATTTGTAAATGCAATACCATTTTCACCATGACATCCTTCACAGGAATTTGGTAAATTATAATTTCCCTCACTGTGGCATTGTTCACAATCTGCTGATTGATGTGAACCAGATAAAATAAAACCCGTTTCATCATGGTTAAATTCGGCACCCTTCCAAGTTGTTATACTCGCATGGCAATTATTACAATTTGTAGACATTTTAGAATGTTCAGGATCTATTGCATTTTCATAATCAGGCATATGACAAGATTCACAGGCATCATTCACTAAATGTAAAAAATTATTCGACCAATTATTTGAATCATGGCAACGACTACAATATTGAGTTGGATATTGATACAGTTGATGATTGGGGGTTTCAGCTTGTTCATAATCCTGCAAATGGCAACTTTCACATTCTTGAGATGTATTATTATATTGTTGAGAAGCATGGCAGGATTCACAACTTGCTGTTAAATGTAATCCATTTAATTCATAACTCGTCTGAATTAAAGAATGAATAAAAGGGTCAATCGTCCATTCATTTGTACTTTCATGGCAAAGACTACAATTATCATTTATATTTCCATTTCCATGTGGTGGGTTTTCAGATTCAATATATTCTGGCTGGTGACATTCTCCACAATCATTTCCTGTAAAATCACTATGTAGAAATAAATTATTTCCCCAATCTACATCATTATGACATTGTTCACAATCTTGATTTATTAAATGAGTCGAATGATCATAGTCAGATTGAGTTGAATTTGTAAATGCAATACCATTTTCACCATGACATCCTTCACAGGAATTTGGTAAATTATAATTTCCCTCACTGTGGCATTGTTCACAATCTGCTGATTGATGTGAACCAGATAAAATAAAACCCGTTTCATCATGGTTGAAACCTACCCCTGCCCAATTGGATATTGAATGACAATCCTGGCAATTTTGGCTATATTGCATTGTAATATGTGATGGCGAATTTGAATATTGCCCTATACCCGTGGACATAAAATCATCTATATGACAACTTTTGCACTCTGTTGAAATTGAAGAAAATTGACTTGTTGTATTAATATGACATTCATTACAATTAATATTTTGATGCCCTTTGATTAAAGGAAACCGAGTTTGATTATGGTTAAATTTTCGCTCATCAACATCCCATGAATTTTCATTATGACATTGTTCACACTCAGTTCCCAACTCCTGTAAGTGGATATCAATATGACATGAATTACAATTTGAATTTCCAAAATGGAAATTATGTTTTTCCTCAATTGTATTTCCCAAATGGCAGTCATTACATTTTTGTATTTTATGAACACCATTTAATGAAAATCCTGTTTCACTATGTATAAAATTAGAATATGTAAGTTTATCCCACCCTCCCGAAGAATGGCAATCACTGCATGGTATTGAAGTTAATTCATTATCAATCTGTGAAGAAATTAATAGTGAAAAAATAAGCGTAAAACAAATATGTATATTTTTTATTTTCATTTAATTTCATCCGTGAATGTATGGCAATCACTACATTGATTTTCAATTGGTGAATATCTTATAAAAGAACCATCACTATCTATTTCTGATTTATGACAATCATTACAATTTAAATCATTATGACGGCCATCTAATGGGAATTTACAATTTTGATGATCAAAATTAACATGTGAAAATAAATCCGTTTTATGGCATTTTTCACAATCATTATTATAATTTTGTTTAAATTGATTTCGATGAATATCATTATGACACACATTACAAGAATAATTATTCCATGTAAATTGTGTAGTTAGAATATTTTTTTCAGGAGAATAAGATTCATGGCACTTATTGCATGGAACAGCTAAATGTGAACCATCTAATTTTAAACGAGATAATTGATGCATTGCAGTTGTAAAAATAGATGGAATAAAATTATTCACATTATGACAATATTCACAATCACTCCCATTTTTTCTGTTTTCAAATTGACCATAATGTTTATCTTCATGACATTGATCACACTGATCATATTGGGGTAGTTTTCCTGAAAGTGTTTCTAAATGACATTCTTTACAATTAACATTTTCATGTTTACCATTTAATGAGTAATTAGTTGTTGAATGATCGAATGAAATTAAATCTTCATTCCAATTATTTGATGTATGGCAAGTTTCACAAGCTGGACCATAAGCACCTTTATGAAATGTATCTTCATGACAATTATTACAATTTTTAAATTCCATACCTGTTAATTGCATAATTTTTCTGGAGTTTTTTTCTTGAATTAGGTGACATTTTTCACAATCCACTTTTAAATGTGAACCTGTTAATAAAAACTGAGATTTATTATGGTCAAATTCGGTTATCGCTAATTCCCAATCGTTAGTATTATGACAGGAAATGCAATTATTTGATACTTTTTCCTCATGAATATTTTCGTGACAAGAATTACAGTCAGTTTTTAAACCAAGAAATGTTCTATCTAATACATCAAACTGAGTATATTCTTTGGCCCAACCAATTATGGAATTTTCTTTTATAAATTTCTCGGTATGACAATTTTTACATTCAAGGTTGATATGTTCACCTGTAAGTATATACCCTGTTTCACTATGATCAAATTTTTTGATATCTTTTGGCCAATATACCAATTCAAACTCTTCTCCATTATGGTCAGAATGGCAACTTCCACAATCTTCTTTTTTATCCTTATGAAACCCTTGATTCGCATCAATTTGTAATTTTAATGGATGATGACATTCGTTACAACCATCTGAAATTTCTCTATTCCCAATTTCATGGCATTTAATGCAATTTGAATTCCCTTCGAGAAATTGATGATATTTAGATAATTTTCCTGGCGAAAATTGTGCAAATATTATTAAAGGAAAAATGAATATTAAACTCCAAAATTTCATAAATTAAACTGCAACTTTTATTTTTTTTCCAAATTCAATACCAATTTGATTTAATAACGGAAATGGTAGTTCTCCACCTGCAAAAATAAAAATAAAATCATTTTCTATTTCTAAATTAGAATCAGATAGTTTTAATGTAACTGCTTTTTCATTTATGCAAATTGGTGATGAATTAAAAATAACTTTTAATAATTTATCGGAAATTGCTTTTTCAATATTTTTTTCATTCCGAGCTTTTAATCTAAAAAAATTATCTTTACGATAAGAAATTGAAACCATATTTCCAGGTTGATGGGCTAATCCTAATGCAGCTTCAATGGCACTATCTCCCCCACCAACAACTAATATTTTTCTATTTTTATATGTTTCAGCATCTATTAGTTTATACATTACTTTACTTAATTCCTCACCTTGAATATTTAGTTTACGAGGTGTTCCTCTTCTTCCCAATGCTAAAACTACTTTATTTGATTCTAATAATCCATTTGAAGTTTCAATTTTAAAAACTTCTTTATCTTTATTAATTTTTAAGAGTTTACAATTTGATTGTAAATTAATATTCTGAGATTTAATAATCTCTTCCCAAATTTGAAGCAATTCTTCTTTACGATACTCACCTTTATTTAATTTTCCATATAATGGTAATTCAATATGCTGAACTAATGCAAGTTTTCGTCTTGGATAATGAAGTATTGTCCCACCAATTGTATCTTGATCTATCACCAAATAATTCAGACCTAGTTCTTGGGCTCTTAATGCACTCGCTATTCCAGATGGACCAGTTCCAACAATTATGACATCATAAATTGATTTTTCTTTTTTAAATTTACATTTATTTATATGGTTAATTGCCGTAATGCCATGACTAATTGCATTTTTAATAAGAGCAAGACCACTCAATTCACCAACGAGGTAAACTCCATTAATATTAGATTCAAAATTAGGTGTTAATTGTGGAATATCTTCTCGTTGGCTTATATCTCCTAGTCCAACCTCAATTGCACCAATCGGACATTCTTCTGCACATTTTCCATGGCCGATACAATGACTTCCATGGATAATTGTTGCTTTTCCATTTATAAGCCCCAAAACATCGCCTTCTGGACAAGATTCAACACAAATCCCACAACCAATACAAAGTGACTGATTTATGATTGGATGTTGCAAAAGTGCTTTATCCTGTCTTTTTGATCGTGTTTTTTCTAATCGTATTTTAGTTTTTGCTTCTTTCGCTTTTATTGAATTTAAATAAGGTATCAAAAAGGATAAAATAATAACAAGTCCAATTCCCCAAGAAATAATTAATTCTGAATTCATTAATAAATCCATGTATATCCCAAAGACACCGCAATTGCAATATGGATAAACATTATCACAAGCATCGTATAAGCAAATGGTTTATGAATTACATGCCAATAATGAAATAATTTTTGAGCCGTATTCCAAAATGCAATCTGTCTATTCATTTTAACTATTTGCATTAAAGAAAATTGGAATTCCTTTAAATCTGAAGTGGATATTTTAGTTGTTTCCTGAATTACAGAAATAATATGTTTTCGTCTAAACCATCCTGTTAAATCAATAAAGAAAAGCGTAAAAACTCCCCATATTCCGTTCTTTTCAATTTGATTACCACCAGATAAGCTATAAATTATTCCAATCGTTTCATTAGATAATTCATAATCTTTTTTAAATTTTTCAGTAATTTCATTTACTTTAGAATTAAAATCATTTCGTGTTATTTCTTTACCGTTTACATGATGAGGGATTTTAATATAAATATATCTTCCAATAAAGCCACTTAATGCAACGGCAATCATAGACCAATATGATATCGAAACTAACCCACCAAATTTTAGTGCAGTATGAAATGTGACAAGTATAGGACCTGCTATTCCTAAAAAAATATGATAATTTAACCAAGTTGGTAAATTACCCCAATTCCGAAAAAACTTTATTCGTTTTCTCAATGAATAAACAAACATGATTATCATCATACTTCCACCAATAATTCCTAAACCATGCCCAATCATTCCCCCAGGTTTCCATAATTTATGATCAGCATGGTGTGGTCTCATTAATTGGTCTGTAAATAAATAGTCACTCGATTCTATAATAATCCAAATCGTTAATAGAATAAATCCAAGTGTTAGAAGTGTTAATATTATTTTATGTATTTTTTTCAAAATTATTAAATTTGTATTATTTTAACTTTAATTTAGCAGATAAATTAAAATATATATACAGAATATATTTATTTAATAATTAAAAAAAGGAATGAATTAGATTGAGAATCTAATTATTATTGAAGAAAATATTTAATGAATGATTAAAATGATTTACCCATTATCCAAAAGAATGCTGCAATTAAACACATTATTGAAATAAATATTTTTTTTAATTTTAATGAATTTTTATTCAATGAAAATTCCTATAATTATTAATTACCCAAAATCATTTCTATAGCAATAATTATATCTGCAACATTTATTACTCCATCTAAGTTTAGATCAGCATCCATATTTAATGGTTCTATATCTAAAATAATATTCACCATAATTAAAATATCAGCGACATTAAATGCTAAATCATTATTCAAATCAACTGTAGGTAATGAAATATTTACTTCAATTATCGTTTGATTTGGCCCATAATTTGCATCTACAGGAATAATTGTTAAACTTGAATCTATCGAATTCCAAAACTCTAAATTTATTTGATTTCCTTCAATAAACCCTGGATACAAAGCACCTCCTGCTCCACAATTATCATGAGTACCAAAAGCAAATAATGTAGCAACATTTCCTTGTAATACACCACTACCAACTAAAATATCACCAAAAACTGGTTCACAACCAATTCCATTCAATTGGCCCGCAGTATCAAATAAACCAATATTATCACCAATATCAGATCGACTACTTCGATCTAAATTTATAACAATAAAATTAAATTTTCCATTACCATCTAAATTATAATCAGAAATATAATCTTCATATATATCATACAAATCACTTGAAAAATATTCACCCTCATCCCAATCGTCATCATCTTCATCATCCGGAATACCATCATTGTCATCATCATCATCTTCATTATCGGGGATACCATCATCATCTTCATCAAAATCCCAATTACTATCAGAGCAACCTACAATTTCATCCCAAAAACACATCGGAATTGCATTACATAAATCAATTAATAAATCTGCACATGCCGCATCATCTGGTACAAAATATGCAGTTTCAATAATAAAATTATCTGAAGTAAATAATTCAGCAATTATTAATTCAGATACCGGCATTAATTCTAAGGGTAAATTCCCATCTTCTGAGTCATCAGAAGCAAGGTTGAATTCAAAATTTCCTTCTTCATCCGTAGAAAAATTATAATGAATACTATCATTAAATCGAATATAATAAAATTGATTAAAACTTAAGTTTTCAAGTTCAAATTCCATTTTATTGACATTATTATCAGCTATTTTTACTTTTACTTTTCCATAATAAGTAGATTCTTCATTTTCGCTTCCACCAAATAGTGCACGGGCTTCATAATTTTCTTCATCTTCGTCATCATCTTCATCTTCATCACGATTAAAATTACTTTTAATATCATAATCATTTGAAATATCTGAATTTGATTCTATTGTTATTTGCGAAGATTTAATATTTACAATTTGATTATAGAAATTTATTTCTTCAACTGCATATATAAAACTTAAAATAAATATGAATAAAATATTTAAATATTTCATGACTTAACCCCTTACCAAATTCATAATTTTACCATTTGGTTGTTATTTGTTAATTTTAAAATTCCAGGATAACTAATCCCTAATTTATCAGCTACTACTCGTTTATTATGTTTATTTTCAGAAAGTAAACAATTTATTATTTTTTGATCAAATTCTTGATTAATTAATTTCCAATCTGTTTGATCTGTTTCTTTTAAATAATTTTCAATTTCATTTGGAACAATAAATGCATTTTTAATTTCAGATTTTAATTGATATAATTTTCGCACAGAAATATTATGATTTTGGGACATAGAATTAATAGATTCTCCTTTTTCAGAAAGTAACGTAAATAAACTTTTTTGAAAAATTTCTCTTATTTCATTTAAAGATTTATCTTTTGAAAATAAAAATTCTGATGAAGATTCTGATTTAGATTGATTATAAATTTGGTCTCTATATTTTTTTAAAAAAGGTAAGTAATTTTTTATTGCCTTTCTAATATCGCCTCTGCATTCGAAATTATTATCAATTAATTCAATAGCTGTTTGATATGCTTGTTCAAAATATTCATTTGCAGTACTTATATTAGATTTTTGTTCATTGCATTTTCCTAAATAATAACTAATACCAGGAATTAAATAAAATACCCCTGAATTAAATGCAATTTTATGTGCTTGTTTAAAATATTTTTCAGCAGTATTTATATCTTTTTTATGATTATAAATAAATCCGATGTTTGCAAGTGTAAAACTTTGTGTATATGAGCTATCCGCCATTTCAGCAGTATCTCTTAATGTATTAATTCCACCATTAAAATCACCCGTTGCAAATTTCCACATTCCAATATCATGATGAATAGCAGATTTTATATGTTGATAGCCATTTATCTCCGCAATTTCTATTCCCTTTAAATAATAATCCATTGCAATATCAAAATCTTTTCGCTTACCATAGAGGTTACCAATTGTTTTAAAATGATATGCAAGGGTTGAATGGCTATTTATTGATTTAAAATATTCTGAAGATGTTATTAACCCCTCTATGGATCCATTCTTATTTTGACGAGATAATTGAACTAGTCTGTAATAATCAACTAATTTTAACAAATATTTAGATTTTGTATATCTTGGAATTGTTTCTAAAATTAATATTGCTTTTGAATGGTTATTAATTACTCCAAGGAATCCAACCATTTCTAATAAAATAAATGCGTGAACTTCTTGATATTGGTCTATATTTTTCTCTATTAACTGATGAGCATAACCTAAGGTTTGGGACCCTTTAATAAAATCACCATCTCCAATATAACATTTTGCTAATCCAACATATAGTGATGCTAATTTTCCAGGATCCGATTCGCTATCAAGTAACAATTGAAGATGTTCTTGTGTATCTGGAATCGTTGATTGGTTAAACTGAGATATATGAGCTGTAAATTCAATCCATCTCACATTTTCATTTGGATTAACACTAACCAACTTTGATTGGTTTTCTGCAATTTTATTATTAAATATTTCTGGTAATTGTATCATTTTTTTATTTCTTAAAATTCCAAGTTAAAAAACCTCCACTTGAATTATTTCAAGTGGAGGTTTTATTGATAAAGCAAGACAACAACCTTAACTTTAACAAGAGGAGATGGAAATTATTTTAATAAAGTCATTCTTCCATTTTGCTGAACAGTACTACCATTTACTTGTGTTGTGATATTATAAATATACATACCACTTGGCATTTGACCAGCATTCCATGTAATTGAATTTAACCCAGCTGACATTTCTTGTGAAACTAATGTTTCAACAAGTTGACCATAGATATTATAAATAGCTATTGAAACAATTCCTGCCTCAGGTAATGAGAAAGAAATAGTTGTCACAGGATTAAACGGATTTGGATATGAACCCATTAATTCAAAATTATCACTTATTACTGAAAGTTTTTCGAATGTATTTCTTCCACTATTATCAATAATAATTGCTGACTCAACATTCATATTTCCACTGAAAGTGAATAAATCATCCGACTGAATTGTACTTCCATCTGTTGAAACTGCTAAGAATGTAGTTGAATTATATTTAACAATCCAATTTTCTGGAATATTACTTTCAATAATGTTCATCATACCAGTGTATTGAAGTTGAATACCCATTATATTGCCATCAGTATGTAATGAAATTGCATTATTTGATACACTTAATTCACTTGTACTATTTGTAAACTCTCTATTTGAAGAACCTAAAATAGTTTGAACCATTTGTACAATATCAACAACATTCACATTACCGTCTGCATTAAAATCATAAACTTGACTATATTCAACAAAGTCAAAGATATAGTTTACAACCATAACAATATCAACTATATTAAATAGCCCATCATTATTTACATCACCAGCAAATGTTTCATTTTCAAGTACTACACACGCACCATATTCTACAGATAATTCTTCTGCATTTGCACCACTCACAATTCCTTCATTTAAACACAGTTCTGTTCCTTCAGCACCAGCAAAATATAAGTTTGTTAAAACTCCCTCACCAGCTAAAATGGATGAACCATCAAAAGAAAATCCTAAAACAAGGTTATTTACAGCACCAATTGATACATTCCAAGCTAAATCACCAGAAGCACCACCTTCAGCAACCATATAAGCAAAAGCTTCGTCACTTGCAGTTGTACCAAATTGATAACCAGAAATATCACTTGTACTTGAGTATAAAACTTCTATTGTATTATCTACTAAATTATATGAACCGAAAGATAATGTAATATCCGCAGGACCTTCAACAACTTCATATTCACACGTTCCATCATCTAATGTAGCTTCTGCATTGTAATTTAATGCTTCAGAATCAGTACAACCTTCTACATCTGTAGTAGGATTATCTTCATCATCTTCACAGTCTCCTTCTATACATGCTTCACCTTCTGCGCAGTCTGCATCGGTAACACATTCAGTATCAGGACCATCTTCTCCAGCATCGTCATCACAATTGCCTTCTCCGCTATTGTCACAATCATCATCATCTTCTGCATCATCATCATCTTCTGCATCATCATCGTCTTCTGCATCGTCATCATCAGTTGCATCATCATCATCTTCTGCATCATCTGTAAGACCATCATTATCGTCGTCGTCAACATCATCTGTTAGACCGTCACCATCTGTATCTATGTCAGAATCACCCACTAATTCTGTACATATACCAGCATCGCAAACATCACCTTCAGTACAATCTGCATCTGTTGTGCAAACTTCACCATCACGCAATTCTAACTCAGTTGATCCATCATGAATAAGAGTTTCATTGATGGTAATTTCTTTACCACTAGGATTGGACACTTGCTGAAGTGCCTTTCCCTTCCCAGCCGAACCAGGGGTTCCAGCCCAAATCCCAGCAGTAAAACTCATTAAAACTATAAAATATAAAATGATTTTCTTCATTTTTTCTTTCTCCATTATTATTATTATTTAAACATTAAAAATACAAGTGTAAGGCACTGCTATATAGTATTGCTTTTCTATATTATCGTGCAAGTAAAATATTAAAAATATTTAAATAATCTAATTTTATGCAAATAAATTTTTAAAAAAACTTAAAAAACCATAATCATATTGAATTTTTATCAAACAATTCAATATAGTAATTCATATATTTTTTAACTTTTTGAAGGTTTTAGACTATTTGGGAAAGTTAATCATTTATATTTTTTAACTCTGATGATCTAACAATGACAAATGCTATTAATGCAAAGATGAAAAAAACTAATAACATCCATGCAATTCCTTGTAGTGAACCAATAATTGTTCTATAAATTTCTAACACCCATCTATCAAAATTCAACTTTACAACCTGTATATCTTTATGATTTACAGTAATATATTTTTCTAAATCCCAAATTCTTACACCGCTAGATATACCTGTTACCAAAATTGCAAAATATAAATATTTTGACCAAACTTGACTTATTGAATCTGAAATAATTCGATTTAGTATTTTTTTAATAGGATTACTAAAAATTTTAATAATAAATAATGATAAAACTACTGATAGAAAAAATGTGACAGACAATAAAATTAAAAACATTTATTACAAACTCTATTTATTTTATATAAAATTTTATGGCGTTATTTGATTCAAATAATCAGCTCTAAGTTCTCTTAATAATAAAATTAAATTTTCAATACCATTTACTTCTGTATAGGCTTCAAAGGTTACTTTTTTAATTTCATCATCAATTGATATTTCAATCCATTCTGCACCACCATCATTGCAATCTGGACAACCATAAACATCATCTAAAGTCTGAATATAATCAAAATTAATAAAACTTAAAATATTATTCCATTCTGTATCTGTCAATACAATATCCAAAACTAAATCAGGAAAAGATAAATCATCCCACCAATTATAGGCAATAAAATGACCCTCCCCATTTTCAATTACTAATTGAAAAATGCAATATCCAATACATTCACCAAATGAAGTACCCGAATCAATTCGAATGGATTGAGGAATTGGATTTAATATCCATTGTACAATTTGAACGATATCAATAATATTTATTTCACCATCTTCATTTACATCCAATAGACATAATTCATATTCATTTAGTAAAATATTGTTTAATATGATATTTACAGTTCCAACAATATCTAAAATATTAACAAAACCATCTTCATTAAAATCACCACTTCCACAATTCAAATTAATTTCAATACACTCGCCATTAATTAATTCATCACCACAGTCACCACCATCACAATTAAAAGCGGGGCAATTAAACTCAGGTCCCCATATAATCTCATCACAATACCCATCTCCAATTGCAGATTCAGTATAACTTATTTCAGAACATAGATAATTACAGGATTCAATACCCGGTATTCCCCCATTAAATTGACAGATATCTCCAGGTTCAGGATCTAATGAAATACAAATCCCTCCATTGCAATCGTTAGTACAAATCCAACCACCACCATTATTACAATCACAAATGCTAGGAATGCAATACCCTGCATCCGAATTTCCAAAATCTACACATTGTTCTCCCTCACCACAACCAGTTTGAAAACAGCCTGCAAGATTGGGAGATCCACATGCATACTCACAAGAACCATCATTAAATGTTGCAGATTCATCATAATTTGACGCAGCAGAATCGGTACACCCCCCATAATTTTGAATTTCACAATCTACCTCAACACCATTAACGAAAAAATCAGCATAACAACCACCACAATAGTCAGGAATACAATATGCATCAGGGTATGCTGGACATTCTGTAACTAAACATGGATCTACAAAGCAATTATCCCATCCTTCAGAACATTCACATGCATCACTACACTCGTCAAACGATTCATAAAACTGATCAGAATAATCTACACCATCAACAACCCAATCACATCCAGACATATAATTACAAAGTCCATTTACAAATGCAATACCTAAAGCCATATCACAAGCACCAAAATCTACAAATGCTAAATCTTCACATTCATCTACAGGGATTACATTTATGTTTAATGATATTGCTTGCTCATCAAAAATATCTATTTCTCCATCAAAATTAATAAATCCATAAGATACATTTGCAATTGTAAAATAATTTCCAGGATTTAATTGTCCAATTTCAGTTACAGTTTCAAAATATCCAATAACAGTTAATGGTCCAAGAATAACCGTTGTATTTAATACAAAAGCACTATCTATATACATTAATTCAGTCGTCGCACTAACTACATTACTCGGTGTATCACCAAATATTCTTATAGCCACATTGTCATTGGAGTTTGGATTTGAAGGAATAATTTCCATTTCTGGAAACCACCATTGTGAGTAAGAAAATGAAAGAATGAAAGTGAGAAATAAAAGTTTAAAATATTTTTTCATTATATTATCCATTAATTAGTGTTAAAGATAAAAAACTATCTATAATTCGAGGGTATAATTTATTAATGAAATGAAATCTGCTATCCTGCTCGAAACATATTGTTACATTAGAATATTAAGAGAAACCGAGTGCTACTCCACCTTGATAAACTAATAATGCACCTCCATAAGCCAATATGGTCATATAAACAATCATAAACGCAGGCCATTTCCAGGAATTTGTTTCTTTTTTAATAATCGCAAATGTTGCCATACATTGAGCTGCAAATACATAGAAAACCATTAAAGACAATGCCATTAATATTGAATATTTCGGATTTCCATTCTCATCTTTTTCATTTAGCATTGCTGTTTTTAATGGAATAATATTATCACCTTCTGCTTCAACATTATAAATTGTGGCTAAAGTTGATACTAAGACTTCTCTCGCAGCAAAAGATGTAATTAATCCGATTCCAATTTTCCAATCATAACCAAGTGGTTTAATTATCGGTTCTATAAAATGTCCAACTTTTCCTGCATAACTTTGGTCAATACTAACCGACTCGCCATTTTCTAATCTAGGAAAAGAAGCCATAAACCATAATAATATTGAAATAGCCATTATGATTTTACCTGCATCTTTTACAAATCCTTTTCCTTTCATATAAACTTGCCTAAAAACAGACCTCCATAATGGTATTCTATATGGAGGTAATTCCATAATAAAACTGGAGGTTGATTTTTCATCACTTAAAAATTTAGAAAATAAAATAGCAAGTAAAAAAGCAGTAATTGTCCCTAAGAAATACATAAATACAAGTGTTAAACCTTGAGCATCAAACCCCCAAATTGAAACGGCTGGAACAAATGCACCAATTAATAACGAATAAACAGGGAGCCTTGCACTGCAACTTAATAAGGGTAATACCATCATCGTCACCAAGCGTTGTTTCCAAGATTCAATTGTTCTGCTTGCCATAATCCCTGGAATTGCACATGCATAACCACTCATTAAGGGTAAAATAGATTTTCCATGTAATCCAGCAATTGACATAATTCTATCCATCATAAATGCAACTCTTGCCATATATCCCGTATCTTCTAATAAAGTAAGAAAGAATATCAATATTAAAATTTGAGGTAGAAAAATAATTATTCCCCCAACACCTGCAATTACACCTTCAACAATTAAATCATGTAATAACCCCGGATTCAATATGCCTGAAACTAATTCACCAAATGCAACAACTTGCACATCAATAAAATCCATGGGAGCTGATGACCAACTAAAAATAGATTTAAAAATAAAGTATAATAGACTAATAAAAAATGCTAAACCAAATACGGGATGGGTTAATATTTTATCCACTTTTTCACTCGTAGAATTAATTTTAACATCTTTTATTGAAGGTTTATTAGAGAGTCGATTATTAATCCATTCATACCGAAGTGCAGGCTCCATAATTTTTTGTAAATGACCTGTTTTCATAGCTGATTTAACAATTTGCTCTCTTATATCAATAATTTTATTTCGAATTTCTATATCTACATCTAAACATTCTACCATTCGAATTGATGAAATACATCGTATTGCGTGGGCTTTTATAAATCTTTCAGATTGATAATTACAATTTTCTAATAATAATTCAATTTCATTCAATTTATCCTGAAATGGAAATAAATTATCAGGGAATGATGAATTATTAATAATTGGGTCAGATATCGCTTTTTCTAATGATAATTTAAGGCGCTTAATCCCTGTTTTTTTTAATGCCGAAATTGGAATAACTTCTGCCGCATTAAATTGTTTTTTAAGAATATCTATATTTATAAATTCTTTATCTTCAACTAAGTCCATCATGTTTAATGCAATAATTACAGGAATCCCTAAATCTAATAATTGAGATGTTAAAAATAAATTTCGTGATAAATTAGTGGCATCAACAACTGAAAGAATAATATCGGGTTTATTATCACCTTTCATCCAATTTTGAATTTGAAGGGTAACTAACTTTTCATCTAAGGAACTTGGTATTATGCTATATGTACCCGGTAAATCAATAAATTCTACATTTTGTGAATCAGATATTTTTGCAATTCCTGTTTTTTTCTCAACTGTAATTCCAGGATAGTTAGATACTTTTTGATTTAACCCCGTTAATAAATTAAATAATGCCGTTTTTCCAGAATTAGGATTTCCAATTAATGCAATTTTTTTATCTTTTACCATTTATTTCAATTTTCTAATTTGAACTTTTTCTGCTAAATCTCGTCGTAAACTTAAATAAAATCCATCTAGTTTAATTTCGATTGGTCCATTAAATGGTGCCTTTTTTACTAGTCTAATTATATTACCCGGAATCAAACCCATTTCTTGCAATCGAATACTACCAAATTCAGCAAGGTTATATTTTTCAATAATTGCAACTTCATTTATATTTAAATCAATAAGTGAATTTAATTTTGACAAATTTCACACACTCCAAATAATTGATGTATATGTCGAACTAATTTAAAATTCATATCTATACAAATTTTATCCTGCAATAATTCAATTTCGGGATTTACAAACTCAATTATCTGTCCACAATCAATGCAAACCATATGATCATGATGATCTAAACCTAATTTATACTCATATCTTGCACGACCATCTCCCAATTCTAATTTTCTCAAAAAACCATACTTTTCAAGAATTGCAACCGTTCGATAAACCGTTGCTCTAGAAACATTTTCTCCATTGGATTTTAATTGGTCATAAATTTCATCACATTCTCTATGTCCTTGGCTTTTTATCATATTTGCCAATACTGCAAGGCGTTGTTTTGTTAATTTTAATTGCTCTTTTTTTAATACGGTTTTAAACTTATTTAATATTTTTTTATCCATAATTTCCTTAAATTCAAATTAAATGAGATTAATTCTCAATACTAATTTAAGGTTATTCTCTATATTACATTTATTATTTTATTATAAAAGAAAATATAACTTTTTAAAATTTATTTATAGTTAGATTACCATAGTCATATAATGGAGAAGAATGAATATTTCAGCAGGAGAGTTTAAAGCAAAATGTTTGAAACTCATGGATGAAGTTAATCAACATCATCATGAGATTATAATCACAAAACATGGAAAACCAGTTGCTAAACTTGCACCAATAAATGAAGCAGAAAAAACAGTACCAATATATGGTTGTATGGAAAATACAGCTGACATAGTAGGAGATATTATTGTATCATTTAATGAAAATTGGGAAGCGGATGAATAAACCCATTTTGCTCGATACGCATATTTGGATTTGGCTCATTTTAAATCATAATCGCTTAAATGATAATGAAATAATCAATTTAATTAATAATGCCAAAGATAAAAATAGGCTTTATTTACCTGCAATATCTATTTGGGAAACGGGGATGTTAATTAAAAAAAATCGAATAAGTGTTCATCTAGAGCCATTACAATGGATTAATCAAGCCATTTCTAAAAGCGGAATTATCATTTTACCATTACATCCAGAAATAGCAATTAATAGTTCATTTTTAAAAGAAAATTTTCATGGAGATCCTACAGATAGAATTATTATGGCATCAACTATTTTCTTAAAAAGTACATTAATATCTGCGGATAAAAAAATAATTCGATATTGTCAATTAATTAATTTAAATCATATTCAAATTTAATTATAAAATGATTAACATTGATAAACTTTCAATGCTGTAAAATATAGCACTTGCTATGGCACGAATTACCGAACAAACAATTGAACAAATCAGAAGTATCGCAGATATTCAAGATGTTATTGGACGATATGTTCAATTAAAAAAACGCGGGAAAAACTGGTTTGCACCATGTCCATTTCATAATGAAAAAACAGGAAGCTTTTCAGTAAGTCCTGAACGGCAAATGTATAAATGTTTTGGGTGTGGAGTTGGTGGCTCTGTTATTAATTTTATTCAAAAAATAGAAAACCTTGAATTTGTAGATTCGCTTAAATTTTTAGCAGAAATGTACAATATTAAAATTCAATGGGATGGTAATCCAAATTTAAATCAAAACCTCTCACAACAATTATACGAAATTCATGATATTGCTTGGGATTTCTATCGTGAATCACTTAAAAAATCAAAAAAACATCAACAATATTTACTTAATGACCGTAAACTTTCTATAGATATGATTCGAACATTTCAATTAGGGGTTAGCCCAAATAATTGGCAAGGATTATTAGATATATTGAAGGATAAAAAGTTTTCTTCAGAAGCAATTAAAGAATCGGGTCTAATAATTTCTGGTGAAAAAGGGTATTTTGATCGGTTCAGAAATAGAATAATGTTTTCATTAGCAAATGAAATGAGTAAAATTATTGGTTTTGCTGGTCGTTCATTAGACCCAAATGACAATGCTAAATATATGAATTCCCCTGAAAGCTCTATTTATCATAAAAGTAATTTTTTATATGGATTAAATAAATCAAAAAATTATATACCTAAAAAAAATCAAGCACTTGTGGTAGAAGGTTACCTTGACTATCTTCAATTTTATCAACATGGTTTTAATAATGGAGTTGCGGTTTCAGGGACTGCTTTTACTCAACAACATGCACGCAAATTAAAACGATATACAGAAAATATTGTGCTTGTATTTGATGGCGACTCTGCTGGAATTAAAGCAGCAATTCGTTCAGGATATGTTCTAGCACTTGAAGGAGTTTCACCTAAAATAATAGAGATGCCAAAAGGTCTTGATCCTGATGATATGATGGTAAAAGGAATGCAAGAAGACTTTGAAAAATTACTAAAAAATGCCAGGCCATTAATTGAATTTCACTTTACTCATTTTGAAGGTGGAACTGATTCTACACAACAATTAAATGCATTCGCAAGAGAATCCATATTAGAAATTTCAAGAGTGAATGATCCCATTTTTAGAGAATTACTTATTAGAGAATTGGCAGAAGTAAGCAAATTTAGAGAAGAAAATTTATATGAAAAACTTTCATTATTAACTAAACGAAATCAAAATAGACAGCCGAGAATACCAATAAAAAAAACGGAAACAATTAATAAAATTGATAGATCTCGAAGGGATAAAATTGAAGAGGAAATTACTCAACTTTGCTTTGTAAAAGATACTGAAATACGAACACTACTTTATGATAATATTCAATCTAATTGGTTTAAAAATACGCATACTAAGCATATTTTTGATAAAGTATTTATACACCTACATGGAGAAATTACTCCAGACGCAAATGTAGTTATGGATGGCTTAAATGAAATTGATCGAAATAAATTGTCTGAATTAATTTTTGAACTTGACGAAAAAAAACCAACACTTAAACTTGCAAAAGATTGTATTACCGTATTTGAGACATTGGATTTAAAATCAAAATTAAATATGAAACGAGAAGAACTAAACAATCAACCTTCTTCAAATAATCTAATTAAAATATTAGAACAAATTTCTGAAATTCAATCTCAAATTAAAGATATAAAAACTAAATATAATTAATATTATTTCTTATTAATTTATAGAAATCAATTGGCTTTCAATTAAATAAATTGGTTTAGGTTTAATATTTTTTAATTCCCTTAAAACTTCCCATGTATTTTTATTAAGTAGCGTTTTTCCAATTGTTAGAATATTTACTTCTGGTAATAACGAATAATTGAGTACCGTTTTTAACCCTGATTGAATTTGATATTCTTTTTCAAATGGCATCCAATAATGAAAAATTAATTCAACTTTAAATTTATCTATATTATTAAAATTATCTAAATTTATTTCCCGGTTGACAGTTTGGTAGGCTGGAATACTTTTATCTATTCCTTTTTTTAATGCAATTGTTGGGTCTAATACTTCGAAGCCAAAATGTCCAATGTAACTATTTCTAAAAAACTCTTTATAGATAATTGATTTATTAATTTCATTTAAAATCCTTAATTCAATTGACGGAGCACTCCCATTTCCAGTGGGTAAATTGTGACCACAATTATTTGTAATTGAAATTTCTAATATATTTTTATCAAAATTGACTTGAGTATTTAAAGTTGCTGAAGTTTTAATAAATTCAGAATTATTACGACCACCACCCAAAAATGTATGTTTCCTCAATTTTCGTTCTGGCACCCAATCTCGACTTGCTGATTTTCCATGATATTCAAGCATGTGACATTGCTTGCATGATTTATCACCCTCAGATTCATCCCATTCTTTCCAAGTCCAATCTATGGGCATATTATTTCGTGGATAAACAGAAAAATGACAACTTGCACATAAATCTGAATTATCATCTGAAAATAATTGATGTTGATTTGATTTATGGAAATGAGAAGTTACATCATCAAAAGGTCCATTCATTTTTAATTTAGGATTAAAATAAAAATTTCCCGCATTTGAATCAGGAATAGCATGAACAGTTGTATGACAAACTATGCAAGTCACACCAGAACGAGAAATTGGGTCTATTAATTTTAAATCTTTAGGTGTTGTTAATGCTAATGGTGCATGACACTGATAACACCATTCAACATCTTCCTCTGGAAAACCTCTCATAGATAGAGATAATTTATTGCCCTGCCCCCACAAACTGGAC
>CAZGWH010000033.1:0-23906 GCA_964529325.1 uncultured bacterium | reverse complement strand
TACTTAACTAAGCACACTCTTTTAAAGTTAATTATTTGTTAAATTAACTTATTTCAGTCAAAGTAATCCTTCAAATTAAAATAAATCATACAATTGATTATCAAACTTATTGCGAGTTATCTTAAGATAGAAAATTATCAAGTTTATAATATTGTGATTGACTTTATAATTTAATATTTCTATTTTATTACTTTTCATCAATAAAAAAGTGTGGAAAGTTATTTAAGAAATTGAAAAGAATTCTCGAGCAGATATTAATCCACTTACAAGTTGATCAATATCTTTTTCTGTATTGTAAATATAAAAACTAGCTCTAATAGTGGCAGGTACATTTAATTTATTCATTATGGGTTGAGCACAATGATGTCCAGCTCTAACTGCAACATTTTGTTCATCTAAAATTTGAGCTAAATCATGAGGATGAATACCATCTAATTCAAAACTAATGACAGCACCTTTTTTTTGTGGATTACCAAATATTTTTAATCCAGGAACTTGCGATAGTTTTTTTTCCGCAATTGCTAATATTTTTTTTTCATAAGCTTGTATATTATCCATACCTATATCATTTAGGTAATCTATTGCCGCTCCTAAACCAATCACTTGAGCAATATTGGGTGTTCCTGCTTCAAATTTCCAAGGTACTTCATTCCATGTTGAACTTTCCATAGACACCGTATATATCATTTCCCCACCACCCATAAATGGTGGCATCATATTTAATATTTCGGTTTTACCAATTAATATCCCAACACCTGTAGGTCCCAACATTTTATGTCCTGAAAATACAAGAAAATCACAGTTTAAATCTATAATATTGACATTCCCATGCGGAATACTTTGTGCAGAATCAAGTATAACTTTTGCACCCACAGCTTTAGCCATTTTAGTGATTTTTTTAATAGGATTAATTGTACCAAAGATATTAGACTGATGTATCATTGAAACAATTTTAGTTTTTTGAGTTATTAATAAATCAATTTGAGAGATATCCAATTCACCCTTCTCAGTAATTGGAATATATTTCAAAGTACAGCCATATTTTTTACACGCCATCTGCCATGGAACAATATTTGAATGATGTTCCATTTCTGTAATTAAAATTTCATCACCTACTTTTAAAACCAATTCAGATAATGAATGAGCCAGTAAATTTAAAGATTCAGTTGTACCACTCGTATATATTGCTGAGTAATTATTATTTGCAGATACAAGCTGAAGAAGATTTTCTCTAACGGATTCATATTCATAAGTTGCTTTTTCACCAATTTGATATATTCCTCTGTGTACATTTGAATTATACTCATTATAATATTCATTTAATTTATCAATAACACATTGTGGTTTTTGAGTGGTCGAGGCATTATCTAAAAAAGCAAGGTTGGGATGATTTTTAAAAAGAGGGAAATCCTCTTTAATAAAATTGGGGTTTAATTGCATAATTTCTATAACATTCCAAGTTGAAGTTTTGCAGCATCCGTCATCATATCCTTATTCCATGGTGGTTCCCAAACT
Organism: uncultured bacterium; assembly: GCA_964529325.1. Taxonomy (GTDB): domain Bacteria; phylum Fidelibacterota; class Marinisomatia; order SCGC-AAA003-L08. The sequence goes on along the minus strand of CAZGWH010000033.1, from coordinate 22,391 downwards.
ATTTCAACACCAACTTCAGTAACACCAGGAACCATACTAACTTTATATTTTACATCACTCGCAATTGATGGTCCCATGCCACACCCTGGAGCAGTAAGTGTCATTTTAATTTCTATTTTATTACCTATATTTTCTAATGGAGTTATTTTTAAATCGTAAATTAATCCTAAATCTACAATATTTACAGGAATCTCAGGGTCAAAACATGCTTTCATTTTTTCCCAAATTAAATGCTCTTCAACTTCTTTTTTCGCATGTTCTTCAATATCTTGAATACCGTCATCCTCGGTTTCTAAACCAATAACATCAGCATCTTTCCCTCTAATTTTAACTAAATTCCCATTTATAAATAAAGTATAGTTACCGCCTAAAGATTGAGTGACTTTAACAACTTCACCTTTTAATAAATTTATTTTATCTCCTGAAGGTATTAATTCAGCTTCACAATTTCGTTTAAGTCTTATTGTTTGATTTTTCTCAATCATTATATTTATTCCGTTTTTGCATCAACAATATTTTGCGTATCAAAACTTTGATGCAGTGTATGCCAAGCAAGTAATGCACATTTTACTCGAGAAGGATATTTATAAATTCCACTTAAAACTGATAATTTTAATGGTAATCCATCTGCAGTTTTTCCATTCATTGCCATTTCTCTAAATTGCTTAAATAGTAAATTTGCCTCCGTAAGGGATTTTCCAGTTAATGTTTCAGTCATAATAGAAGCAGAGGCTTTTGAAATTGCACAACCCATCCCTGTAAATGACAATTCAGAAATCTTATCATCTTTTATTTTAATAAAAATTTCTAATTGATCTCCACATAATGGATTATATCCTTTTTTATGAAAATCATAATTTTCAATTTCTCTAAAGTTTCTAGGGTTTTGATTGTGGTCTAAAATGAGTTGTTGATATAATTCTCTTAACTCATCCATTAACTATTCCCCATTAGTTGTTCAATTTTAGGTTCAATAAAATCAATAATTGATTTTATTTTTATTTTATTTAATATTTCATCTGCAAATCCTTTGACAAGCATTTTGGTTGCATCAGATTTTGATATTCCACGCGACTGCATATAAAACAATGCTTCATCATCTATTTGCCCAATTGTTGAACCATGAGAACATTTTACATCATCGGCATAAATTTCTAACTGTGGATTGCTATTCATTTTAGAATCAATTGATAATAATAAATTTCGATTTGTCTGTGATGAATTAATTTTTTGAGCATCAGGCATTACTTTAATTAAACCGTTAAAAACCCCACTAGCTTTCCCTGTTAATATTCCCTTAAAATTTTCATTACTAAATGTAAGAGGTGCAATATGATTTATTATTGTATGATTATCACAATGTGAATTATCATCAATTAAATATAATCCAGAAATATCTGCACTTGTACCTTCTTCTATTAAATTACAGTATATATCATTTACAATTCGTTTACCTGAAAGTGAAATAATGGAATTTGTAAATAAACTATTTTTGTATTGATTTACTGCTAAATTATAAAAATTCCAATGATCCTTCATTCCATTTTGTAAACAAATATGTTTTAAATTTGAACCATTCTGTAATGAAACTTCAACAACTGAATTTGATTTTGACTCACTTTTTGTCAAATTAATATATTGTTCAATAATGGTGAATTGTGAATTTTCTTCACCATTAATTAATGTCCGTGGAAAACTTATGGTATCGGTTTGAATATTTAATAATTGAATTGGTTTATCAATTATAATATTTGCATCAACATTTATAAATAAACCATTATTAAATTGTGTAATATTTTCTGCAGAAAAATAATTTTCTTGGAAATTAGAAATTTTAGAAAATGAGCTTTTAATACTTCCTGGATAATTCTGAACCATTTTATTTAAATTTTCAATTTGGATTCCATTTGGGATAGAATCAGATAATTGTAAATCTAATTTTCCATTTATAATGACAAATAAAATTACATTTTTAAATCTATATGATTGGATGGAATCTAAATTAATATTAGTATTTTGTAAATTTGAAAATGTTAAAGCATTATATTCTCGTATAGGAGTAAAACGCCATCGTTCACTTTTTGGATTTAATATAGATTTATCATCACAAATTATATTAGCTTTTTTATTAATTTCATCAAAAGATGAGAATTCTACAAGCTGATTTTCCATTAAGATTTAGAAGTTTCTACTTTTTCATTTAATATCCAAGAATACCCTTTATTCTCTAACTCTAAAGCAAGTGATTTATCACCTGACTTTACTAGCTCCCCCTGAATCATAACATGTACAAAATCTGGTTTTAAATAATCAAGCATTCGCTGATAATGGGTAATTAAAATAAAAGATCGATCTTTATTTCTAAAATTATTAATTCCTTCAGAAATAATTTTTAACGCATCAATATCTAGTCCCGAATCTGTTTCATCTAAAATACTTAGCTTTGGTTCCAGTGTAATCATTTGTAATATTTCATTTCGTTTTTTCTCACCACCTGAGAAGCCATCATTTACAGGTCTATGAATAAATGACTCTTCTAACCCAACATACTTTAGTTTAGTCTTCATTTCACCCAAAAAATCGATTGAATCTAATTGAGTTTCACCTCTGTATTTTTTTTGTGAATTTAACGCTTCCTTTAAAAAATACATATTATTTACACCAGGTATCGCAATAGGATATTGAAAAGACATAAACATGCCTTTGCAAGCTCTTTCTTCAGGAGGTAATTCATTTATAATTTGACCTTCAAAAAGGATTTCACCATTGTCAATTTTAAATTTATCCTTCCCTGTTAATACACTTGCCAATGTACTTTTACCTGCTCCATTTGGTCCCATAATGACATGTAATTCACCCGGGTTGACAATTAAATTTATTCCCTTAAGAATTTTCTTTTCTTCAACAGAAGCATGTAAATTTTTTATATTAAGCATTATTTTTTATTTTTCATTAAATATTATCCAACACTTCCTTCTAAACTAATTTCTAATAATTTCTGTGCTTCAACTGCAAATTCCATCGGTAGCTCTTTAAATACTTCTTTACAAAAACCATTCACAATCATTGCAATTGCATCTTCTGTAGAAATTCCTCTTTGATTACAATAAAATAATTGATCTTCCCCAATATTAGATGTAGTTGCCTCATGTTCCATTTGAGCTGTTGAATTTCGAACATCAATATATGGAAAAGTATGTGCACCACATTTATCACCAATTAAAATTGAGTCACATTGAGAATAATTCCGTGCATTATCTGCATTTTTATTAATTCGTACTTCACCACGATATGTCTGCTGACCATAACCTGCTGAAATTCCTTTAGAAATAATAGTACTTTTTGTATTTTTTCCTAAATGTATCATTTTCGTTCCAGTATCTGCTTGCTGTCTATTATTTGTTAAAGCAACAGAGTAGAACTCCCCTATCGAATTATTTCCTTGTAAAATACAACTTGGGTATTTCCAAGTAATTGCAGATCCTGTTTCTACTTGAGTCCATGAAATTTTAGAATTATCTCCTTTACAAATTCCACGCTTTGTCACAAAATTATATATCCCACCTTTTCCATTTTTATCTCCGGGGTACCAATTTTGCACCGTTGAATATTTAATTTGAGCATTATCCATCGCAATTAATTCAACAACAGCAGCATGTAATTGGTTTTCGTCTCTTTGTGGTGCAGTACAACCTTCAAGATAACTGACATAAGCACCTTCATCTGCAACTAATAAAGTTCTTTCAAATTGTCCTGTATTAGATGCATTTATTCTAAAATAAGTTGATAGTTCCATAGGACACTTTACACCTTTCGGTATATAACAAAATGAACCGTCGCTGAATACTGCTGAATTTAATGCAGCATAGAAATTATCCGTAATTGGAACAACTGTACCCAAATATTTTTTAATTAATTCAGGATGATCTTGCACTGCTTCTGAAAATGAACAAAATATAATACCTTTTTTATATAAATCATCTTTAAATGTAGTTGCAACTGAAACACTATCAAAAACAGCATCAACAGCAACCCCAGCTAGCATCTTCTGTTCTTGAAGCGGGATTCCAAGTTTATTATAAGTATCCAATATTTCAGGATCTACTTCATCAAGACTATTTAATTTCTTTTTAGGTGCTGCAAAATAACTAATATCATTAAAATCTATTTTGGAATAATTTACTTTTGCCCAATCAGGTTCAACCATTTTCAGCCAATGTCGATATGCTTTTAACCGCCATTCACAAAGCCATTCAGGTTCATTTTTTTTGTTAGAAATTAATTTTATAACATCTTCATTTAAACCTGGTGGAATTTTCACTTGTTCGATATCAGTTACAAAACCATATTTATAATCTTGGTTAATAGAATCTGTAATTATTTTTTCTGGCATAGTTTAGTCTTTATGAAATATTTAGGCTGAAAAACTAGTTCCGCAACCACAGGTTCGTGAAGCATTTGGATTATTAATTTTAAATCCACCTGTTAGCATATCATCAGAGTAGTCAATTTTTGTACCTTTTAGATATAACCAACTTTTCAAATCACAAAATATTTTCACACCTTCACTTTCAAATACTTTATCAAACTCTCCTTGCTTATCATCAAAGGACATATTATATGTCATACCTGAACAGCCACCTCCTACAACCGACATTCTCAATGCAAAGTCTGCTTTACCTTCAGATGCCATTACCACTTTTAATCTTTTAGCAGCTTTTGTTTCAATTGTAATTGTTTCGTTTAAAATATTCACTTGTACCATTTTATCTCTATAAAATAAATAATATAAAAAACTATTAAAATCTATACACTAAATTTACCAAAATCATTTAAATGAGAACAAGATTAATTACGACCAAAATAGTCCACTTTATTTTTAACTATAGAAAATTGAATTATAAATAGACTTTGTTGTAATTAATAATGGATTGAGTTCAGGGTTATGAATTTTTACTAATTTTTGAATTGAACTTATTTTTTTTAGATATTTTTGAATTGAAAATCGCCCTCCTGTTGAAGCTGAAACTTTATGCCATATTTTAGAATTTGGAATATATTTACATTTTATATTCAATTTATCAGCCCTCAAACAAAGGTCAACATCTTCTGCATACATATTAAAAGACTCGTCAAATCCATTTAATTTTTTAAAATTATTTTTAGAAATTAAAAGGCAACACCCTGTAACATATCCTGTTTTACAACTTTCAGAATTTTGAATATTATCTTTTTTTCCAATATATTTATGAAAAATCTGACCTTTGGGTAAATCTACAACCCCTCCTCCATACCAAATTTTTTCTGAAGGGTATTCAAAGTATATTTTAGGTCCAAAAATATAATTTTCTCCATATTGTTTTATGCCAATTCTAAAATTTGATAAAAAATTAGAGTCAACGATTACATCATTATTTAAAAAACAAACAAATTCAGAATCATTACTTATATATTCAAAGCCTCTATTATTCCCACCAGAATATCCATAATTCTCGTTTAACTGTAATAAATTTACGGTAGGAAATTTTAATAAAATATTTTTAACTGGATCAATTTTTGAATTATTATCAACAAGCAAAATATTAAAATTTTCATCATTAATAGCTTCTAAACTTTTCAAACAATTAATTGTATCATTTGATCTATTCCAATTTAAAACAATAATTGTAATTTTAGGAATCATATCAAATTAATAAAGTCTATCATTTTTTCTGTAAAAGAATTCCATGAAAATTTATTTTTAAATGAATTAATATAATTTGACATATTATCTAATTTTTTTTCATCTAAATACAATGAAATAATATCGGCTAGTTTATTAGGATTTTCTGGCTCCACAATATCCCCACTTTTTCCTTTATCTACTATTTCAGGCAATCCACCTACATTTGTGACAATTACGGGCTTATTAAAATGATATGCAATTTGAACAATTCCACTTTGAGATGCAGACCGATATGGTAATACAACAATATCACAAGCAGAAAAATAATCACTAATTTCATCATCAGCAATAAATTTATTCACCCATCTAAATATTTTCTCAATTTTAAAATTACTAATTGACGTTAATAAAGGTTCTGAGTCTTCATAGGACTCTCCAACAGCTAAAACTTCAAAATCACTCCTCAGTCCATTAAGAATTGAAGTTGCTTCTATTAAAATATCAAGTCCCTTATAATTCCGAACAAGACCAAAATATAGAATTGCAAACTTTGCTTTAATTCCTAATTTTTCACGAGAATCAACCTTTATTTTACTTTTCCCATATTTTGTATAAAGTGGATGAAAAAGTGTACAAACCTTTGCATTATTATCTAACTTTAATAATTCTAATTTAACTTTTGATGATTGAACAATGTGACCATCCATTTCTAATATAAAAGAAGTTGTAAATTTACGATCATAAAATTGTGCTTCATGAGGTAAGAGATTATCATATAACCCTATCAATTTTATATTATTCTTCCTTTTTATACGTCTAGCAATAGTAACTAACATTGGTGCAAAAAATGGATTCCAAAATCTAAAAATAACAACTTTAAATTCACTTTTTTTAATTGTTCTTGCAACTTTAAACCATGTAAATGGATTAATTGAATCTATACATTCTATAGACTGTTTTATATATTCTTTTGGGTTTAAATATTGTGTTTTTCCAGGAAAGAGAAAAGAAGGATATTGTCGTTTAAAATTATAACAAATTATTTCATGTTTTAAAGCTAGTGTTTGAATAAGTTGAGAAGTATGAGCAGAAATTCCACCCCTAAATGGAGGTGCAACACTAATTAATGCAATTTTCAATCTTCTTCTCTAGAAAATATCTCTAATACTCTATTTTTATTTTGACCAACAAGTTTAACAACAATATCACCTAAAAAACCAATTGAGAAAAATTGAACAGATAAAATAATTAATAATATCCCAAGAAAAAATATCGGTCTATCACCGATCCAAATTCCATTAAACCAGCCTATCGTTAAATATGTAGAAATTCCAATTCCACCAAGAAACATTAATAAACCCAATTTTCCAAAAAAATGTAATGGTCGCCTAAGATAACTACCTAAAAATAAAACGGTAAGTAAATCAAAAAAACCATGAAAATATCTTGCACCACCATATTTTGTTTCACCATATTTTCGCTCACGATGGTTTACAATAATTTCAGAAACTGTATAGCCCATTTGTTTAGCTAATGCAGGAATATATCGATGTAATCCCCCATATAATTCAATCGATTTTATAACCTCTTTACGATACCCCTTTAAGCCACAATTAAAATCATGTATATTTACACCTGTTAATAAACAGGTTACTTTATTAAATAATTTTGATGGAATTTTTTTTTCTAATGGATCTTTTCTATTTTTTTTCCAACCTGAAACCATATCCCAACCATCATCGAGTTTATTTATTAAATTTGGTATTTCTGTCGGATCATCTTGTAAATCTGCATCCATCGTTATGATATAATCACCTTTACTAATCATAAACCCTTCAGAAAGTGCATCTGCTTTACCAAAATTTTTATAAAACCGAACTAATTTGACTTGATTATCATCCAAAGCAATTTTACGAATTTCCCCAACCGAATTATCTGAACTACCATCATCAATGAATATTAATTCATATTTATTATAAATATGAATTACGTTAATTATCTCAGTATATAAATCTTTAATTGATTCTACTTCATTATAAACTGGAATAATAATACTAATAAATTTATTCATTACTTATCTCTTCAATTTTATTTAAAATATTTTTATCCCCTGGCTCTAAATCTAAAATTTTATTTAAAATAATCAGTGCATCTTTTTTTTGATTTAATGATAAATAAATTTCTGCTAAATGGTTTAATATTAAAACACTATCATTATCTATTTCAGAACTTTTTACAATATATGGAAGTGCATCTTTAGGTTTTTCTAATTTAAAATAAATCCAACCGATTGTATCTAAAAATGCTGCATTTTCAGGTTCAATTTTAATTGACTTTTTTGATAAAAATAATGCATATTCTAGATCAGGGTTATTTCTTTCACATAAACTATAAGCATAATTATTTAATCCACTCGCATCATTTTGATTTTTTGAGATAATAACATTGAAAAGACTATCAGATAATTGATATTGTTTTAAAGATTCGCTTAAATTTGCAACACGATGTCTTAAATAATTATTTTCATTATCTATGTTTAGCGAGATAATATACCAATTCAATGCATCATAATTATAGTTTTGTAATTCATTTATTTCTCCTAATAATTTTGGAAATAAAATATTATTGGGAAATTTTTTAAATTGATCTCCTATTTTACTAAATGCAATATCTAATTCGTTTAATTCATTTGAAATTAAAATATATTTATCATATAACTTAGTGTCTAAATCATCATTATTAATTAATTCAACTATTAATTTTAAAGCACTATAATATTGTTGTTTACTTATCTCATTTTCAATTTTATACTTTATAAATGTAGGGGATAAATCAAATGTCTCTTCATATAAATTTAAATATTTCTCAATATTGTCAGAATAGTTTACCAATAAGGATATATCAATTATTTTTAATAAAATGTATTTATCATTAGATATGTGGTATGCTATATCTAAATAGTTTATACTATCAATAAATTCTTTAGATGCAATTTTTAAACCAGCCAATGCTAAAAGGGGTTCAGTATTTTCAGGAAGTTTTGTAGCGATTTCAATCAAATCTTTTTCAAGGTGAATTTCTAAATTCAATGTTAAAGCTATATCAACTAATTTAGGTAAAATATTACTATTTTCAGGATTTAATAGATAGATCTCTTTGTAAACATGAAGAATTTCAACATAATTTTTCTTATTAAATAGACTTCTAATTTTACGATATAATAATTCTATATTTTGGGGATTATGATTTATTAAATCTAATAATAATTTTGAAGAAGCTAATGTATCCTGCAATTCATCATGAAAATTTAAAACTTCAACTCCTAAATCTGCTGAGTAATTAGAATTTAATAAAGATTTATGAAAGTATTTTTTCGCTTCTTTAAAATCACCTATCTCTTTATAACATTCAGCCAATTTATTAAAAATAATAATTGAATTAGAATCTAATTCAGATGCTTTAATAAAATTATTAATTGCATTTTCATAATCAAATTCTAACTTTGAAACTTCACCATTAATATAATATTCCATTGCATCTCCTGACTGTGCAATCATCAATGAAAAGAAGAATAATTTAATTAAAATATATTTTAACTTAATAATTTTACTCATTATTTAAAATAAAAAAAAAGGAGGCAAATGCCTCCTTTTTAAAACTAATTTAATAAACTAATTATTTACTATCAGCAATTAAATTCTTTAAGTAATTTTCGACATTTTCGCCTTCAGGAATTCCAATAATTTCATCAGAAAATCTAATATTACCCTTTGATGTTAAACTTGATTTAACAAATTTTATATTTGTTTTTGCATTTTGGTTCTGTTTCCCAACTTTATCCCCAAATGATTGTTTTTTCGCCATGTTTTAATTTCCAATTTATATAAAAATATTATAGCTATAAATTAAAACTATTTTGCCATATTTCCACCTAATTTTTTCACCTCATACATCATTTCATCTGCAAATCTAATCAAGCCCCTAGTTTCTTGAGAATCATTTGGAAATTCTGCTAAACCAATACTGATTGTCATATTTTCATTTATTTCATCATTTGAAAAATTATAATCTTCAATATTTGACCTAATACGTTCAACTGTTTTTAAACATTCATCCTTTGAAGTATTAACTAAAACAACAGCAAACTCTTCACCACCATAACGAGCAACAGTATCATGAGTTCTAACATTATTTTTAATTAATTTAGCTGTCTCTTTTATTACTAAATCCCCAAATAAATGCCCATAAGTATCATTAATTCTTTTAAATTTATCTAAATCTAGAAAAAGTAAGGTTAATTTTTCCTTATGTCGTTTTGCACGTCCTAATTCAGAATCAAGACGATCCATAAAAAATTTATGGGTAAAAAGACCGGTCATTCCATCCAACATAGAATTTTTAATAACATTATTATAATTATTCATAAACTTATTCCATACAATAGCAGAATAAAACAAACCAATTATACTAAAAATCAAACCAATAAAATTTGCATTGATGATTTGATTTTCATGAGTTAAATAATTAATTTCTAATAAAAAGATTAAAAAAATAATTAAGAAAATTAGGGGTGAAATATATTTAAATATGTTTTTCACAAATCCTTTTCTTTAAATGTCAGTGAATTCATTTGTTAATAATTTATTTAAATTATACTATTCTGACCAAAAGAACAATTTTTTATTTACGACTATTTACAACTTGAATTGGAGGTGTATCCTTTTGAATTAAATTATTATTTTTATAACTATTTACTTTATTAAGAGAATCTTTTAATATTGGATCCTTTAAACTCTGTAAATCATTTGCGAAATGGTTATTATTATTTAAACTCACAGATTCAGGGGTTTTAAAATCAGCTATTTTCACATTTGGAATTTGATCAATTTTAGAATAATAAACTACGCTTGTTATTATCATAATAATTGAAAGTCCAATGACAATTGAATGATTAGGTTTTAATCCAAAATTAAAAATATCTAAAAATCTCCATGAATTTTTAATATTATACTTATCAAGATTAGAAATTTTATAATGTAATTCCTTTGTAAAGTTGGATGGTACAGAAACTGTTCGCATCCGCCCCATATTTGAAATTAATGTAAGCATTGATTCTAATTTTTTACTACATGAATTACAAATATTTTTGTGGGTTTTAAAATTAAAATTATCTTTTTGTTTTAATTCACCTTCAATAAAATCAGATAAATTAAGTTCAAATTCATAACAGTTCATTCAGATTATTCTTTCTCCTTTATTTGTTAATAGTTTTTGAAGCTTTAAACGCCCTCGATTAATTCTAGATTTAACAGTACCTATCGGAACATCGACAATTTTACTTATGTCCTCATAAGAAAGTTCCTGTATATCCCTTAAAATAATTATTGTTTTAAAATCTTTTGGAAGTTGATTTAAAGCATATTGAATTTTTTTCTCAATAGTTATTGCTTCGGCATCAATTTCAGCAGAACCATCAGGACTTTTGATAATAAACTCTTGGTCATATCGAGATAAATCACTAACTGAATATGTTTTTCTTCTTTTTAATTTTCTTAATTCTGTTTTAGCTAAATTTCCTGCAATTGTATATAGCCATGTTGAAAATTTAGCAATTTCACGATATGAATGTTTATGTGTATATAATTTTATAAAGGTATCTTGTAAAATATCTTCAGCTTTATCAACATCATATAAAAACCGATAGATAAAATTAAAAAGGCGTTCTTTATATCTTTCAACAAGTTCGGTATAAGCTCCCACATTGCCATCTTGAAATTTAGCAATCAATTGTTCATCTGTAAATTCAAACGAATCCATGTATGCCCTTACAAATCTTTACTATAAATGGTATCATTAATTCCTTTTCAGATATTGGTAATGTTTTAATTTTATAATCCATTTTTCTTAATTCTGTTAAAACCGCTTTTATTTCATTTAAATTAAATCTATTTATGTAAAAATTCATATTTTTCTGAATAAAATAATTTAAACTATATTTATTGTTATTTTTAATACCAATAATTGACCACAAAATCCCTTGAAATAGATTATTTAAATTATATATAATTTGACTTAACGAAACATTATTCATCCATAATGAATTGTAAATTTTTATTGATTGTTTAAAATCTTTCTTTCCTATTGAATCAGTTAATTTCCAAATAGGATAATCTTGAAAATTGGTAGAAATTAGAGACTTTTTAATACTTAAACTAGATGAGTCACTGCCACTTAACATCAATTTTTCAATTTCATTTTCAATGTTTGCAATTGAATCACCACAATTTTCAATTAGAATTTCAATTTCAGTTTGTGTTAATTTAATATCTTTAATTCGTAAAATATATTCCACCCATTCTCTGATTTTATTTTGAAATGGAGTTCGTACATCAATTAATTTTATTTCTTTTTTTAGCACCTTAATAATTGAATTTTTAATATCAAATTCATTTTTAATTAAAACTACACAATTATTAGGATTAGGCCTTTTATGCCATGCCAGCAAATCACTTAAATGAGATTTTTTAATTTTTTTTAACCCTCTAATAATAAAAATCTTAGGCTCAGAAAATAATGAAATACCCGTTATTTCATTTAATATCAAATCACCATCATCTTCATTAAATGAATATACAAATTTTGGTATTTTTTCTTTACTAAATAATTTAGTTAAATGGTTAATAAAAAAAGATTGTAAATATGCATCATTTCCAATAAGTAAATAAATAGGATTTACTGAATGATTTTTAATTTCATTAAAAGTTTCTTTAATGGAAAATAATCCATTTTTATCTGGCATAAAGCATACCTAATATTCCAATAAAAAAACAATAGAATGAAAACATCCAAAAGGTATTATTAATTACAATTTTATAAAGTAATTTTAAAGCAAAATACCCCGTTATTGCAGAAACAAGAAAACCAATAAATAAAGAAATAGACTCAGAATTTTCGAGGTTATATAAATGAGGAATTTCTAAAATGGTTGCACCTAAAATAATCGGAATTGCTAAAAAAAATGAAAACTTAAAGGCATCATTACGATTTATACCCAAAAAAAGAGCAGTAGTAATTGTCATACCAGATCGAGATATACCTGGGAATATTGAAAATGCTTGTATTAATCCAATCATCAAAACGGACTTGATACGAAATGTAGTCTGCTTATGTTCCATAAATTTGGATAATAATAATAAAATTCCAGTTATAATTAAAAATAAACTTGTATAAAAAGCATCATTATAAAATGCTGTAAAAAAATCTTTAAAAAATACACCTGCTATCCCAGCAGGAATAATTCCAATAATTATGAAAAATGAGAATTTTATTGCATCAGAATCAAATTTTATAATACTTTTTATTAAATCTATTATGTCATTCATATAAAAAGCTAAAATTGCAGTTAAAGAGCCAAAATGTAATATGACCTCAATAATTGTTCCTGGAGAATTTATTCCCAACATTTTTTTTGCCAAGACTAAATGTCCCGAACTTGAAACGGGTAAAAACTCAGCTATCCCCTGTATTGCACCTAAAATAATTAAATTTATTAAATCCATAGTTTTTTATATATTAAACTGTCCCATAAAAGCAATCATTCTCCCTGAAGATTCGCCATCTCTTCTATAGCTTTCACAATTCATATTTTCAAAAGTACAAATATTAGATGAAATTATTTGCTCATTTTGAAACCCATATTTTATTAAATCAACTTCTATTTGCCCTTTAATATCAATTAAAAACTTTGACGAATCTATTCTTATTTTACATTTGCTAACAAATAATTCACTAACTTTAATACCAACTTCATAACAACATTTACCAATAGATGGTCCTAAAAAAATAATTAAATCATTTATATTACTTCCTAAATTTAAGAATGAATTTACAGCATTAATTACAATTTTATTCACCGTCCCTTTCCATCCCGAATGTATTAATCCAATTATATTATTTTTTTTATCTTCAATAAAAATGGGACAGCAATCAGCTACAGATAGACATAAAATTAACTCTGAATTTTGAGTGATTAATCCATCTACAATTTGATAAATCCCTCGATTTTTTATAATTTTACAATTATTTGAATGTGTTTGACTTGGAATTGCGATTGAATCGAAATTTACATTCAACTTTTGAGAAAAATGTTTTATCTTATCTCTATGCAATAAACTTTTAGGAATAGTGCTATTTTTAGACAGAATTGCTGTTATTCCTGAAGTAAAATATTGCGAAAAATCAAAATACTCGTCAGTTTCCATTATGATAAATTTATATGATTAATTATTAAATATTTAAATAGATATTAAGATAAAAAGAATTTTATTGTTTCTAATCTTGCTACATTTTTTAAATAATAATAGCTATCAATATTTGAATGCACATATTTTTTTGAAAATGGATTAAAAAAACCTGAAATTATCGGAGATAATGCAGAATAAATCTCGTTCTTTATTTCGTTTTCATTTTTTATATATATATGTTTTTTATTTTTTTTAATATTTATATCTTCATAAGAATTTATATCATCATCAATTATAAAACTATTATAAAATCCAAAATTTCGATCAGTGATATTTTTTACTTTTCGATATGAGACTGCTATTCTTGCTTCAGGAAATAATTGTTTAACAACTAAATAATAAATAAATAATTGACGAGACATGTCTTGAGATAAATCTCCCCATATTATATCTCCCGTTTTAAAATCTTGAATTATAATATTTTTTTCATCTATAGATTTATCAATTCTATCAATTTTACCCTTAAATTTTATTTCACCAATTTCAGGATGGTTTATAGATAAAAATGGAAAGGAATTGGAATTATCGCTTCCAAATTCTAGTTCAGATTTATAATGCAATAATGTAGGATAAAATGATAATTCTTCTTCTAAAATTAACTCCCAAATTGTTGGATTACTTAATGAAAGTTCTTCAATAATAGGTTGCGAATTTTTATCAATTTTCTTTTTTTCTATTTTTATAATTTCATCTAATAACGCCGTTCCTTTTACTTTAGTTTTTCGATTTACATCCCATCCATTTTGATTGCCAAAGATTTCAAAAACACGATGTATGAAATCGCCTTTAATCAAACTACTTGATACATTATTATCAATTTCATACAATTTCCAATTTCTTTTTAATAAATAAAGATATGGTGTAAAAAACAATTCATCAAAAGAAGTCGCAGAAAATTCATTGCTCAAATTTTTATAATTATAATTTTTTATTTTACCAAAATATTCTTCAGGAATATTATTATTTACGAATGCATTATGTCTGTTTATTACTTTTAAAAGTGATTTTGACTCAATTTTAGGATTAATTAATTTCCCAATTGTATTTTTTAATCTAATCTCAGAATCAAATAATATTGACTCATTAATTGTTTTTGGATTAATTCCATTCATGAAAATAGTTGGTTCTAATAATTCATTTTTATTGTTTAATTTAGGATAAGATAAATATACATTTTTCTTACTATCGAACCATGATAAAAATATATGATGATTTGCTTCTACATGTAAATTATCATTTAAGGCGATAAATGGGTTTTGTTTTTTTTGAACAGGAAATACATCTCGTGACATTCCTGGAATAAATACAAATGGATTTACCAAGTTCTGACTATCCATAATTGATATAATTTCTACCCCAAAATCTGTTGAATTTGGTGAAAATTCAATTTTAGAAACAAAATGATATATTTCATTCAATAATTCAACATTAGATAGTTTAAATTGATATTTATCAATCTGAGATTGTATTTCATTTATTAATTTAATGAATGCATCTAAAGCGATTTTATCAGATTCAATTAATTTTGTTTTGTAGTCCGAATTCTGTAATTGATTTAATATAATTGAAATTGAAATATTTTGAGAATTGGATTTTATACGACTTATAAATTCAATTAATAATTCAATGGAATTGATATTTTCAAAGTTTTTCAATGATGATTTCATTTCATCTAATTGACTTAATTTAAATTCAAGTAAACCCTTTTTTCGTAATAACAAATCCAATTCATAAATAACTTCAGAAGAAACAGACGAATCTTCATAAATAATTTGAAATAAAGAACTTTCTAGCCAACTTTTGATATCTATCCAATAGAACTTATCACTATTAAAAAGTTTACAATATGATAATAAAGAAATAATAATTGGTTTTTCACTTATTGGTTCAGTTTTCCTTATGGAGAGAGGAATTCCCTGCATTCTAAATAATCCTACAAGAATTGGTAAATATTCCTCCATTGACGGCAAAATAATTGAGATTTGGTTATATGATGTACCATTTTGATTTATGTCTAATATTTTTTTACCAATAAAATGTATTTCATCTTGAATTGTATTGAATACCATCCATTTATTGTTTGAATCTTTAAACATATTTAATAAAAATTCTTGTTTTTTTTCTTTGGGTATTTTTTCAAAAATAGGTAATTTATTTATTTTTTCATTATTCTTCAACTGATGAACTATATTTTTATCTTCCAATGTAACAACAGCAGGGGTTTCAAATAAATAATCAGTATTTTCATCTAGTCCAAAATCTAAATTTTCATTTATTACTTCGCCTATTGAAAACCCATATTTATTTAATTTATGAATATATAAATTATATTTTTTTAGTAAATCATTATCAATATAACAATTCGTTTTAAAGTAAGATTCAAATGCATCATAAATCATATCTACTATTCCTGGACGGTTTTTTAATTTAAATTCGCCCAATTTATTATTAAAAATATTTATTATAATTTGCCTTTTTACAAATGGTGGAGGCAATTTAATGTTATTTGTAATAAATTGGTTTTTAAAATCAGCAAATGTTATAATATTTATATTCGGATTTAGTTTTTTATCTATCAATAAAGAAAACCAAAAATCCCTTTTTCTTTTTGAATTTGATAGAATAATTGTCGTTTTATTTGACTGTTTAATTAATGGAGGATGTATATCTCGCTTCCCAATTATTGAAGGATTAAATTCAAAACTATTATTATTAAATTGTTCTAAAGGAGAAAACAATGTTTTATTATTTGAAATAGTAATTAATTTATTATCTTCTAAATATAATATTTGCCCAATTGCTTCAATACCAAAAATATGATTAACCAATTGTAAGTAAGCTTGGATTTGTTTAGTATAAGCTTCATTATTTTTACTACTATCACCAGATTTATAATCAAGAACAAACCATTGATTATTACTTTTGTAAAGCACATCAATTATTCCTGTTAATAAAATATTTATTTTTTCATCAGATGAAGAAATTATAGATTGTAACCACAATTCTTTAAAACATTCATTATTTGGTAAGGATTGAATAAATAAAACATGTTTATTCTGTTGTAATTTTTTAATTAATAATGTTAAGTCTAAATCATTAATTTTTTGTTGAAACTCTAAACCCTTTTTTTGAATCCATTCGTTAATCTTAATTATATCATTTAATACCAACCATCCCATTTCTAATATTTTATGAATTAATATTCCTTTTTCGGGGGTGTTTTGGGTATCATTGTGTGTGGAATTTATATGATTTGATTTTAATTTAAATAATTGAGTTACACTTTTTTGAAAAAACTTTGGCAAATATATATCATTTTGAATGGGTAAATAATCAATAGATTCAATTCTATTTTTATCAAAATTATTTTCTATTCGTTTATAACTTTTTATTTTTATTTGGGGACCATTTTTTATATTTTCAATAATTCCCCCCTTATTTATCATCGAATCAATTGGATAAATTGCTCTTAACCAATCAAGCCAAGATTTTGAATTTTCAAACTCTAATCCACATTCTTTTTCAACATCTTTTTTCTTTAAAAAACCAGATAAAATGACACCATATTTTGCTCTTGTTATCCCTACATATAATAATCGTTTTTTCTCTTCAAATAATTCTTTATGTAGTTGAATTTTCAATTGGTGAGTTAAAGCATACTGTTCTGATTCCCAATTTTCTTTCCGAGGTATAAATGCAGGTTCCATTACTCTATTACCATTTTTATCAAATAAAAAATCAATGAGCATTCTAGATTTATTACTTAAAGTAAATGATTTTTGAATTTCAGGAATAATTACAAATGGAAATGCCAGTCCTTTAGATTTATGAATTGACATTATCACCGCTTTCGTATTTTTAGAAATTGGAAAATTTTCTTCAGATATTTCTTTTGATATATATCCTTTTAATGTTTCTCTAATTATTTCAAGGCTATCACCAGCTAATGACCAATTATGGATAATCGATATCATTTTATTTATATTTGCTAATCGCTGTTCTCCATTATGTTCAGATAAATAACCTAAATTACAGTATGGTTTATTAAAAATATTATTTAATAATCTATCTATAGGGATTGTTTTTGAGCTAATAATCCACTCATTTATTTCAATAATAATATCTTGATAATTATTTTCCAAATGTTGATAAATAGATATATTATTTCTATCAATTACCATTTCATGAATTTCAGAATCCGTAAAAGAAAATATTGGTGATTTCAATATCCCACACATTGCCAAATTATCTTCAGGGTTTAATAATAATGAGATTAACATTTCGATATCCATAATCTCTTGACTTTGGTAAAATGAAGCACCCGCAACTATTTCAACTTTTATTCCCAGCCGAGAGAAGGCTTCTGTATAAGAATTTATTACAGGCTTAACCGCATTTAATAATACTGCAACTATATTATTTTCAACATTTATACCATTATTTACATCAAGTATTTCTTTAACTTGATTTGCAATATGTAATGGATAGGCTATTATATCTTTTTTAAAATCATCTTCGTTTTCATCTACTAACATAAAATCTAAATTGAATGAAGTAAATGGATTTTTAATTGTTGATGGTATGACTTTATTTGGGCTTCCTACATGTGAAATTGTTTTTTGATAGGTTGCCATGTAAGGTAGTTTTTTATCATCATCATTAATAAAAATCTTTTCAAATAAAGGGTTTATACAATTAGATATTAATTTATTCGTTGATCTAAAATTCCAATCTAAACCATCAGGATTAAAATTTGGGAGTACATTTTTTATATCAGAAATTGCCTTACTAAAAGTTGTTACATCGGCTTGATTAAATCTATAAATCGATTGTTTTTCATCACCAACAATAAACAGCCCTTTCTTCCTTAATTTTCCATCAACCTCTGAAATAGATTTTATTAACTCCCAATGAGAATGGGTAGTATCTTGAAATTCATCCACCATTATATGATGATAATTTTCAGATAATTTCTTTTTTAAATCGGAATTTATTCGAAGAATTTTTAAAGATTTATTTAATAAATCAGGGAATGTTACAACTCGCTGTTTTGTTTTATTTTGCTCTACAATCTTAAACCAATCATTAATTAATTTCAACATTAATTTTATAAGTTTACCATGTTTTAAATCTTGATCTGTGAAAATTGTTAATACTTCATTCGTATTTAATTTTGATAAATTTATTTTAAGAATTGATGCCAATTCATCAAATTCTACTTTATCTAATCCTGCTTTTTTCCATTGAGATTTATTCCCTGTTTTCCCAAGACTTGCTCTTGGCGTTCCTGCTTTTGTAATTAATAATGGAAAAATATTTATTTTAAAGTAAACTAATTTATCTTTAGGTTTAACTTTATGAAATTTTGATGTAAGACTATAAATTTCTTCCCATTTTTCTTTTATATCTTCTGTCAAATTTGAATGGCAAATTATTTTAGCACAATCGAAGATTGAATTAATAAGTTGTGAAAAATCTAAATTGGGTTGATAATCATTTATCCAGTTATTTAATATTTCATTTTCGGATCTATTATAGCGTATAATTAATTGAGGAATTTCTAATTGATTATTTAATGAATCAATAAATAATTCTTTAATATTATTTGCACCAAAATTTTTAATTAATAATTTAAATTCAATGTCTGATAAATTAAGTGTAAACTTAGAATAGCAATTTTCATAAAATTGAATGGATTCAAATTCATCCATCATTTTAATATTAGGATCAATTCCTGATAAAATTGGATTATCTTTTAAAATAGACATGCAAAATGAATCTAAAGTCATAATTTTGGAATTCAATAATTGTTTTTGTAACCAAATACTATATGAATAATTAAAATTATTTAATTGTACAGGGAAATCTTTATTTTCACCATTTAAAAAATTTGATAATATTTCAATAATTCGTTGATTTAATTCGGCAGTCGCTTTTTTAGTAAATGTTATTACCAAAATATTTGAAGGACCAAGCCAATTTTCTTCTAATTCATTTATGGATTCCTTTGCAAAATCATCAAGAATAGCCATATATCGCCAAGCAAGTGTATATGTTTTTCCAGCACCAGCACATGCTCGTATTGCAACATTTCTGTTTAAATTATAGGGATTAAGGGACATATTTTATATTTGATTAATCATCTGTTAATAATTGAATAACTTTTTCTAAGTTAGAAGTCGGTAATTTACATGTATAATTTTCACATACATATACCATCGGTTCATCATTTTGATTTTCAGGAAAATAATTTAAGTAATTCATCTTTTCCTTCATTGTATTATAATTTTCTTTTGTGACTAAAATTACAATCAAATTGGGTTTATAAATATCGATTATACCACTAAGCATTTCTTTATTTTTTATTTCATTTTTTCCTTCAAAAATAATAACTTCATTTGATGTATTTGAAAAACTTATTGCTTGTAACAACATTGAATATCCTGATGGATACCTATTTAAACTCTTCGCATTCGATTCAATAACTTGATGAGATAATTCTTCATAATTTGAATTAGAAAGTATTCGTGCTAATCGTATAAAATTATATGCTGATACTGAATTTCCAGCTGGGATTGCTCCATCATAATATTCTTTTGGTCGTGATAATAATACCTCTCCATTATCTGCAGAAAAATAAAATCCATTTCCTACATCATCCCAAAAATGATTAATTTGATAATCTGAAAGTATAATCGCTTCATCTAAATATTTTAAATCAAAATTAGATTGATAAAGCTCAATTAATCCCCAAATAACAAATGCATAATCATCTAATACAGCAGACAATCCAGACTCACCTTTTCGATATCGTTTTTTTAAGCTTCCATCTTTATTTTTCATTTCACTTAAAATAAAATCCATTGCTCTTTCTGCATAATCAATATATGATTTTTCATTTAATGCTCGTCCTGCATAAGCAAGGGCAGAAATCATCAAACCATTCCAATCTGTTAAAATTTTATCATCTTTTTGAGGGTGTACACGATATTCACGAATCGCAAATAAATGCTCACGCCAAATTTCTAATGAGTTTATTAATTGAGTTTGATCTATATTTAAATTGTTTGAAACTTCTTGGATATCTAATCTAAAATGAGGAATATTTGTCTGGCCATGTCTTTTACCTTCTGCCCAATTCCCACCTGAATTCAAATTAAAAAGCGAATTAAATTGCATACCTTCTTCACTTCCTAATAAAGTCTCAATCTCTTCTGTTGTCCAAAGGTAAAATAACCCTTCTTCTCCTTCACTATCTGCATCTTCTGCAGAATAAAACCCACCATTTTCAGCAGTCATATCTCTAATGACATACGAAATTATTTCTTCTACCACATTTCTATATTCAATTTTACCCGTAGCTCGCCACGCTTCTGAATATGCCATAATTAAAATAGCTTGATCATAAAGCATTTTTTCAAAATGAGGTGCTAACCATTCTTTATCCGTTGAATAGCGATGAAAACCAAATCCAATATGATCATACATTCCTCCTTTCCTCATTTCTTTTAATGATTTTTCTACCATTTTTAATGCCATTGGGTTTTTGGACTCTTGCCAGTACCTCAATAAATAAATATAATCATGTGCTTTCGGAAATTTTGGTGCCTTTCCAAATCCACCCCATTCAGAATCAAATTTTGAAGAAAATTGGTTAAAAGCACTTTCTAATATATTATTATTTACAACATCTTTATTTTTTGAAGTTATATAACTATTTATTAATCGATTTGTTAAATTTTTAGCATCCGATAAAATATCACTTCTATCGGTGTCCCAAACTCCTTTTATTTGTGGGATTAATTCCATCATTCCTTGCCGTTTATACCGACTATGTTTAGGAAAATAGGTACCTGCAAAAAATGGTTCTCTTTGGGGAGTCATTATTACTGTCATCGGCCAACCACCTCGCCCCGTAACCATTTGAGTTACATCCATATATAATTTATCAATATCTGGTCTTTCCTCACGATCAACCTTTATATTAACAAATGATTCATTCATTAAGCGTGCAACTTCTTCATCTTCAAATGACTCATGTTCCATCACATGACACCAATGGCATGTTGAATATCCAATTGAAAGGAATATAGGAACATCTCGTCTTTCGGCTTCTAAAAAGGCTTCTTCGCTCCATGGATACCAATCAACAGGGTTTGCTGAATGCTGTAATAGATATGGCGAACTTTCAAAAATTAAGCGATTAAAAATTTCACCTCCGTCTTTAGGTAATTGATTTATGATTTCTTTACTTGGTAATATTAACCGACCATTTCCATCATATTCTAAAACTGTTTTTTTATATCCTTTTTGAGAACTCATAATTATTGTTACCAATACTAAAATTGTAAATATTTTATATTTTTTCATATCATAAATTAAACAATATTATTTCTTATTTGGAGTTGAAATTTAATTTTTAT
>CAZGWH010000032.1:0-23990 GCA_964529325.1 uncultured bacterium | reverse complement strand
ATTCTAATCCAACTATGTTAATTTATATGGTTTTTATGGATATAAGAAGTTATTTAATCAATTAGTATTTTGTAATGGTCTTCAAATTCAGGAGTTTTAATCATTCTAATTGCATCCCAAGTTAAGTCTGTACATGCTTTTGCACACGCTTCACATCCTATACATTCATTCCACCTTACTTGAACAGGCGGAATAGGAGTAGAGTATTTATCAATCGGGTTTGGTTCAATACAGTCAACAGGACAAAATGGAACGCAAACCTGACAACCTGTACAATTATCTTCATCAATAACTGCAATTAATTTAGGTTTTACTTTCTTTTTTCTAACAACATCATTTAGTTTAGGTAATGTTCTATATCTATTTGATGATTTAACTTGCATTCAATTTCCTATATTCAGAGTGGCAAAATTACAGGAATTCTAAATTTATCACCAATGAGTTTATTATAAAGATTTTAAATTAAATAATTTATAATGTAAATCTTTACACGCTATTTAAACTATTGTAAATTATCGGTTCTGGAAACCATGATAAAATCCTTTAAAGACCAATCAGATAAAGTTACATCACCTGAAAAAATTATAGAAGATTCAATGTCTGAACCATCTTTGCGTCCACAAACTGTATCAGAGTTTATAGGACAAAAAGAGGTTCTTGAAAATTTATTAGTATATATTCAGGCAGCTAGAGAGCGAAATGAAGCATTAGATCATGTTTTATTATTTGGGCCACCTGGGTTAGGGAAAACAACATTGGCGAGTATCATTTCAAAAGAAATGAATACAAATATTAGAATGTCTTCAGGACCAATAATTGATAAACCTGGAGATTTAGCGGGAATATTAACAAATTTATCAAACCAAGATGTGTTTTTTATAGATGAAATTCACAGAATTACGAGCGTAGTTGAAGAATATTTATATTCAGCGATGGAAGATTATACAATTGATATTATGTTAGATAAAGGCCCTAATGCAAGAAGTATCAAACTAAATTTAAATCCATTTACACTTGTAGGGGCTACAACAAAATTGGGGAATTTAACCTCTCCAATGCGAGATAGATTTGGTGTAGTATTAAGAATGAATTTTTATTCTGAAGATGAGTTGGTTGAAATAATAAATAGATCTTCGGGCATTTTAGAGATAGAAATCGATAAATATGGGGCAAGTGAAATTGCTAGAAGGTCAAGAGGAACACCGCGAATTGCGAATCGAATTTTACGAAGAGCTCGAGATTTTGCTCAAGTAAAGTCAAAAGGGAAGATTACAAAAGATGTTGCATCAATGGCCTTGGATAAAATGGGAATTGATCAATCTGGGTTGGATGAAATTGATAGAAGAATATTAAATTCTTTAGTAGATAAATATAATGGAGGTCCTGTTGGTTTGGATACCCTGGGAGTTTCAATATCAGAAGATGCAAGGACAATAGAAGAAGTTTATGAACCTTTTTTAATAAAAGAAGGGTTTATTCAAAGAACACCACGAGGGCGAATTGCTTTGAATAAAACATATAAGTATTTGGGAAAACCCAATAAACAAAAAACAATTATTTAATAAGTAGGAGTACAAAAGATGCTTTTTGGATCAGTAGAAAAACCACCTAGACTATCAGAATTTGAAATGACAATTCCTGAACGGTTAATAGCACAAAAACCAACAGAAAATAGAGATAAATCAAAACTAATGGTTTTACATAGAGACGATCAGGCAATTGAACATAAACAATTTTCAGACTTACCAGATTATATGAAAAAAGGAGATGTATTAGTTTTAAACAATACATTGGTTTACCCTGCTCGAATATATGCCTATAAGGATAAATCTCAAGCTAAAGTAGAAATTTTCCTATTACGAGAATTAGAAGATGACCTGTGGGAAGCAATGGTGAAGCCTGCAAGAAAAGTAAGAATTGGGAATAAACTTCATTTTGGTGATGGTATATCTTGTGATGTAATCGATAATACTGTTTCTGGTGGTCGAGTGCTTCGGTTTGAATATGATGTTAAATCTGTTTACCCATTTATAGATAAAATGGGTATGGCACCACTTCCGCCATATATTACAAGAGAGCCTGAAGAAATTGATAAAGAAAGATATCAAACTGTTTATGCTTCGATAAGAGGTTCTGTTGCTGCACCAACAGCAGGTTTACATTTCACTGATGATCTTTTAGATAATTTAAAGGTGAAAGGGGTGAAAATTGGAAATGTAACATTACATATAGGGTTAGGTACATTTAGACCTATTATGGTTGAAGACTTGACTCGTCATCACATGGATTCTGAATATTACCATGTTCCAGCAGAAACCGCAGAAATGATTAATACTGCAAAAAGAAGACGGAAAAAAATCATTCCAGTTGGTACTTCAACCGTGAGAGCTCTAGAAACGGTTTCAACTATTGGTTTTAATATAACTCGAAGTGAGGGTTGGACAGATAAATTTATTTATCCTCCTTACCATTTTAAGCTGTGTGATCAGTTTATTACTAATTTCCATCAACCTAAATCTACTTTAATGATGTTAGTTGCAGCATTTGCCAAAAAGGATTTTCTTTTAAAAGCATACAAAGAAGCAAAGAAAAAGAAATATAGGTTTTATAGCTATGGCGATTCTATGATGATTGTCTAGGATTTTAATAAAGATAAATCAATTGAATTATCGTATTGGACAGGGTTTTGATACCCATCAACTTGAACTTAATACCCCTCTTATTATTGGAGGGGTTTCTATTCCATTCCATAAAGGGTCTAAAGGTCATAGTGACGGCGATGTATTATTTCATGCAATTGTTGATGCACTTTTAGGTGCAATTTCTGAAGGTGATATTGGAACTCATTTTCCGTCAAATGATATACAGTGGAAAGGAGCTGAAAGTAAGACTTTTTTATCACATGCATTTTCATTAGTCAAGAGTTATGGCTATGAAATTAATAATATTGATTCCACAATAATTTTACAAGAACCACATGTCTCTTCCTTTATTCCTAAAATGAAAAGTAATATTTCTAAAATATTAAATATAAAATTGAAAAATATTTCAGTTAAAGCAACCACAACAGATTATTTAGGATTTGTTGGGAGGGGTGATGGGATATCCGCTTCTTCAATTATATTATTGAAAGAAAAAAATGAACATTAAAGTAAGGTTTGCACCGAGTCCTACAGGTTATTTACATGTGGGGGGGTTAAGAACTGCATTGTATAATTATTTATATGCTAAAAAAATTGGTGGAAAAATAATATTACGAATTGAAGATACTGACCAAAGCCGAAAGGTTGAAGGTGCGGTAGAAAATTTAATTTCCACTTTTAAAAATATTGGTATTGAATTTGATGAAGGTCCATCGCAAGGTGGAGATTTTGGACCTTATTTTCAAAGCCAAAGATTAGATATTTATAAAGACCATATTCAAAAACTAATTTTAAATAAAAGTGCATATCCATGCTTTTGCTCCTCTGATCGATTAACTGAAATTAGAGAAAAGCAAAGTGAAAATAAAGAGCCAATAAAATATGACCGTCATTGTTTGAGTTTATCAGATTCTGAAATTAGCTCTCGGCTGAATAATGAAAAATATGTTATACGATTAAAAACTCCAAATGAAGGTGAGGTTATTTTTTATGATCAAGTTCGGGGAAAAGTTTCAATTGAGTGTAAAGAAATTGATGATCAAGTTTTAATTAAAACTGATGGTTTCCCTACATATCATTTTGCAAATGTTGTTGATGATTATTTAATGAGGATTACCCATGTAATGAGAGGAGAAGAATGGTTACCATCGACTCCTAAACATGTATTGCTTTATCAGGCTTTTGATTGGAAACTCCCTAAATTTATACATTTACCATTACTTTTAAACCCAGATAAATCAAAATTATCTAAAAGACAGGGTGATGTTGCTGTTGAGGATTATTTATCAAAGGGATATTTGTCAGAAACGCTCATAAATTTTGTTGGGCTTTTAGGTTGGCATCCAAAAGATGATAGAGAAATATTTAATTTAGATGAGCTTATAAAAGAATTTTCTATTAAACGAGTTCAAAAATCAGGTGCAGTTTTTGATCAAGAGAAATTAAATTGGATGAATGGTCAATATTTAAAAGAAATGAATATTTCTACTATTTTAAATAGAATGACACCTATATTTGAAGATGCTGGAATTGATATTTCAGATACTCGAAAATTTAGTGCTGTTGTTGAGAATGCAAGACAACGAGTAAGTACACTCCCAGAAATGATTGAGCATTCGATACCATTTTATTCAGAAATTAATTTTATAGAAGAAGATAAACAAATTCTTATATCAGAATCCTCCCAAAAAGTATTTAAAGTATTAAGTGATAAATTGTTAAGCTCCAATGATTTACATGAACAAAACATTAAACTATTTATTAAAGAAGCAGGAATAGAAACAAATGTGAAAGGTAAAGATTTGTTTTTACCAATTCGCCTAGCTCTTTTTGGTGAAAAACATGGTCCTGATATTGCATTAATTATTTCAATTTTAGGAAAAAAAGAATCTATAAAACGGTTAACTAATTTCCATTAAATAATAAAAAATACCCTGAAATTTCATAGTTAAGGTTTGATATTTCATGGTAAAAAGCAGTATATTAATGTATGAATTATGTTGATCGAAAAACAAATTTAATGGAAATTCAACAACTATTAAGTTCATTTTTAGTTGTTGCAATTTTAGGACCTCGTCAATGTGGTAAAACCACGATAGCAAAAAAAATTAATATTCAACATTATTTTGATTTTGAAAACCCAGTAGATTTAGCAAAATTTGAAAATCCTCAATTATTATTAGAAAAGTTATCGGGTTTAATTGTTATTGATGAAATTCAAAGAAAACCTGAAATTTTCCCTATACTCCGTTATCTTGTTGATAATTTTCCAAATCAAAAATATTTAATTCTTGGCAGTGCATCACGAGATTTAATTCAGCAAAGTTCTGAATCCCTTGCTGGTCGAATTGCATATTATGAATTAAGTGGATTTAAAATTCATGAACTTGGTAAAGAAAATTTATATAATTTATGGAGCAGAGGAGGGTTTCCATCTTCTATTTTAGCCAAAAATAATAAAATAAGCTTAACTTGGCGAGAGCAATACATTTCAACTTTCTTGGAACGAGATATTCCTGCATTGGGAATAAAAATACCAGCAAATACAATGAGAAGGTTTTGGATGATGATATCCCATTATCATGGTCAATTATTAAACTATTCAGAACTAGGTAGGTCTTTTGGTATTTCAGATATGACAGTGCGAAAATATATAGATATACTTGAAGGCACATTTATGATTCGTATTTTACAGCCTTGGTATGTGAATATTGGTAAACGATTAGTTAAACAACCTAAAATATACTTAAGAGATTCAGGTATTTTCCATAGTTTATTATCAATAGAAAACATTGAACAATTGCAATCAAATCCAAAATTGGGAGCATCTTGGGAAGGATTTGCAATAGAAATTTCAATTATGTCAATAAAAAATCAAGCTAATTCCATTTATTTTTGGAAAACTCATAATGGTGCTGAATTAGATTTATATTGGCAGGCAAAAGGAAAAAAATGGGGTATTGAATTTAAATATTCTGATGCTCCAAAATTAACAAAGTCCATGAATATTGCAATTAATGATTTATCTTTATCTCATTTATGGGTAATTTATCCAGGGTCTGAAATTTATCAACTTACTGAAAATATTACCGTTTTACCAATAAAAAATATTAGTGAAAACTGGAAATATTAGAAAATGGTTTAGATAAAAAGGAATTATTATGAAAAATACATTAAAAGAAATTATTCAATATATTAAAAATGGTCATTATAAAAATGAGGAAAATATTAGGTTTTCTTTAATTGGAAGAATACTTAAAAAAATAGGATGGGATATCTGGAATCCTAAAGAAGTAGCAACTGAATTTATTGCGGTTCCAGAAGAAAATGAAAAAGGAAAAGTTGATATTGCTTTAATAGGAAAAGATGGGATGCCTTTTGTATATATTGAGATAAAAGCTTTAGGGAAATTACAAGGTGGTAATATAGTTAAAGGTGAAATTCAATTAAGAGATTATAATAAAAATAATACTGCTCTATTTGCAATTTTAACAGATGGGCAAATTTGGCGTTTTTATTATCCTCAATCTAGAGGAACATTTTCTCAAAAGCATTTTAAGACCATCAATTTATTAAAAGATGATTTAGATGATATAGAGTTAAATTTTGATGTATTTCTTTCCAAAAAAAAAGTTTTTTCAGGACGGGCTAAACTAGAAGCTGAAAACTATTTAAAATCATCTTTAAAAAAAAGACTTATGAGAGATGAAGTTTTTAAAGCTAGAGATTTGACACAATCTCCTCCATATTTTTCTCTACCTAAGGCATTAATTGAATGTGTAAAATTGAGAGGGGTAATAATTTCATTAGGAGAAGCAGAACAATTCCTTAAACAAGATATAAAGCAAAATGCTGAATTACCTAAAAAAATTGTAAAACAGCAAGTAATTAAAACTATACATGTTGAAAAGTTGTCATGTAGAAAAATTACATTTCATAAACCTAAATATTTTATTTTTTTAAATCAGCAATATGTAGTTTCTACTTGGAAAGGATTGTTATTAGATTTGTGTAGTTTAATCGCAAAAAAACATTCTAATGAGCATAATAAATTTTTAAAATTATATGGTAGAAAAAACCCATATTTTTCTTATAAAAAAGATGAAATACCTCGTTCTCCTCAAAAAATAAAAAATTCAATATATTATGTAGAAACTGGAATTTCAGGAAAAGACATAATTCAACTTTGTAATAAAATAATTTTATTGTTTGGATATAAGGAATCGGATTTTTCATTTTCATCTGCACCTAAATAAAATTTAAATTAATAGTGGTTAGTAAAAGGAAATAAATGACAGAAGAACAAAAACAAACAAATTTTATTCGTGAAATTATTACCGAAGATTTAAAAAATGGAAAAAATGATGGTCGTATTCATACTCGTTTTCCACCAGAACCCAATGGATATTTACATATTGGTCATGCAAAATCGATATGTATAAATTTTGGTCTTGCTCAAGATTATAATGGTAAATGTAATCTGAGGTTTGATGATACAAATCCTGTAAAAGAAGAAGATGAATTTGTTAATTCAATAATTGAAGATGTAGGTTGGCTGGGATTTGATTGGAAAAATGGACCACTTTATGCTTCCGATTATTTTGATCAAATGTTCGATTATGCTATTAAATTGATAAAATTAGATAAAGCATATATAGATGACCAATCTAGCAATCAAATTAGAGAAACTCGTGGGACTTTAAGTGAACCTGGAGTAGATAGTCCATTTAGATCTCGTACAATTCAAGAAAATTTAGATCTTTTTCAAAAAATGAAAAATGGTGATTTTGGTAATGGCGAGAAGGTGTTAAGAGCTAAAATTGATATGTCATCACCCAATATTAATTTAAGAGATCCAATTTTATATCGAATATTGCACGCCACTCATCATCGAACAGGAAATAAATGGTGTATTTATCCAATGTATGATTGGGCTCATGGAATTGAAGATTCAATTGAAGGTATTACTCATTCTATTTGCACATTAGAGTTTGAAGCGCATCGCCCTTTATATGATTGGTTTTTAGAACAGCTTGAAGTCTTTCATCCACAACAAATTGAATTTGCACGATTGAATATTAATTATACCGTAATGAGTAAGCGAAAGTTAAAATTACTTGTTGATGATAACCATGTTTCAGGTTGGGATGATCCACGAATGCCTACATTGTCTGGATTGCGACGACGCGGTTATACTCCTGAATCAATTAGAAATTTTGTAGATAAAACAGGTGTTGTGAAGCGAAATGGAGTTTCTGACATTGCATTATTAGACCATAGTTTACGAGAAGATTTAAATAAAAAGGCAACTCGAGTAATGGCAATTCTTAATCCATTAAAAATTGTAATTACAAATTATCCAGAAAATAAAACCGAAGAAGTGGATTGTGTAAATAATCCCGAAGATGAATCTGCTGGAAAACGAAAAGTACCGTTTTCTCGAGAAATTTATATAGACAAATCTGACTTCATGGAAGATCCTCCAAAAAAGTTTTTTAGATTAGGTTTAGGCAGAGAAGTGAGGTTGAAGCATGCATATTATGTTACTTGTGAAAATGTTGTAAAAAATGAAAATGATGAAATTATTGAAATTCATTGTACTTATGATCCAAAATCTAAAGGTGGTTGGTCGGATGATGGGCGTAAAGTGAAAGGTACCTTGCAATGGGTTTCAGTTCAACATGCATTAAATGCAGAAGTTCGTCTATATGATTCTTTATTTTTAAATGAATCACCTGAGAAAGTAGAAGATGGAAAAAGTTTTCTAGATAATATAAATTCAGATTCACTTTCGATAAATAATAATTGCAAAGTAGAACCTTCATTAATAAATGCAAAAATAGGGGAATATTATCAATTTATGAGAATTGGTTATTTTTGTGCAGATAAAGATTTTACAAGTAATAATCCTATTTTTAATAAAACCGTTGGGCTAAGAGATTCGTGGGGGAAGAAACAAAAATAACATTAATTAAAATATAAAATATGTGCCCCATTAGTCTGTTTATCTATTACACATTTTGAATTATATTTTATTGCTATTCTCCTGAGATATGGAACAGCTTTTTGTTTTATTATGTTCGTATGTCCTTTTTCAATTCCTCGACCATGGATAACTTTTAACCCCTTATAATTTCCCTTTATTGCCATATTAACGCCATCAAGTATTTTTTCTTTTGCTTCAAACCAATCTTCACCATTATGAGCAATATCAATGATATACAATTCATTTATTGAAGAATCATAAATATTTTGTGAACACTTTGGGCAAAATTTAATATTCATATCATTTATTTTCATTTCACAATTTGGACATTTCATTTTAGTATTATTCCCTTTAATTTAAATTGTTGGGTTGAATGTTACATAGATTTCTGTGATTTTATTATTTTTAGTTTTAATTAATCCACCTATATACATGTTTCCCATTTTATATAAAATATACGCAGTTTGATTAGAATATATACCTTCTATTATGTTAAATGATTTGAAATGAGTCGCATATTTCCAACAAGAATCAATAAATTGACTTGCAGAAGTATATTCTTCATTTGGGCTTTTAAATATTAGATTATCAGATAATATTAAATTTACCCTTTCTTTATTATTATTAACCCATGCGTTATAATAATCCTTTATTATTTCTTCAATTGTATTTTTCATATTATGATATTAATTCAATTCCTAGTTTTTTAGTTATAATTGCTGTTAAAATAAAGCAACATAATGTGAGTATTATTGAAATTATAAGTGCAACTCAAAAGTTAATTCCTTTAGATAATATCCAAGGTAAAAATAAAAACATTGGCATTGTTGGAAGTACATACCAAAATGTAAAATATGCATGTTTGCTAATTTTCTCTATATTTTGATTCTCAATATAAAGCCAAACCATAACCATTATTGTAATTAGTGGAAGTGATGAAATTAAAGCACCTAGTTTAGAATGTCGTTTTGCTATTTCTGAAATAATAACAATGATAAAAGCAGTAATTGAATATTTAGCAATAAGGAAACTCATTTAATAGTTGAATTTATACATAAGTAAAATACTAATTATTCCCATAACTCAGTAGTTAAACGAATATTATCAATTTTATTTTTTAGATTAATTATTGCATTTTCTAAATTATTTCCACCCGCAATTGTTATAACTATTGTTATATGAACTGTGGAATTTGGATATAATGAAAATTCATTGATATTTAACAGGCTTCTTACATCTAAACTTTCATCAATCCAACCTGTTTGAGTTATTGGGTTTCCAGTAAAAGCAAATTTAGTTTTATTCCCTGATATAGGGTTTATCATCGGTTGTCCCGAATTTGACAATCCTTTTAGTGCAAAAATAATTTGTTCTGGGCCAATAATTCCATATTCATTCCATTCATCGTTAGGTGTATTTTTCCGTAATAATCGATGATTATTTACTATTTCAGTTGGAATTGTTTCATTATTAAATTTTAAAAATGTATATCCCGCTACGAATGTTTCATTTTCTTCATTCGTGGAATATGTATAAACTAATGCCCTGGTTGAGTCATATCCTGTAGAATTATTATTACCATTAATATCAATATCAGTATGAAATCCAATGAAAATATTATCAACTATTTTATGGCTAATATTCGTTATTGAATATTCTTGAAAAATTGTTTTTGAATAATCAGAATCTAAATATCCCCAAACTGAATGTGTAAATTCTAAATTAATATGAGGTTGAGATAGAGGTGAAATTGGGATTGAATCAGATTGTAATGCTGACCATGTCATTATATCTCCCTTAATTTTAGGCATTCCATTTATATCCATAGGAAAACCTTTTTCAGTTGGCCAATTAATAAATTCATTATCAATCATATTTTGTTCTAATAAAAAAACACCTAGTGAATCATTTTTTGATATTGTAGTATAATTGCTTCGAGGGGAAGAGCCAACCCAGGCAATATTTGCAAAATGGTTTGTATCAGTTTCACTTCCAACCCATAAACCTGTTTGGTAAATTGCAAATTCGGTAGAATTATTTGAAGTAGAATCTCTTACCTCATGAGAAATACCATCAATTTCCCCTGTACTTTGGACGCTTAAAATTATTTGATCAAATTGTAAATTGATTGTATTATGTGGTTGAAGTTTTATTTGATTGTCTAATTCTTCTAATGGACGAGATAGAAATTTCTGTTTACACCCAATAAAAATTAAAATAATTAAATAAAATATAAAACAATATTTAATAAATTTTATCATGAATAATATAATCAATTTATTAAAAAATACTTATGTTAAAATATGAAAATCTTTATATTAAATTTTGGAATATTATTTTTTACCATATTTATAATAAACTTTAATTTTTTACTATGAAACAAATTAAATATATATTCAATTCACCCGCAAAAGTAAATTTGGGGTTACGAATTCTAAATAAACGAGAAGATGGATATCATAATTTAGATACAATTTTTTGTGAACTTGAATTTGGAGACAAAATACAATTTATCGAATCGGATAATTTTAAATTGACGACAGAAGGAATTAAAGTTCCTACAGATGAGTCAAATTTGATTCATAAAGTTTATAAAATTTTACAATCAAAAATTAAGGGTGATTTTTCTCGATATAAAATTCATTTAATTAAACAAATTCCAATTGGTGCTGGTTTAGGAGGAGGTTCAAGTAATGCAGGAATAACTATAAAAGCACTTAACCAATTATGGGGTTTGAATTTATCGATGAAAGAAATGTATTCACTTGCCATGAAATTAGGAGCAGATGTTCCCTTTTTCATAAATGGAGGAGTTCAACATGCAACAGGTATAGGAGAAATATTAACTCCTATAAACTCTGATTTTATTAAAGACAAAAAAATAATGCTTATATGTCCTAATTTTTCTATTTCTACAATATGGGCATATAAAAATGTAAATAAGTTTTTGAATGTTAAAAAAGATATCACTAAATTTGCACCCTTAGAAACGCCAGTAAAATGGCGGTTATTTGAAAATGACTTTGAAAAAGTCGTAAAATCAACATATCCAGAGATCGAGGAGATAATTCAAACCCTAAAAAATGGGAATGCATTGTTTGCTGGTTTGTCGGGCAGTGGTTCGACTGTGTATGGTATTTACGATCAAACTATTGATCTTAATAAAATCCGAAAACAATTTTCGGGTACTTACCGCACTTTCGAAACCAATATTTAAATATAATTGTTGATAATACAATATTTAGTTTTTATTGGGGCGTAGCACAATTGGCAGTTGCATCTGACTGTTAATCAGACTGTTGGTGGTTCGAGTCCACCCGCCCCAGCAAAAAAAATACTGGGGGATCGTTCAATGGTAGGACACATGGTTTTGGTCCATGGAATCGGGGTTCGACTCCCTGTCCCCCAGCATAGGTTATGAAAGTATTTAGCGGAAGATCAAATTTAAAACTTGCTGAAGGAATTACTGATTATTTAGGAATTCCTATTGGTGATGTGAATATTCACGATTTTAGCGATGGTGAAATTCATGTGGCATTCGAAGAAAATATCCGAAATGAGGATGTTTATATTATTCAATCCACAAATCCTCCTGCCGAAAACTTTTTAGAATTATTATTAATGCTAGATGCCGCACGAAGAGCATCAGCTAAAAATGTAATTGCAGTTATTCCATATTTTGGATATGGTCGTCAAGATAGAAAAGATAGACCTCGGGTGCCAATTTCAGCTCGTTTAATGTTAGATATGATTGAGGCTGCTGGTGTTTCAAGAATTATTTGCATGGATTTACATACAGCACAAATTCAAGGGTTTGCAAATGTTCCATTTGATCATTTGTATTCTCGCATAGCTTTATTTGATCGGTTAAAAAGTTTACAGCTTAATGAAAATAATGGTGTTGTATTAGCACCAGATGTTGGCTCTGCAAAAATGAGTCAAGCTTATGCAAAAAGTTTGGGTGTTGGATTTGCTTTAATTGATAAACGAAGACCAAAAGCAAATAAAACAGAGGTTGTTAATCTTGTCGGTGATTTAAGAGATAAACATGTAATGATTATTGATGATATGATTGATACTGCGGGTACAATTTGTAATGCAGCACATTCTGCGATGGAAAATGGAGCGATTGATATAACTTGTGTTGCAACGCATCCAATATTATCTGGCCCAGCTGTAAAAAGACTCTCTGAAGCACCAATTAATAAAGTAGTTGTATGTGATACTTTAGTTGTTTCTAAAGAGAAAAAATTTGATAAATTGGAGATTATCTCCGTCGCTAAAGTTTTTGGCGAATCAATTGGACGGATTGACTCGGGTCATTCGTTAAGTTCTATGTTTCATTTTTAAAGAAGGAATTTATTATGGCAGATGCTTATAAAATAGAAGTACATAAAAGAGACGAGATGAAATCTCGAGATGTGAGAAATTTAAGAAAAGAAGGAAAAATTCCTGGTGTTTATTATTCATCAGATAGTAAAAGTAGTCTTCCTTTTTATATGATTGATTCAGAATTATTAAGTGCATTTAAGTCAGGTGCACATCTTTATCAAGTGAGTGTTGGTGGTAAATTAAGAAATGTAATTTTTAAAGAAGTTCAATATCATCCTGTAACGGATGCGATATTACATATTGATTTATATGGTGTTTCTTTAAAAGAAAAAATTGATATTAAGGTACCCCTGCATATAGTAGGAACAGCAAAAGGTGTTTCCGTTGATGGTGGTCATTTAACTCAATCATTAAATGATATAGAAATCAAATGTTTACCAACTAAAATTCCTGAGTTCATAGAAGTTGATGTTACTGAAATTGGTATCAATGAAAGTTTATATGTTAAAGATGTAACTGCCCCTAAAGATGTTGAAATTACATCCTCTGAAGATTTAGTTGTTGTATCAATTACACATGGAATTAGTGACTCTGATCTTGAAACTGAAGTTGTAGAAGATGATGAATTTACTTTTGATGATTCAGATGGTGAAAAAAGTGATGCTGAAGAAAGTTCATCTGATAAAGAATAATGAAGGCAATTGCTGGTCTGGGAAATCCTGGAGATAAATATTCGGGAACTCGTCATAATTTTGGTTTTATGGTTGTTGATAAATTGGCTGAGCAACATTCAGCAGTTTATAAAGCAGGTAGGGGTGAGTATGTTTACTCAAAGGTTAATCCAGAATTAATATTAATTAAACCTACAACTTATATGAATAATAGTGGATATGCTGTGAAATCAGCAATTGATTATTTTAAAATTCATATAAGTGATTTAACAATAATTTATGATGACATTGATTTACCTTTAGGAACAATTCGTTTCAGAGAAAAAGGAAAGTCTGCTGGGCATAGAGGAATTGAAGATGTGATTTATCATTTAAGTAGTCATATCTTCCCACGGATCAAGATGGGAATTGCAAATGATGGTCAAATGAGGCCATCTGAAAAGTTTGTGTTAAGAAAGTTTAGGAAAGATGAACAAGAAACTGTACAAGAAACAGTTAATTTTACTTGTGAATCTTTAAAATTTTCGCTGAATCATTCGATTCAGGAAACGATGAATAAGTATAATAAAAAATCCGTTAATTAAGGAAAGGGTTAAATGGAAAATAATTTTTTAATAATTGCTTCTGGTGTATTAGCTATGGTCTATGCATTTTGGAAAACAAGTTGGATTTCTAAACAGGATGAAGGTACTGATAGAATGAAACAGATTGGTGCTAGTATCGCAGATGGTGCAATGGCATTCTTAAAAGCAGAATATAGAGTTTTGACCGTATTTGTAATTGCAGTTGCAATTTTATTAGGTGTTGCAAATTCTGGGAAAGAAGACTCATCGTCACTAATATCTTTATCGTTTGTTGTGGGTGCTTTTGCATCTGCATTTGCTGGCTATCTTGGAATGAAAGTAGCAACTAAAGCAAATAATCGAACAACACATGCAGCTCGTACAAGTCTTGCAAAAGCATTAAATGTTGCATTCGTCGGTGGATCTGTAATGGGTCTAAGTGTAGTAGGATTAGGTGTTTTAGGTTTAGGTGGATTATTTATGTTTTACTCATCACATTTTGATTCTTTAGATAGAACATTAAATGTATTATCTGGGTTTTCACTTGGTGCTTCCTCTATTGCATTATTTGCACGAGTTGGGGGTGGTATTTATACTAAAGCTGCGGATGTTGGTGCGGATTTAGTTGGGAAAGTTGAAGCTGGAATTCCAGAAGATCATCCATTAAATCCTGCTACTATTGCAGATAATGTGGGTGACAATGTGGGTGATGTCGCTGGAATGGGTGCTGATTTATTTGAATCTTTTGTTGGCTCAATAATTGGTTCTATGGTTTTAGGAGCAACTATCTTAGTATCTGGCAATACAGATTTAAATTTTGTTTTACTACCTCTTTTTATTGCAGCTTCAGGAATTATTGTTTCAATTATTGGTACATTTATGGTATCTGTGAAAGAAGGTGGTGACCCACAAAAAGCACTTAATATGGGTGAATTTGGAAGTTCAGTAATTATGATTGCCGTTATTTATTTTTTAATTCATAAATTTCTTCCTTCAGAGTTTATTCAAAGTGGAGACACTTTTACAAGTATGGGTGTTTTCTATGCAACAGTTATTGGATTAGTTTCAGGTTTAGGAATTGGTATGATTACAGAACATTATACAGGAACTGGGACTTCACCAGTAATGTCTATTGTTAAACAATCCTTAACTGGTCCAGCTACAAATATTATTGCAGGTTTAGGTGTAGGAATGCAATCAACGGCGATACCTATTTTGATTATTGCAGGTGCAATTATTGGTGCACATCATTTTGCAGGTTTATATGGTATTGCTATGGCTGCTTTGGGTATGCTTGCAAATACAGGTATCCAATTAGCTGTTGATGCGTATGGACCTATTTCTGATAATGCGGGTGGTATTGCTGAAATGGCTGAACTTCCTGCGGATGTTAGAGAGAAAACGGATAAATTAGATGCGGTAGGAAATACAACAGCTGCTATTGGAAAAGGATTTGCAATCGGTTCTGCAGCCTTAACAACATTAGCATTATTTGCTGCATTTATGGTTAAAAGTAAAATTGATTCAATTGATATTTCAAACCCAATGGTAATGGCAGGGTTATTTGTTGGCGGAATGTTACCGTTTGTTTTTTCATCGATGGCTATGGGAGCTGTAGGTAGAGCTGCGATGTCTATGATTGAAGAAGTAAGAAGGCAATTTAGAGATATTCCAGAATTAAAAGCAGCTTTGGCTGTAATGGGTAAAGGTGATTCTTCAACATGGTCAGATGATGATAGAGCAGTTTACGAATTAGGTTTAACAAAAGCAGATCATGGAAGATGTGTTGAAATTTCTACGGATGCTGCAATTAAAGAAATGGTTTTACCTGGAATATTAGCAATAATCTCACCGGTAATTGTTGGCTTTGTATTTGGTCCAGAAACATTAGGTGGACTACTTGCAGGAGTAACAGTATGTGGTGTTTTAATGGCAATTTTTCAGTCTAATGCAGGAGGTGCTTGGGATAATGCTAAAAAGATGATCGAAGAAGGTGTTGAAGTTGATGATGTGAATTTGAGTAAAGGTTCAGAAGGACATAAAGCTGCAGTTGTTGGAGATACTGTCGGCGACCCATTTAAAGATACTTCAGGCCCATCATTAAATATATTAATTAAATTAATGTCGGTTGTATCATTAGTGATTGCACCATTATTAATACAATAATAAAAAGGAGAATAAATGAATTTTTATGAAACAATGTATATCGTTCATCCAATATTAGAATTGGGGCGTTTACATGATTTAATCTTAGAAACAGAAAAGATTATAAAAGAAAAAGGTGGTGAAGTTCTTTATACTAAAGTAATTGGTAAAAAAAGAATGGCATATCCTATTGCAAAGCAAAAATTTGGAACTTATATTTTAGTTCAATATAATTCAAATGGTTTAAAAAATAATGAGTTTAGTCTTGATATGGAGCATAATCCAAATATTTTAAGACAAATGATTATTAGTATAAATGAATCTGAGGTAAAAGAACAAACTGAAGATGTAAAAGATCAAATCTCAGGCTTAACTAGACCATCTAAAAATAAAACAGATGATAAAAATACAGAATCTTCTACAGAAGAAGCTGAAATAAAATCAACAGAGGCATCTTTTGAAGATAAACTAACAGAAGATAAAGGCTCTGATGAAGGTTCATCAAAAGAGGTTGTTTCTGAAACCGCAGAAGCAAAAGAAGAATAGGAGAGAAAATGGCATTTATGAATTCCAAAAAGATTTGTACCTTCTGTGAAAACCGTGATACAAATATTAATTATAAAGAATATAAAATTCTACGAAAATTTATTACCGAACAAGGAAAAATTATTCCAGGATTTGTAACAGGTGTATGTTCAAAACATCAACGGAAATTGGGTAAAGAAATAAAAAGAGCTAGAAATATAGCTTTTTTACCATATACCTACGATATTCGTCATCATTAAGGAGAACACATGAAAATAATATTAAAACAAGCTTATGAAAAACTAGGAAATGCTGGTGAAGCTGTTTCTGTAAAAGATGGATTTGCACGAAACTATTTGATACCAAAAGGAATTGCTGAAGTTGCAACAAAGAAAAATATTGAACGATTAAAAGTAGAACTTGAACAAATTGCAATTCAAGATGCTAAAAACCGTTCAAATTTAGAATCTTTAGCTAAACAATTAAATAAATTAACATTAAAATTTGAACTAAAAGCAGGTGAAGAAGGAAAATTATTTGGTTCTGTTACTTCACAAATGATAGCCGATGCAATTGCTGAAAAAGGATTTGATGTTGCCAAGAAAGAAATAGAAATTCCTGAAGCAATTAAAACAGATGGTAGTCATTTTGTAGAGGTAAAGTTAGACAAAGGGTTTATTGGAAAAATAAAAATTAAGGTAAAAGGTATTTAACCTTAAATAATGATTTTTTTAATTATATTTAATAGGAGAGTTTATGAAAACAATGACTTGTAAGCAATTAGGTGGTGCATGTGATAAATTATTTAGTGCAGATTCGTTTGATGAAATTTCAGAAATGAGTAAAAAACATGGAATGGAAATGTTTCAAAAAGGTGATGACGCACATCTTAAAGCAATGAATGAAATGCAGAATTTAATGAAATCACCAGATGATATGAAGACTTGGTTTGAAAATAAAAGAGAAGAGTTTAATTTATTATCTGAAAATTAAATTCTAACTTAATTCCTATCATTAATATATTTAAAGCCTCTTTTTAGAGGCTTTTTTTGTTAATTTGTAGTATTGCATTCTATTTTCTACTTACCAATTGAACATGTTTGATTTAGTATTTTAAAACAGCCATATTAATGACATTTTTTATACATTATATTTTTATCGTTTAATTTTTTTATATAAAAACATAAAATATCCCCCCAATAATAAAAAAAATATTCCAATTATTGGTAAAATGTTAATTCGATTAGGTTTAAAATATATTATCTGAAAATTGAAATAAATAATAAAAATGAAAAATAAAAAAATAGCAATTATTGGTTGTGGGAACTTAGGGCTATCAATTTTAAATGGATTACTAGCAAACCCGATGATTAATCCTAAAAACATTAGTATTACAAGGCGAAACTTTGAATGTTTAGAATATTTGAAAAATAAAGGTATTGATGTAAGTAGTAATAATAGCCGTGCACTAAAAAACTCTGATATCATTATTTTTGCATTAAAACCATATAATATTTTGGAAATATTAAAAGAATTAAATGATGACATTAATGCCAAAAAACATATAATAATATCATTAGCTACAGGAATTTCAATTGATGAAATTCAAAATAATCTTACTTCTTCAGTCCCAATTTTTAGAGCTATGCCAAATACGGGTGCTAATGTAGGTGAGTCGATGACTTGTATTTGTTCTAATTCAATTGATTCTACAAAAATTGATTTGGTTGAACAGATTTTTAATTCAATTGGTAAAACAATTTTAATTGATGAAAATTTAATGAATGCATCAACTGTTTTAGGTGCCTGTGGAATTGCTTATGTATTACGATTTATTAGAGGCATGATTCAAGGTGGAATTCAAATTGGCTTTGATGCGAAAACAGCTAGTGAGATTGTAACTCATACAGTAAAAGGGGCTTCAGAATTACTCATAAAACGCGGGCAACATCCTGAATTTGAAATTGACAAAGTGACAACTCCAAAAGGGTGTACAATAGAAGGGTTAAATGAAATGGAGCATCATGGATTTAGCTCATCTTTGATTAAAGGTATTGTCACTTCTTTTGATAAAATAGAAAAGTAAATTTATGTCACGATGATATACAAATTAAACTTAGTTTTATCTTCATAAACGGCTGTATTATAGATTATCAAGAAAATAGTAAATTTTCCATACGGAGAGGTGCAATTTTCATTTTGATAATATCATACCACACAATATTCTAATCAAATAATAAAGAAAAATATGAAACGATTTACAGACTCTGATTTAAGTCCAGAGATACTTAAGGCAATTGCAGAATTAGGATTTGAAAAGCCAACCCCAATTCAGGCAAAAACAATCCCACATCTATTATCTTCAAATCAAGATATTATTGCCACTGCTCAAACGGGAACAGGTAAAACTGCTGCATTTGGTTTACCTTCAATACATTTAACTGAAATAAAAAATAAATATCCGCAAACATTGGTTCTATGTCCTACACGGGAGTTATGCGTACAGATTTCAAAGGATTTAGCAAGTTATGCTAAATTTATTGATGGATTAAATGTAGTTCCAATTTATGGTGGTGCAGGAGTAGATCAACAATTACGAGCCTTGAGAAAAGGTGCTCATATTGTAATTGGAACACCAGGAAGAACTAAAGATATGGTTCGTCGTAAAAAACTTACATTATCAAATATTGAGCGAGTAATTCTTGATGAAGCAGATGAAATGCTTACAATGGGTTTCAAAGAAGATATGGAAGATATTTTAGCTCAAACACCAAAAGACAAACAAACATTATTGTTTTCGGCAACAATGTCTAAAAAAATTATTGCAATAACACAGCAATATATGAATAACCCTATAGAAATGTCTGTTGCAAGAGTAAATATGGGTGCAGATAATTTGAAGCATCTTCTATACATGGTACAGGCAAAAGATCGTTATGAAGTGTTAAAGCGAATTGCAGATATGAATCCTAATATTTATGGAATCACATTTTGTAGAACTCGTCGAGAAACAAAAGATATTGCCAATAAATTAATGCATGATGGTTATAATGCCGATGCAATTCATGGTGATTTATCTCAAGCTCAACGAGATGAAGTAATGGGGCGATTTAGAAAACGCCAATTACAAATGTTAGTTGCAACAGATGTTGCAGCAAGAGGATTAGATGTAAACGATTTAACTCATGTAATAAATTATAATTTACCTGATGAGTCTGAAATTTATGTACATCGAAGTGGGCGAACAGGTAGAGCAGGGAAAAGTGGTATCTCAATTGCAATTACACATACACGAGAAATGTATAAAATTAAAGATATTGAGAAAAAAGCACGAATTAATTTTTCAAGAGAACTTGTGCCGAGTGGAAAAGATATTTGCCAAAAACAGTTATTATCTTTAATTGATAAAATTAAAAAAGTTGAAGTAGATAATTACCAAATTGAGCAATTTTTACCCGAAATTTATGAAAAATTAGAATCCTTAGATAGAGAAAATTTAATTAAACATTTTGTTTCGGCTGAATTTAATAGATTTTTAGCTTATTATAAAAATGCGCGTGATGTTAATGTAAAATCAAATATGCCGAAAGAACGAGGAAATAAAAATAAAAGAGAGAGACAGAGTCGTGGTGAACGAAGACGAACTCCTTTTTCAAGATTTTATATTAATGTTGGTTCTGAAAATAATTTAAATCCAAACCGGTTAATGGGATTAATAAATGAAGGTCTTCGTTCGGGAGATGCCGTAATTGGAAAGATTGAAATTATGAAGAAATTTTCATTTTTTGAATTAGAAGAAAGTAAAAAATCATTACTTATTAAAAATTTAAATGGTATGGATTTTGAAGGTGTACCAATTTCAATTGAACCTGCAAGTGAAAAGCCTGTAACTTCAAGAACAGACTCTAATGAGGATTCAAGTAGAAAAAGAGGTCGAGGAAAAGGAAATAGAGGGGGTAACAGAAAAAGAGGTCAAAAGAATCCGAGTGGAAATTGGCGAGGAAAAAAAAGTGGTTCCAAGAAAAGAAAAAAATCTGAGTAAATTTTAATTAAATGAATTCAAAGGATTATTCTAAATCCTTTTCAACTATTATAGGGGATAATCCTAAATATTTAATTTTAGGTACAATGCCAGGGAAGGTGTCACTTCTTCAAAATCAATACTATGCCCATCCACAAAATTCATTTTGGAAGATAATATTTCAATTATTTAATTCAAATTTTATTATTGATTATTCCGATAAAATAGAATTTTTAAAGAATAATAAAATTGCTCTTTGGGATGTATGCCAATCATGTTATCGTAAGGGAAGCTTAGATTCGGATATTCAAAAAGAAAACCCTAATAAGGTAGTAGAATTAATTGAAATAAACCCCTCCATTCAAAAAATAATTTTTAATGGCCAAAAAGCTGAAAAATTATATCATAAGCATTTAAAAAGAATTAATGGTATTAAATATTTCACAATGCTATCAACAAGCCCAGCAAATGCATCCTATACTTTTGAGCAAAAATTAGAAAATTGGAAATTAGCTATATTCAGCTGAGATTTAAATGAAAATTAAATGACGAATATTTATGTAATTTTAATTCTAAAGGGTATATAATGTTAAAAATAATCACTTCTATTCTATTGATAACAATTTCTTTTTGTGATACATTAACTATTCATCCAATAACATTTAAAACTTTAAGTCCAAATGGTTGGAATGCACAGTATAATACAATTGTACCCTTTCCAAATTCAAATAAACAATGGTCTAAAATATTAATGGTTCAAACTTTGAAATGTGATTCTTTAACTGAAGGTGATAAATTCGCTTGTGGAGAATGGGATTATATTTGGAGTACTTTTGTAAATGTTCCAAATGGAGATACAACTGAGCAATTTTGTTTAGGAAGTTTTGTAACCCCTTATGGAAAACGCTTAGAATTAAATGGTGAAAAGGGGTGGCAATGGGTTTATGATATTTCAGATTATGCACCCATTTTAAATGGTGATTTAAATCTTACTGCTGGAAATAATCAAGAATTATTGGATTTAAAATTTCATTTTATTGAAGGTACGCCACCAAGAGATGTTATTTCAATTGAAAATATTTACCCTCACGATAATTATAATTATGGGTTTTTAGCGGATGATAGTTTATTAAAAGAGAAAGAAATTATTCTAAATTCTAAAGCCGAAGGATTTCAAATAAAATCTATTATTTCGGGTCACGGACATGAAGGACCACGGAATTGCTGTGAGTGGGATAGTAAAACACATACTTGGTTCATCGATGGCTGGCAATTATTCCGATGGAATGTGTGGACAGATTGTGGAAATAATCCTATTTATCCACAAGGTGGGACTTGGCCATTTGATAGAGCAGGGTGGTGCCCCGGAACAATTGTAGATGAAAAATTATTTGAGCTCACGCCATTCGTTACTCCTGGAGATACAATTCGCCTAGATTATGGAATTCAAAATTATGATGATGAAGGTGAAAAAGAAGGTACTTTTAGAATGACTCATCAATTAATTAGTTATGGTCCACCTAATTTTTTATTGGACGCAGAAAT
Source organism: uncultured bacterium (assembly GCA_964529325.1). Lineage (GTDB taxonomy): Bacteria > Fidelibacterota > Marinisomatia > SCGC-AAA003-L08. The sequence goes on along the minus strand of CAZGWH010000032.1, from coordinate 1,560 downwards.
TGTGGATATAATTTCTCCAAGTAGTCAAGATAAATATAGCCGAATAAATCCCAATTGTGGTAATCCTAAAATTATCATTCAAAATTCTGGTAAATTTAATTTAAAAATGATAGATATTATTTATGGATTTGATGGAAAAAGAAAATCATATTATTCATGGATTGGAAACTTAGGTTTTTTAGAAAGAGATACATTGGAGTTATCATCAGTTAGTTTGAATTATTTCGAAAAAAATACTCAATTTTCAGTTGAACTACGATCACCAAATGGAATGGGTGATGAGAATTTAAGAAATAATAAATTAGAATCAATTGCTGAAAAACCAATTGTTTTTCCTACTATATTTCAATTAAAAATAAATACGAATAATATAAATAGAGCACGGGAAAATTCATTTACGATTTCAAATATAGATGGTAAAATATTTTATTCAAGTGATAAATTTAAAGATGATACTGAATATAATTATGATATTGATTTAGAAAAAGGATGTTATCAATTTTTATTTAAGGATTTAATGGAAGATGGCATTTCTGTTCATTGGTGGTATCGCAACTCAAACCCCAATTTAGTTGGAATTAATGGCATTGTAAAATTTGTATCAATGAATGGTGAAGAATTATATTCCTTTAATCCTGATTTTGGTCAGGAGCTACGATTAAATTTTGTAGTGGAGTAAACCTAAAGCGGTTCAATTGCTGTTCATTTAGGATTAATTTATACCTCATTTAAACAAAGTTCTTTAAACTACAATATAAAGAAAAATTCATTATTATTTTTATTTCTTTTTTTATGTATAATTTTATTTGTACTATTAGGACATGCAGTACAATGAAATATTGAGTTTATGGATATAATTATAAACACCACTGATTCGGTCCCCGTTTATTCTCAACTTATTAACCAAATTAAAAAGGCTGTTGCAGGTGGAATTTTAAATCCTAGTGACGCACTGCCTTCGGTTCGGCAATTGGCAAATGATCTGAATCTAAACCATAATACTGTGGCAAAGGCATATAAACATTTGATCCGAGATTCTGTTATTGTTTCCAAAGGTTATCGCGGGACATTTATTCATGCAGATGCAAAAGTGAACTGCAATTCTGATTTGAATGCAATAGTCACATCTAAATTAACTGATACTATTAAAAATTTGCGAGACACTGGTGCAACAGATTCAGAAATACGGATTGCATTTAGTAATGTAATGAAAAAATAAAATAATTCTGGAGGGTAAAATGGAAACAAAGTTTCTATTTCTAATCGTAATTTTTTCTCAATTAATTCTTATTTCTTATTATTTTCCTAGAAAAATAGGTGGTCGGATACTGTATTTAATTAATAACTATCCTTCATCAGAATTTCCTAAGCTTTACCCCAAGTCGAATGAATATTATACGAAAATACTGAGTAATTACAATTTTTTGAATTCATTTATTTTAGCTCTGGGATTAGTGTTACTTGGTATTGTCTTTGCTAATTTTCCTGAGAATTCACAAAGAGAACGATGGGATCAAGTTATTGTATTTGCTTTTTTTATGGTGCAGTTTTTTCCTATAT
>CAZGWH010000031.1:22976-25321 GCA_964529325.1 uncultured bacterium | reverse complement strand
TCAACAATGAAGAAATTAATACTACTATTATTTATACTTAATTTATATGCACAAGATTCCACGATTACCATTTGGCAAAACTCGGGTGTATTAACTATTGATAGCCAAGACCCAACAATTAATTGGCAATACCCAAATGGAAGTGAACAATTTAGTACAAATGAAACAATTAGTGGTACATGGTCGGCAGATGATGCTTCGTTTAATGAACAACCTATACAAATCTCAATTAGTAAATCAATTGGTGAGCCATATACTTCTCTTACCGAAAACATAGGAAATTCAGGAAGTAGCAATTTAATACTACCTAATGAAGATTTACAGTTTGTAAGAATTAAAGCAACAGCTACGGATATATTCGGTAATAATTCGACGGACTATTCTGATGGCTATTTTACCATTGGTAATCCAATAATACCAGGTGGCGGTGATAGTACTTTAGTTATTACCCAACCATCAAATATCACTATTGTAGATAGTAAGAACCCAACAATTAATTTATCTACACCAAATGGTGGAGAAAGTTATAATTCGGGTGAATCTATACCTATCCAATGGACTGCTGAGGATGACCAATTTGGACTAAGTCCAATTAATATTCAACAATCCATCGGAATTGGTACACCATACACAACAATTTCAGAGGATATCGAAAACTCAGGTAATTATAACTCCACATTACCATCAATTGATGAACAATTTGTAAGATTAAAGATAACAGCTACCGATGAATTTGGTAATAATACTTCTGATTACTCCGATGGATATTTTACTATTGGAAATCCAATAATTCCAGGTGGTGGAGATAGTACACTTGTATTTTCTCAAGTTTCTAATATTACCATCGTTGATAGTAAAAACCCTGAGATACTACTTGAATCTCCAAATGGTGGAGAACTTTTACCTGCAGGAGCTGAAACAGAAGTAAGTTGGTCAGCTACGGATGATACCTTTTTAGATACACCCATTACCGTATTGTTCTCTCAAGCAATTGGACAATCTTATGAACCATTGGAAGCACCCACAGAAAACGATGGATTAGAATCTGTACTTTTACCTGAAATTTATACAGATAATGGTCGGTTTAAAGTTACTGCAACTGACCAATTTGGTAATACAACCTCAGATGAAAGTGATAATTATGTTCAACTTGTACTGGGTGGATGTATGGATATTAATGCAGTAAACTATAATGTAAATGCTGAAATTGAGGGAAGTTGTTTTTATAATATTGAACTAAATTATGGTAATAACCTTATTAGTTTTCCAGGTAAACCAACACAATCAAATACCGAAGCACTACTAACTGAATTAGAAAACCAAGGTGTAGAAGTGAACTTTTTATTAGGTCAAGGTCTGGGTCTTTTTAATACTGAATCAGGTTGGAGTGGTAATTTAACAGAAGTTGATGCCTTTAGTGGATATTGGTTAAATGTAAGTGGTGAAACCAACTGGTATTTTACATTAGAAAATGGCTACCTCGGTGAATGTTTAACCTATGATTTATCTTTTGGAAATAACTTAATTTCATATTCAGGAATTGATGATGCACTTACACTTGATGCACTTAATAATACTGAATATCCCGATAGATTTGACTTCATTTTAGGGCAAGGATTAGGTCTTTTTAATACAGATGATGGTTGGAGTGGTAATCTTAATAATTTAAAGAACAAACAAGGATATTGGCTAAATAGCAATGAATCAACTTCATTTGAATGGGGAGATGGTTGTGTGGGTGAATCTATTTCACTTAGTAAAAGTTCATCAACTAATTACAGTGAATTTGAGTTTACTCAATCCACAAATCAAGCATTTTACCTTATAAATGAAATTACTATAGATAATAAACAACCATCAGAGAATGATTATATATTAGCTTATAATAATGATGTACTTGTAGGTTCAGCTCATTATACAGAAAACATAACTACTCTCCCAATTATGGGAAGAGATATAAGTAAGCAAACTGAAGGCTTCCTCGAAGATGGTGAAGTTCCACAATTAAAACTATATCAATATTCTACAGGATTAATTATTAATCTAAATGCAAATCTTGAGCGGTTTAGTAATCTTTTAGTAAGTGAAGTTCAATCAGCTACTGGAAGTATAAAGATTATACCTGAACAGTTTGTACTTAATCCTGCATTTCCAAATCCATTTAATCCAGTAACTACTATTAGCTATGGATTACCTATAGATACTCATATATCTTTAAATATCTATAATATTGAAGGACAAAAGTTAACTACTTTAACGAATGGGCTACAATCATCAGGAAACCATACAATTAATTGGAATGCTGATAATTTCCCAAGTGGTTTATATTTTATTAAATTATCATC
>CAZGWH010000031.1:0-22876 GCA_964529325.1 uncultured bacterium | reverse complement strand
AAATTAATGTCTATTAACAATGAATAATTTTTATCTAATAAGTTTAGTAAGTAGTGTTTTTAGTCTATTATCATTCTTAATAATTATTAGAGTAATTTTATCATGGATTCAAATTAGCCATTATAACAGATATGTACAGATAATATTTAATGTTACAGAACCTATTTTAGAACCTTTCAGGAATATTACTTCATCTTTTAATATAGGTATTGATATATCTCCAATGCTCGCCATATTTGCTCTAAACTTTATTCGCAACTTTATAATTAGATTATTATATTAACTTAGAATCTTTTAGATTACTTTCTTTTTCAATGAATAATTTCAAAATTAAATCTTATTAATCGACTTATTATTTATTTATTTCGAATCAATCGACATGTTAATTAGAAACAATCAAGAATTAATTCAATTGAGAAACAGAAGCAGTATTATATACCATCGCTTCATGCTTACATTTTATCGACCGAAAAGAAAACTATTAAACTGGTGAATGGACCTTTATCGATTCGAAAGCAACAAGATGAGATTATTGAAGGGATATCTGTAAATCCGCGAGAACCTAAATTCTCATATACACTTAATCTTGAATAAGGTCTTTCAATTGCGAAAGAGCATAAAGTGAAATATTTAAAATATCCCCATTTTTATTTAAATTCTTAGGTGATGTACGCAAAGCAATATCAGGAGAATATTTATCAATATAAGTTTTCAAACTTCGGCTTTTTGTATTTATACCTGCTTTTGCTTCAAGTGACAAAATATCATCATCGGAAAGTATGAAATCAACTTCTGCTTTTCCATTACTCGTCCAATAGTGTAATTCCATTTGAAAATAGGAAATAAGCTGTTGAGCGACATAATTTTCAATAAATACACCTTTAAATTCAATAACTGCTATTCGAGGTTTAGCATAGATAAACGAAAAAATGACTAAAATGAAGATGAAGAACGAATTTAATTTTTTAATCAAAATTTACCCTTTATTATTTTTTTCATTCCAATTGGCAATATGCAATGTGCGTTGAGGAAATGGAAATTTTATACCTTCTATATTAAATCGATTATACACTTCGGTATTAATTTCATCTATAACTCGTCCTCTAAATGCAGGTTCTTCAATCCAACATAATAATTGAAAATATAAACTACTATCTTGAAATTCTCTAAATCGAACTCTTGGAATAGGACTATTTCTTACTGAATTTGTTTTCTCTGCAATTTCTACTAATATTTTTTTAACTTGTTCAACATCACTGCCATAGGCAACATTTACTTTAACTCGTATTCGTTCATGTTCATGCGGTCCACCACTTTCATTTACAATTTTAGAATTTGCAATAATTGAATTGGGAACGGTAATTTCAATATCATCTCTGGTCATGATTCGTGTACTTCTTAAACCAATTGAACGAATATACCCTCGTTCTCCTGTATCTAAGTTTATATAATCAGCTTCTTTATAAGGTGCATCTGCCATAATAAATATTCCTGCAAATAAATTAGCTAATGTATCCTTTGCCGCCAAGCCAAGAACAATTCCTAAAACACCAGCAGATGCTAGCCAACCAGTAACATCTATTTTCCAACTTATCATAATAAAATAACTGGCAACAATAAAAATGATGATTTTACCTAAATTGTCAAATAATGGAAGTGTACGCTTTCGAATTAATCTATTTGTTTTATCAGATTTGGCATACCAACTTAAAATTTCGAGTAAAGAGCTAAACCCAACAGCCGACCAAATAAATATAGTTAATGTTTTAAAAATACCAGATAATGTAAAATGAAATTTTTCAGAAAAATCTAATAAATTAATTGAAACATTAAATCCAAAAAATAAAATGGTATAAAAAATTGGACGGTGTAAAATTGAAATGAGTTTATCATCAAAAGTTGTTTTTGTTTTTTTTGTTAATCGTGTTAAAAACGATGTAACAATCCAATCAAACAGTTTTGATAAAATAATTGAAAATAAAATTAAAATAATTGCCTGAACAGGTTTCCACTTTAGCCATTCATACAGCGGTGTACCCTGCAATAAATTTATATATTGTTCCATTTAAATCTTTCCTTTATCGACTCATTAAATTTAATTACATTCATATATTGATATTAAATGAAATAAAATATCAATTAATTTCTTCTAAAATTGAATTTCTAATTTCATTGACCCATGAAATTCGTTTTGGAGTTTCTTTATGGTTTTTACAGGGTGTATTTCGTGGACATCTTGATGCTCGTGGGCAAATCATTGTTATTGGTTTTTCAAGTCCATCAGCAATCCATTGTATGTTTAATATGCGTGAAATTGCTAATAACTGATTCCCAAATTCGCTTCCTTTTAGCTTGATTTCTTTACCAATAGCTAATTTATCTTTTAATTCTAGAAGTATCATTTTATAATCAATACCTTGATGCTTTAATGATGGGATTAAATCAATTCCTGTTGATAAAATGTGAGTATTTCCTGAAGCATCTTTTGTTTTTACAGAAATACACGAATATAAGCGAATGAAATTATTATCAATAAGTAAAGATAATTGAGTAATTGGTTTTCGAGTTGTTGTTTCATTTAACATTTTAAAAACAGCCCATTTTTGACAAGGATCAATTTCTAAATTCATATTGCCCCAAGGTAAAGGAATACCATTTCCACGATAAACTGCTCTTAAATATTGTGGAGGGTATGAATCAAAATAATGCCAGTGTTTATAAGTAGAAACGGCTGTCATTCTTCTCATTATTACCGCTGGAGTAAGTTTAACGTTATCGCCACAATTCACATCATATTTATGTCGATTTAGAAAATTTCTAAATGGCACTTTAGGACATAATAATGCCCCTGCAAAAAAGCTGCATTCAAAATCTCTCCAAGCTAATAATATTTCCTGAGCCGAAATTGATTCAGCCGATTGAATTTCTGGTCGTGGTGAACCACCTATTTCGCCACCTGTTGCTTGATTTGAAACTAAACCATCACCATTATGCAAAACTTTATGTGCAATATGAGTCGCTAAATCATACTTTAATCGACTTGGTTTTTTTTTTAATTGTCTGTTTATATACACATCTTTAGGTGCTACAAAAAAAGAGCGAAACATCGATTTCAATTTTCGTCCAGATTCGGTTTCTGTTGTAAATGCTTTTCTGTCAAACCAATGAATTTTCAACCCAATTTGTTTTGCAATTTTCATTAAGTCTTTTTCAGTTAATGGGAATTTTTTCTTTCCTACTTCTTCAGCAGCTCGCTCCAAATCAGGAAATTGATTTTGATGCATTTCTTGATAAGATCTAATTAATATATGTGCAAATTTCCGACCACTAACACCTGTTTGAGATAATAACTCAGGAATAGATGATTCTAACAGTTTTTTGGAAAATAAAAAATTAGGCTCTAATTGGACAGATTTTAAATTACCATGGCTTTCTTCATTCACTGAAAAATCATCTTCAACTTGATCATCCATAAACCATTCAATGTCTTTCTGAAATATTTCACCAAATAATTTAAGCACATCCTTTGATGGCACTCGTTTTCCAGATTCAATTAAACTTAAATAAGATACAGAAGGTGCCTTATCTGCATCAACCTGCATGCATCTTGTGGATAAATCAACTAATGTAAGTCCATTCCTTTTTCGTAATGATCTTACTTTAGAACCTAAAAAATGAGTTTTTCTTAATAAATTTGTTTGTTTTTTCATAGTTTTGTAAAATTTACAATGTAAAATTTTTCTTGTAAAATTTACTACAAATTAACCATGTCTTTATAATAAAATTTAGCCATCAGATAAATATAAAAATAGGATTAAATGAATTCAAGAAATATGATTGACGAAAAATTAAATATTACCTTCACCAAAAGCTTAACGAGTGAGTATAGAGAAATACTATCACCCGAAGCAATATCATTTTTTGTCAAACTTGAAAATAAATATCGAGATAGAAGAAATTCTCTTTTAGAAAAACGAAAACGAGTACAGCAGGACATAGATAACGGACACTTTCCAGATTTTTTAAATGAGACTAAATCTATAAGAGAGGGTGATTGGAAAATTAATCCAGTATTAGATGATTTACAAGATAGAAGAGTTGAGATTACTGGGCCTGTTGAACGGAAGATGATTATTAATGCTTTAAATTCTGGTGTTAAAGTATTTATGGCTGACATTGAAGATTCAAACTCCCCTACATGGGAAAATATTATTCAAGGACAAATAAATTTAAAAGATGCAGTACAAAAAACAATTGAATTTAAACATCCTATCAAAGATAAAACCTATAGATTAAATAATGACATTGCCACATTAATGGTTAGACCAAGAGGCTGGCATTTAGAAGAAAAACATATACTACTTGATGATAAACCAGTTTCTGCTAGTATATTCGATTTTGCGATGTATTTTTTCCATAATGCAAAAACAACAATTGAAAACGGTACTGGACCATATTTTTACCTTCCAAAATTAGAAAGCCATTTAGAAGCGAGATTATGGAATGATATTTTTATTGATGCGCAAAATGAATTAAATATTCCACAAGGTACAATTAAAGCGACCGTTTTAATAGAAACAATTTTAGCATCTTTTGAAATGGATGAAATATTATTTGAATTGAAAGAACACTCTGCTGGATTAAATTGTGGCAGATGGGATTATATTTTTAGCTTTATTAAGAAATTTAGAAACTTTAAGAACTTTATATTACCAGACCGCTCTGAAATAACAATGGGACGGCATTTCATGAATAGTTATGTCCAATTATTAATTCAAACATGTCATAAAAGAGGTGCCCATGCAATGGGAGGAATGGCAGCTCAAATCCCAATTAAAGGTGATGAGGATGCAAATATTTCTGCAATGAACAAAGTACTAAAAGATAAATTAAGGGAGGCTGAAGCTGGGCATGATGGTACTTGGATTGCTCATCCAGGGCTTGCACCATTTGCACTTAAAGCATTTGATGAAAAAATTGGTTCTGGAAAGAATCAATTAAACATTTTACGAAATGATGTGAAAATTCATCAAGTGGATTTACTAAAAGTACCAAAAGGAAATATTACTGAAGATGGTATAAAACATAATATTAGAGTTGGGATTCAATATATTCACGCATGGGTAAATGGAAATGGTTGCGTTCCACTTTATAATTTAATGGAAGATGCCGCCACCGCAGAAATTTGCAGATCTCAATTATGGCAATGGCTTCACAATGAAGTAAAAATTGAAAATAATAAAATATTTAATACTACCTATTTTACACAACTATTAAATAGTGAAATTGAATCTTTAAAATCAAATTTGAATCAAAATGATGATTCATTTAATTATTCTGTAAAATTATTTACAGACCTTATTTTAAATGAAAATTTTGAAGAATTTTTAACAATACCAGCATATAATCAACTATAAAAAAGGGAAAATAAATGACTAGAGAAGAACAAATAAATCAACTTGAGCAAGATTGGAAAAATAATCCAAGATGGGATGGCGTTGAAAGACCATATTCAGCAGCAGAAGTTGTAAATTTAAGAGGTTCAATGCAAATTGAACATACATTGGCAAAAAAAGGATCTGAAAAATTTTGGAATAAATTGCAAACTCAAGATGTAGTTTGTGCACTTGGTGCTGTAACTGGTAACCAAGCAATCCAAGAAATACAAGCGGGATTAGATGCAGTATATTGTTCAGGATGGCAAGTTGCAGGAGATGCAAATACTGCGGGTACAATGTACCCAGATCAAAGTTTATATCCTGTTGATAGTGTACCAAAATTAGTAGAACGAATCAATAATGCTTTACTTAGAACGGATGAAATTCATTGGTTAAATAAAGATGATAAAATAGATTGGGTTGCTCCAATTATTGCTGATGCTGAAGCTGGGTTTGGTGGAAATTTAAATGCATACGAACTAATGAAACATATGATTAAAGCTGGAGCTTCAGCCGTTCACTGGGAAGATCAATTATCTTCTGCAAAAAAATGTGGGCATATGGGTGGTAAAGTATTAGTTCCAACACAAGAAGCTATAAATAAATTAGTTGCTGCCAGATTAGCATCTGATGTAATGGCGACTCCAACTGTCATTATTGCTAGAACAGATGCTAATGCAGCAAAATTATTAACTTCAGATATTGATATAAGAGATCAAAAATTCATTAAAGGTGAGCAGTCTGGTGAAGGTTTTTTCTATGTAAATGATGGTATTGAGCAAGCTATTGATAGAGGGCTTTCTTATGCTCCTTACGCTGATTTATTATGGTGTGAAACTGCAAAGCCAAATCTTGTGGAAGCGAAAAAATTTGCTGATGCAATTCATGAAAAGTTTCCAAATCAGCTTCTTTCATATAATTGTTCACCATCATTCAATTGGAAAGCAAATTTAGATGATGCAACAATGAAAAACTTCAGAGAAGAATTAGCTAAAATGGGATATAAATATCAATTTATTACTCTCGCAGGATGGCATTCTATGAATAATGGTATGTTTGAAATGGCAAAAGCATATAAAGAAGACGGAATGTATGCTTATTCAACTCTTCAACAAAAAGAATTTGCAAATGAAGAATTTGGATTTAGAGCTGCAAGACATCAAGCATTTGTTGGTGCAGGATATTTTGATGTAATTCAAAATACGGTAATGCAAGGCAGTGCCTCAACTGTTTCTTTAAAAGGTAGTACTGAAGAAGAACAGTTTGATTCTGAGAAAAAAGTTGCTTAAGTGATTCTATAAGTTACTTAGGTGAATCGTCGGTAAAAAAAAGCCCCCAAGAAACTCTTGGGGGCTTTTAATTTTCAATCAGATATTTCGATTTATTAAATCGCTTTTACTACCTTACCTGCACGAATACAAGAAGTACAAACTTTAACTCGTTTTTTAACACCGTTAATTTTCGCACGAATAGATTGTAAATTTGGAAGCCATCTTCTCTTTGTTTTGTTATGAGCATGACTCACATTATTTCCGACTTGTGGTATTTTACCACACACTGAACAAATTCTTGCCATAATTTTCCTTAATAATAAAGCCTGATAATTTACGAATAAATTAGCTACTTAAACCAAATACCAAATATTATTTTTTTATACTTTTTAATTAATTATCTATAATTCCAGGATGATCAATATCAATTCGTGCATTTAATAATTCAAAATCAAAAATTATTAAACTTGAATCAAGCTCATAATAATTATCATTATTTTGATATGAATTAATGAGTTCATTTCCATTATTATCTATAAAATAAAATGTCTCTGGTTTAAAATCAATCCATGCGGTACCAGGCATTTTAGTATAACCATTGCAAGAAGCAATATCACCACTCCCAGAAACAGGGTCTTGCCCATTCATTAAGGTTAAACTTGAATAAATAATTCCATTTTGAGGATTAATAAAAGTTATTAAATTATTTTCACCAAAAAATGGATCCGTTAAATTATTTCCATCACATGTCAATTCAATTAACGATGTATCATACTCAATATGAAATGATACCCCAAAAAATGGCGATTCAATTTCATTTATGATTATATTTAAATTAAAGTATTCATTCGATCTTAATGAAATTGCTTGAGGATCAAACCCTAATTTAGGATCTGATTGATATTCTAATATACATTGCTGGCAACCACCAACTAAAATAAGTAAAATAATTAATGCATGTTTTTTTAGCTGTCTAATCATTTAACTAATATCATTTTTCTTGTCTTCTTCCAATCAATAGTTTCTAATTTATAAAAATAAATCCCTGTCGATAAATCACTTAAATTAATATTAATTAAATGATTTCCTAAAGGATAAGATTTATTCTCTATAATTTTTTTAACAAGCTCGCCATTTATATTATAAATATTAATAGATACAAAACAATTTTTTGGCAAACTAAAGCGAATATTCGTTGTAGGATTAAATGGGTTAGGGAAATTATTCTCAAGTGAATATTCAATTGGGATAGAATTAATTTGTAATAATCCTTCTAAATATTCTTTTATTTGATTAAATCCATTACCGCTTCCTGATAATGATTTATATATTGTTAATATTTCATCTTGATAAAATTGTGTTGCCTCATTATTATTAAAAACAATTACATTAGCTGAAGAAGATGTTAAATGTTCATTTTCCCAATTTAATCCAACCGCTAACACATCTTTTTCATCAATCACACCATCACCATTCGCATCGGCATAAGTTAATGCAGAACCAGTAATACCTTCTAAGTTATCCCATGCAATTGCCCCATGCCCTTCAGTACTCCAATTCAACCCTTGGGTATATCTTGGTATTCCTGTTTTGTGAAAAAAACTGATAACTGAATTAATATCTAATAAATCAACATTCCCGTCATTATTTAAATCCCCAGGAAATACTGAAAGAACCTGTTTATCATATGCACCCATATCTGGGAGTGGAATGCCGTCTCCATTTCCATCTATATTTAAATCAATAGGAATATATAATATTGTATCTGATTCGATCATAAATAAATTTGTTCCGGTATCTACACATGGAGATTCTTTTGTAATATAGTAAAATCCTTTTTCAGGAGAAATAAATTTGGGATCAATGCTTAAATTAGTATTATCGCTGTAGTAAATTGAATCATTTATCGAATTAATAATCCCAGCTCGACCATTATTTATAGTTGAATGGGAAGTGAATACATTTTTAGGAAAACCATCAGGTTTTAAATATAACTCTTCTCCATCATTCCCCCATAAAATTGAATTAATAATTTTTAATGTTCCATATTGTTCAAAATTTATATTTCCGCCGACATTTACATTTGAAATTTTATTATCTGTAATCGTTGTATTTAAAAGTGAAACATTTGAATTTTTAATAATAAATCCACTAGGATAAGATTCAGATTGATTGCTTTCAATTAATAAATTTTGAAAAATAACTTGACCATTATTTGAATATAAAATTGGAGATGTTTCTGAGGAATTATTCGTTATTTCACCAAATTGAATTTCAAGATTTGTATTATATCCATTTAAATTTATAGCACCACCATCATTTTCGGCAGTATTACCTTTTATAATGGTTTCCTTTAGAATTACCTCGCCACCATTATCGATATATATTGCACCACCATCCGTATGAGAAATATTTGATATAAAATGAACATTATCGCCTTTTAATCCACTATTTTTAAAATAGACACCTCCTCCATTATTAGTTGATTCATTCTCTCTTATAAAGGTTATATAAGACCCTTCAATTATTAAATTAGAATTATTTGAATAAATTCCACCTCCAAATTGATTAGAATTATTTTCATTTATCTCTAACCCAATGGCAGATGTAATATCTGAATTATTTAAATATAGACCGCCACCATTTTTACTAGCATGATTATTTTTTATTTTTATATCTATAAAGTTTTGTGGGTACGAATTATTTAAGTACAACCCACCACCATCTAAATCATAATTATTAATTCTACCTGAATTATTTTCTATAATTATATTTTCCATAATAGGTGAGGAATTTAATAAATAAGCTCCTCCTCCATCTCTTGAAGACTCATTATTATTAATAATAATATTTCTTAATTCACCACTAAATCCATCTGTAAATATTCCACCTCCATCAAAAAGTGAATTATTATTAGATAATTTTACAGATTCAATTAATGGAGAAGCATTTGAAATATATAAACCACCACCAAAGTTAGCATCACCATCAATTATTGTTATACCGCAAATTTCAACATTATCTTCGCCGTTTAAAATTTGAATTACAGGACCATAATTCTCACCACTAATTACTAAGTTTTCAATGATTGATTCAGAAATAGGAATGCAACTTTCAGCTCCCATATCGAAATATGAATAATGCATTAATTTAACATTTTTACCATTAAAAATAATATTTTCCTCATAGGAACCATTTCCCATAATATAAATTCGATCACCATTTAATGATTTTTCAATTGCTAAGTTTATACTTAAAAGTGGTGAGTTATCTTCTAAAATCCCTGAATTATTATCATTTCCATTATGACTAACATACCAATTAATAAAATTAATTTGCCCTAGTTCATTTTCAACAGCACCAATATCAGGATTAAGAATTTCATTATTATCTTGTGATTCAATTCTATTATTTCCAAAAATATCCTTTAAGGGTATATTTAAATCATTCACACCATTCCCCAATGCTTTACTAACACGAGAAAGACTAAAATTTTGTAAGTCCGAAAATTCGGGTGATAAATATATATTATTCTCTCCTTCAATTATTGAAGAAATAATTGAATTTTGAATTGAAAAATTTGAATTATCAATGTGGATAGCAGATTCTGTATCTTCCCAAAATATAGAATTAAATATGTTTACTTGAGGAGAATTTTCAGAATAAATATTTGATCCATAAATTGCATTATTCATATACACTGTTAAATGGTAAATATTTAGGTTAGAATCTGAAACATAAATAGCTCCACCATTATATGCAGTATTATTTTTTAATATAAGATTATTAAATTGGGAAGTTGTATTTTGTACATAAATTCCACCACCATTTTCTTCTGCAATATTATCATTAATAATTATTCCATCTAAACCATAATTACTATTTAATTGATAAATTCCACCACCGTTACGAGATGAATTCCCTGTTATTTTCGTAATTATTGTATCAATCACACTTTCATTTAAAACAATTTCATGAATGAAATTTAAGGAATCGTTTGTGTTAAAAATCCCACCACCGTTATTTAACGCAATATTATTTCTAATTTCACAATTATTTAATTCAACTTGTCTATAATTATTTAAATAAATCCCACCACCACTATTTCCTTTATTCCATGCAACATCTGAATCAATTAATGATAATTTAGAATTTCCTTCAATATAAATTCCACCACCAAAACCTGATGCTGAAATAGAAGTATTTGAATCAATGATTGTACTTTCTAATTCAATTGAAGATAAGCCAGCAATATAAATTCCACCACCATTTATAGAAGCACTATTATCTCTAATTATTAAATCCGTTAATTTTGCTGTTGAATTTAAAAATTTTATCCCACCACCATAATTATTTCGACCTTTTTCAATTGTAAACCCTGAAATTAATAGATGTGATTCGCCACTATTTTCAATATTTAAACAACTTTCATAATTCCCACCATTAATAATTGTATTTTCTAAATAATACTGTTTTAATATTGGGTCGGTTTCAAATACAGATCTTGAAAAGATTGAAACGGCATCTTTATTAATAATATTAATATTTTCTAAATATTCACCGGCTTCTACAATTACGGTATCTTGATCACCAGCATATTGAATTGCTAAATCAATCGAAGCAAATGGTAAATCATATGACCCATCTCCATTTATATCTGAACCAACAGGACTAACATACAGTTTGGGTCCATTTGCAAATAAGCAACAATCATTTAAATCTGTCTCTAAACCAGTTGAACTGCATGACATTTGATAATGATCTTCATAATTTAATGCAAGTCCAGTGGCAGATTCTTGATCAGCAGTACATCCATAAAATTCACAGCCTTGTAAAGATTCATCAAACCCTATTAATTCGATATTTGTATTATTATCGATACAAGATGGAATATTAATTTCATTCATAAATCCAAAATATTGCTCATCATCGAATCCTAAAGCACAATATAAAAAATTATTAGATACATCAATATTTGATATTGGTGCTTCACAAATTGAAGAAGGCAATCTTAAAAGTTTATTATTTGATAGATTCACACTTGTTAAATAGCTACTATTGAAAAAATTATTGTCAAGTTCTATAATTTTATTATTAGCTAAGTTAACTTCTACTAAACTATTTAATTGATTAAATATATCTGGAATAATATTGATTTTATTATTTTGTGCATAAAATCGCTGAAGTTGAGCAAAGAAATTAAACGAATTGGGAATATTTGAAATATTATTATTTGATATATCAAGGTAATTTAAATTAATTAAGCTAGATAAATCTTCAGGTAATTGCTGGATATTATTATTTGATATAATCAGAGTATTCAAATTATTTAAATTATTTATGTTATCTGAAAGACTCTCAATATAATTATTTTCTAGGTTTAAAATATTTAATGAAAAAATTGAATCAATAACTGTTGGATAAATCTCAAATTCATTTTCTGAT
Source organism: uncultured bacterium (assembly GCA_964529325.1). Classification (GTDB taxonomy): domain Bacteria; phylum Fidelibacterota; class Marinisomatia; order SCGC-AAA003-L08. The sequence continues at coordinate 10,722 of CAZGWH010000031.1, read as the reverse complement.
AAATTTAATAACTTTAAATCTTCTAATTTAGAAAATCCTGTTGGTAAACTTGTTAAAACATTATTACTTAAATCTAAGCTATCCAAATTTACTAAAAATTCAATTGAACTTGGAATTGTTGTTATCTGATTATTATTAAATACTAAATATTTTAATTCAGCTAAATAACCTAAGTTTTCAGGTAATTCAGTTATATTCTGATTTGACATATTTAATTCAACAAGCCTATCATTTTCCCATTCTCCCCAACTTGAAGGGCTACCTGATATTTGATTTAGTTCTAAAATTTCACTCAATACTTGCAAATCACTTCCGTAACAATCTTGCTCTCCAATTATCTGTTGACTATCAGGGTGAAGATTAATACAAGTTGGAAGATTAAAGCAGAAATAATTTTGCTGAAATTTTAAAAATTCATTTATTTCATTCCCAGGTAAGCTAAAATCAACATCAATATAACAAATTGAAGCTGGTAATTCATGTAATTGATTATATTGGATTTGAAAAACTTCTAAATGAGATAAATTATTAAACCGATCAGGTAATTCATAGATCGAATTATACTGTAAATATAATTCTCTTAAATTAAATAAATTAAATAGTTCATTTGGAATAACTGAAATTTGATTATTATTTAAATATAATTGTCTTAGGTTATTTATTTGGTTTATAGAATTAGGAATTTCAGATATATAATTATTACCTAAATTTAAATATTGTAATTGACCTAAATAATTAAGGTAAGAATTAAAAGATAATAGTTGATTATAAGAAGCGTTTAATTCCTTTAGGTTGGATAAAAATCTTATATTATCTGGAATACTTGATATTTCATTGTTATTTATATTTAAAGTTTCAATATTTATTAAATCACCTAAATCATTATCAATGTAATAAATTTGATTGTTATCTAAATTTAATTCTTTTAAATTAATTAATTGATATATTGCTGGATTCGGAATAGTGATATAATTCCCAGAAAGAGATAATATTTCAAGATTTGATAAATTTCCAATTGAAGAGGGTATACCCCCACTTGTTAAATTTCCTGTAATAAAATTATTATCATATTTTAAGGTTAATAGTTCTGTTAATAATCCAATTTCATTAGGAATTTCATTTAAACTATTATGACTTAAATTTAAATGTTTTAAAGTACCCAAATTTGTTAAATCTGAGGAAAAATATGAAATATTATAGTTAAACAATGTGCCTAGTTCAGAATTTGTAGATAAATCCAGTTCTATAATTTCACCCAATTCCCACCGTTGATAACCGAGTTCATTATATTCAAATTCACCATCATTATCATCATTATCATATATACTTGAATTTTCTGATAAATTATTTTGATAAATTATTTCATTCAAATATGATTTTTGTGATTCATTACATATTTGATTTCCTGTTGAATTATTATTTGTAATACAATCAGGAAGATTTGAACATAAATGATTATCAATTACTGAATAGCTTGCTTCAGACCAATTAATATTCATTTCGCAAAACTCCATTGGTAATTCAGAGATATTATTACCATTAATAAATAATTCATTTATATTCGTTAAACCAGTAAATGAAAATTCAATTAAATTATTTAAACCAATATTTAAATATTCAAGTTGCTGTAATGCTCCAATTGTTTCAGGTAAAACTGATATATTATTCCCTGAAAGATTTAAGTGATATAAATTTTGCTGTGTGCTTATATATGATGAAATTTCAGATAAATTATTATTTGATAAATTTAGATATCGTAACTCATCAAATGAATAAAAAGATTCAGGAAGATTTGAAATGTTATTATAACTTAAATCTAGAGAATCTAATAAAATTAATTGATCAAAACTTTCAGGAATTGAAGTTATATTAAATTCAGAAAAATCTATGCCAACAATTCGACAGTAAGTAGATGAACAATTATCTTCTAATTCAATTGTAGGTAAACCGGCACCCCATGGAATTGATTCTAATAAAAATGATGATTCTAATGTTATTGGATTACCACTTATCGGTTGAATTAAACTATTTGTAGATATTAGTTCATTTAAAACAGCTCTTTCAACAGGGTACAAGTCGAGCCCAAAACTAATATTACTAGCTATAAATAATAAAAATATTTTTATAAACTTTTTCAGAATCCCCTCTAAGTTATATTAAATCTTACATTTTTCATATATAAACAATACCTATAATATTTCAATAAATACAAGTAATTTTATGTGTATTCTATCACAATAAAAAAAGGGAGGTTTTATCCTCCCTTTAAAAACAATATATATTAGTATTAAAAACTAAAATTACTTTTTCAAATAACCATCTATTATACTTGACCAGGCATTTAAATCTCGCCCTTGAGGTTCTTTTCCATTAATCAAAAATTTAGGAACTGCCATTCTCATACCTGTGCCTTTTAATTGTTCAGCTTCTTTATTAATTTGTCTTTGTAATGCAGGATCTTTAATGTCGCTTTTTATTTGATTAATATTTAATCCCAATTCTTCAGCATATTGAAGAGGTAAATCTTCATTATTTCTTAATTGTTTATAATTATCAAATATTTTTTTGTACATTTCTTTATATTTCCCTTGTCGACCCGCAGCTAAAGCGTATAATGCAGCCTTATTTGCTTGTTTATGAGATCCTAAAGGAAAATTCTTAATAACAACTCGTACATCATTTGGATATTTTTCTAAAATTTGATCTACCAAACTGATAGATCTAGCACAGTACGGTCATTGAAAGTCCATCCATTCTGTTATAGTAACCTTTGCTTCAGGATTCCCTAAAATAACAGAATCTCCAACTGGTACTTTATAATCTTTATTATAATCTACTTGCGGTTTCTTATTATTTGCAGGTGGTTTTGGAGCAGAATTTACTTTTTTAACTATATCATTTTGAGTTTTTTCTAACTTTTGTAATCTAGTTAATATTACTTTTTGATTTTCTAATAATCGATCTAGTTTATCATCTAAATCAGAACCCGCAAAAACAAGCCCTGTTAAACTTAATACTAAACCAATTCGTATCAATTTTACTTTTTTAAACATTTACTTTCCCTAATATGATTAATTGTTAACTCGTTTAATTTACCGATATTAAACTAAACCCAAAAAACAGTTATTTTATTTTTTTGAATCTTTTTGAAGTTTAATCAATACGGCATTTTGTGCATGCATCCGATTTTCAGCTTGGTCAAAAATAATTGAATTTTCTGAATCACAAACTTCATCTGTGACTTCTACACCTCTTTCTGCTGGTAAACAATGCATAAAGTATGTTTTAGTTCCTGTTGCAGACATTAATTCTGAATTAACTTGAAAGCCATCAAATTTCTTTTTTCGTATATCAGCCTCTTCCTTTTGACCCATAGAAGCCCATACATCCGTATAGATGACATTTGCACCTTTTACAGCCTCATAGGGAGCATGCGAAATTTCAATTTTTGATTTTCTATCTTCATTTACCATATCTACTAATTTTTGATTTGGTAAAAATCCTTCAGGGCATACACATACAAAATGCATCGGAATTCTTAATGCTAATTCTAACCAAGAATGAACAATATTATTTCCATCACCAATATAAACAATTTTTAAATCATTTAGTGAGCCCAATTTTTCATAAATAGTTAAAATATCAGCCATAATTTGGCAGGGATGATTATAGTCTGTTAATCCATTTACTACAGGTACACTTGCATATTTTGCCAATTCTAAAATATGTTTATGTTCAAACAATCTCGCCATAATCACATCATTATAACGACTCAATACCCGTGCTATATCAGCGACGGATTCTCTTTTTCCAATACCAATATCATTTGGCCCTAAATATAATGCATGTCCACCTAATCTATAAAACCCTGTTTCAAAAGATACTCGCGTTCTTGCAGAAGGTTTTGCAAATATCATAGCCATTGACTGATTATCAAATGGAAAATACATTTCTCGACGGCTAAACTTATCTTTCACCCATTTTGCAAGTTCTAATGTTTCATAAATCTCTTCTGATGTAAAATCAGATACATGTAAAAAATCTCTTTTCATTTATTTCCTTTAATTATAAAATATACCTTCTTAAATCTTCATCTTCAATAATTTTATCTAATTTTTGTCCAACAAATTTCTTATCAATATTAACTTCTGAAATTTTCTTTGATGGTGTTTCAAATAAAATGTCATCTAATAAAGTAGTCATTAATGTATGTAATCTTCTTGCACCAATATTTTCCATTTTATCATTAACGACAGTCGCAATTTCAGCTATTTCCGCAATCGCTTCTTTATCAAATTCTAATTTTACATTCTCCGCATTTAAAATTGCCTTATATTGTTTAATAATTGCATTCTGCGGTCGAGTTAGAATTTTTATAAAATCTTGTTTGGTTAAATTATCTAATTCAACACGGATTGGTAAACGCCCTTGTAATTCAGGTATTAGATCTGATGGTTTACTAACATGAAATGCACCTGCACAAATAAATAAAATATGGTCTGTTGAAATTTGGCCATATTTAGTACTCACTGTACAACCTTCAATTATCGGAAGAATATCTCTTTGAACCCCTTCCCTTGAAACATCTGGACCACTCCCTCCATTCTCGCCTGCAATTTTATCAATTTCATCAATAAAAATAATTCCGTTGTCTTCTACCCGTTTTAATGCAGTCCTTACAACATCATCCATTTCAATTAATTTTTCAGACTCTTCCTGAATTATAACTTCTCTTGCATCCTTAACTTTTAATTTTTGAGTTTTACTTTTCTTAGGAACTATATTAGAAATCATATCCTGAATATTTGTTGTCATTTCCTCCATACCAATTGGCCCCATCACTTGAACGGGTGAAATAGAGCTAACAGAAGCTTTAATTTCAATTATTGTATTTTCAAAATCACCGTCTTCTAACTTACTTTTAAATTTTAATTGAGTATTTTGTATTCGTTTTTTCTTTTCTTTATCTTTAGGGTCAGTCGTGGTACGAGGAAATAAAATATTTAAAATACGGTCATTGGCTAATTTAAATGCTTTATGTTTTACTTCTTTTTCTCGTTCAGTTTTAACTTGTTTTACAGAAAATTCTGTTATGTCCCTAATCATAGACTCAACATCTCTTCCAACATATCCTACTTCAGTAAACTTACTTGCTTCAACTTTTACAAATGGAGCATTTACAAGTGTTGCTAATCGACGCGAAATTTCTGTTTTCCCAACACCTGTTGAGCCAATTAAAATAATATTATTGGGATTTATTTCATTTCGCATTGGTTTTTCAACTTGCTGTCTTCGCCATCTATTTCGAAGGGCAATTGCAACTGCCTTTTTTGCTCGTTTTTGACCAATTATAAATTTATCTAATTCTTTTACAATTTGTTTGGGTGTTAAATTTTTCATTTTCCTCCAAGTACAGTAATTTTATCATTTGTATAAATACATAAGTCTGATGTGATTTGAAGTGACTCTCTTACTATTTTCTCAGGATCTTTTTCACCCGTTTTTAAAAATGCTCTTGCTGCGGAAATCGCATATCCCGACCCACTGCCAATAGAAATAATATTATTATCTGGCTCTATCACATCACCTGTTCCAGATAAAATAAATGCATATTTATTATCCATAATTGCAAGTAATGCATCTAATTCTCTTAAGATTTTATCCATTCTCCAATCTTTGGCCATTTCAACAACTGCTCGTTGCAAATTGCCTCCAGTTTCATCTAACTTCAATTCAAATTTTTCAAATAACGACATTGCATCAGCGGCCGCACCTGCAAATCCAGCTAGGACTTTTCCATTATTAAATTCTCTTACTTTTATTGCTTTTGATTTTAATTGCATATCTCCAAGTGTTACTTGACCATCGCCACCAAGTGCAATTCTTTTTCCTACCCGAACACCTAAAATTGTTGTTGATCTAATTTTCATTTTCACTATAATGTTTTCCTTAATCTTGAAACGGGTAATTTTAATTGCTCTCTATATTTACTTACTGTTCTTCGAGCAACTTGATAACCATCGTTTTGTAATTTTAATGCAAGCTCTTCATCCCCTAAGGGTGAAGACTTATCTTCTTCTTGAATTAATTCCTTCAATCTATTTTTCACAACAGTATTAGAAATCATTTCACCTTTATTATTTTTAATTCCTTCAGAAAAAAACTCTTTTAGTTCATATATCCCAAAAGATAATTGAACATATTTTCCATTTGTAACTCGACTAATTGTAGAAATATCTAAATTTAAATCTTCAGCAATATCTTTTAATATCATCGGTGATAATTCTCGTTTATCTGAATTAAAAAAGTTGGGTTGTTTATGAATAATTGAAGCCATTACAATTCGCATTGTGTCTCTTCTTTGATTTATAGCCTCAATAAACCATTTAGCTGAATCTAATTTTTCTTTAACAAACTTCCTAACTTCTGTTCTATCCTTATACTCTTCTAAAATATCAAAATAATTATCTGTAATTCTTATCTCAGGCAATGTTGAATCATTTATTAAAATTACCCACTCCCCATTTTCAAAATAACAGGAGATATCCGGTAAAACAATTTCCTTTGTTGATTCATTTAATGAGTCACCTGGATTTGGACTTAATTGAGAAACTTCTTCCATTACATTTTTTAATTCTTCTTCTGTACAATCTACAGAATCAATAATTTTTTGATATCTTCTATTTGCAAAATCATCAAAATACTCATCTAATACTTGGTATGTAAGGGTGTCAGAAATATCTGCAACTTGGGCAAGTAAACATTCTCTTAAATTCCGAGCACCAATCCCAAGAGGTTCTAATGTTAAAATAATATTTAAAACTTCTAAAACTTCTCTTTCATCAATCCCCATTCTATCAGCAACAAGAATAGTTTCAATTGTTAAATATCCTGAATCGTCGATATTTCCAATTAATTCATCTGCTATTTTTAATTGAGAATCAGTCAAATTTAAATCATGTAGTTGTTTTGTTAAATTTTCAGAAAGTGAAATCTGAGCTTTAATAGGTGCTTCAAAATATTCTTGTTTTTCAGGCTTTCCCAAAGAACTATAATCAAATTCATCAGGGTCTCCCATAAGCTCTTCCCATTCAAAATCAGTTTCATCTTTCTTTTCATCTAATTCTCTTATGGGTTCATCATCTTCTAATTCATTTTCATCTTTAGCATCTTTATCTTGATTTTCTTCTTCAAGAGGTTTATCATCTAATTCTGCCATTTCTAAAGCTGGATTTTCTTCCAATTCTTGCAAAATTCGTTGCTCTAATAATGTTGTATTTAATTGAAGAATATTCGCCTGTAATACCTGTTGTGGTGTTAATTTTTGACCCAGTTCTAATTTTTGTTGTAGTTTAGACATTAAACCGTTTCAAAATCCATTTTAAATTTATTACCCAAATATAATCGTTTTACTTCTTCGTCCATTGTTAATTCTTTTGCAGTCCCTGATTTTAATATTGCACCTTCATAAAGCAAATAAGCTCTATCTGTAATTGTTAATGTTTCCCTCACATTATGATCTGTTATTAAAACACCAATTCCAGATTCTTTTAATTTTTTTACAATCTTCTGAATATCCTCAACTGCAATGGGATCAACTCCCGCAAATGGTTCATCTAATAAAATAAAATTGGGATTCTTGACTAAAGATCTCGCAATTTCAGTTCGTCGTCTTTCACCTCCAGATAAATTCATCGCTTTACTTTTTCTCAAATGTTCAATTGAAAAATCACCTAATAGTTTTTCTAATTTTTTCTTTTGTTCTTTTTTATTTAAGGTCGTCATTTCTAAAACTAATTGTAAATTTTGCTCTACCGTTAATTTTGTAAAAACAGAGGGTTCTTGAGCTAAATAACCAATTCCATGCCTTGCTCTTTTATACATGGGTAAATTAGTAATTTCTTTATTGTCTAAAAATATATCACCTGATGTTGGCTTTATCATTCCCGTAATCATATAAAATGTAGTGGTTTTTCCTGCTCCATTTGGTCCAAGTAATCCAACCACTTCACTACGATTTAATTCAATATTAACATTTCGAACAACACCTTTTTTGCCATAATTTTTTATTAACTTTTGAGCTTTTAATTGTTTAAAATCACTCATTAATTCAATATTCTACTTGTTACACCTGAAGGTTTTAAAATTTTCCAATGAGATAAATCCATATCAGATTCAAATCCTACACCAAATAAAGTATCCTTTTCTTTAGTTGTAAATTCAACTGAATCATTTGAAATCACTAATTTATATTGATGATCCCAAATTAATTGATTCGTTTTAAGTGTCAACCCACTATCTGAAATTACAATTACATTTCCAATTGCGTTAAAATTATTATTTTTTTCATTTATTTTTGCGGTATCAGCAGTTAAAATGCTTATATGCTCATTTTTATCATTAAAAAAATGAGTTCTTACATCTCCATATAAAATGGCATCATCATCATTATTTTTTTTTAAATAATGAGCATTTGCTTCAATAATTTTTGAAGTTGTATTACTTATTATTATTTTTGGTTTCATAATTTCATGGTCAAATAATTGGTTATTTTCTTTTACTTCTTCTTTTGGTTCTTCACTACAATTTAAAAAAATAAATAAAGAACTCATCAAAAGAATAAATAATTTCATTTAGATTTCTTTTTTCCTTTAATAACTGGTGGAACTTTAAATAATAAATCTTTTGAATCCGGAGCATTTTTTAACAAATCAGTATGATTTAAACTTTTTTTAACAACATCTTCCCTTCCAGCATTTTGTTGTTCTACTACATGGTATAATGGTTCAACTTCAGTTAAATCAAGTTCGTCTAATTGAGACACAAATTCAACTATTTTATTTAATTGTTCTGCATATTTTTCAGTTTCACCTTTTGGAATCTCAATCCGAGCAAGCTTTGCCAATCGTTCAACTTCTAATTTTGTAATTTTATTATTTTCTGACATTCAATAATTTCACCATTTATTTATAGTCTAAATTTACCGAACTTTTATTAATCTGAAATACTATTTTAAATTTAGGGTATGATTTTTGCTTTCAGGTGATGATTTACATTTCGTTGAATTCCTGAATGTTTAGTTCTTTTTATTGCTGAATTTTTCATCAACTTAGAAAATGCTTCTGGAGTAAGTTCTTTCCAATCATAATTGGTTTTATTTATAATATTTACACGAGGTTGAAATGCGTTTTCATTTGTTATTTGTTCAAATTTATTATTCCACGGACATACTTCTTGGCAAATATCACAACCATAAATCCATTCATCTAAATTAATGGAACCATCAAATTCACCTCGATACTCAATTGTTTGATACGAAATACATTTATTAGAATCCAATTGATATGGTTTTATTAAGGCATTTGTAGGACATTCATCAATACATGCCGTACAAGACCCACATAAATCTTCAAGGCATGGTTTATCATATTCTAACTCAACATCAACTAACAATTCACCTAAAAATATCCATGACCCATAATCTGTTGTAATGATATTTGTATGTTTCCCTATCCAACCAATACCACTTTTTTGAGCCCAAACTTTTTCCATTATGGGAGATGTATCTACGCACACTCTATAATTTTCAATTGGGATTTTGTCATTAATTAATTTTAATGATTGATATAATTTATTTTTTAGAACCTCATGATAATCATCGCCTAACGCATAATTTGATATCCCCGACTTTTCACTATTTCGCTCAACTCGACCTGTATAATAGTTCATTCCCACAGAAATAATAGATTTAACCTTTGGAAAATATTCAAAAATATCACCTCTTTCATTTTGTCTATTTTCAATCCACTTCATCGTTCCATTATTGCCGTTATTAATCCATTCGGTGAGATGTTCTTTTTCTTTGGATAATATTACAGGTGATGTAATACCAATATGTGTAAATCCTGCATTTTTTAATACGGATTTAATAAATATTGTTTTTTCTGATAAAGTCAATTTTTATAGATTATGTATTTAAAACTCATAGGTTAATGTATTTCTGTTTGTAGAGCCGTAACCATTGTGAAATATACTCGTACCTCGTATTTCACTTGGAAAACGTGTTACGGCTCTACTTTTATATAAATATATTTCACTTGGAATACTTACCAGTTAATTACCAAAATGTAATTCAGAAAACCAGTTTTCATTTTCATTACTCACTGGTTTTCCTTTTCTACTTTATTCGCCCTTTCGAGCAGGAAAAAATCTGGACTCAAAAGTACACGCTCTGTAAAATCCCTTTTACAAACTCTGGCAATATGAGTATTCGTGCATCGAAACCCGTTGTTGTTGTTCGTGTTGTTCGGATTATTGTTGTTCCGTTTAGAACAACGCAAATTGTTTGCATTATTGTTCCAATTACCACCGCGAAGCACACGGTTCGTACTGCTGTTGATTTGTCCCTTTTTCCTTTTTTCAGGAATATTTTTAAATAATAAATCCATATTCACCTTTTCTATTATCTGGATGATAAAATTTAATATTTAATAATATTTGTATGCTTTCCAACTTCCATATAACCAATCATCATATTATTATCTATCCAATATACAAATTTCTTCTTATTCATAATTTTCTTTTAATTAAGTTATAAAATAATAAGTTCTTTCTACTATATGACAAGGGGACATGTCCCCTTGCTGAAAACCATACTACACCACTTTCCACTTTATCGCTACCAATTATCGCATGCATGATCTTAAAAATATATTTTTAATC
>CAZGWH010000030.1:0-26378 GCA_964529325.1 uncultured bacterium | reverse complement strand
AGTATGAATTAGTAAAAATCCAATCCCCTTTTTTTTTAGAATTAACAAATTAAAACCAATTAAATTTTAGTAATTCGTTCGTAATTTTATAGTCTAAATAGGAGATAGTTTTTGGATATTTTATTCGCACAAGAAGCAACAGGGCAATCATTTTCATTTGCAAGTTTTTTGCCAATGATAATAATTTTTGCAATTTTATACTTTATGATTCTGCGTCCGCAAAGTCAACAACGAAAAAAACATTTGAGTTATATTGATTCATTAAAAAAGGGAGATAAAATTATTACCCGTGGTGGATTAATAGGTTCGGTAAAATCTTTTCAAGGGAAAAATGATTCTTTAGTTTTAATCGATGTTGGTAATGGCACATCACTTACAATTGCGAGAGGGTATATTGCGGGTGCACCAGACCAAAATTTAACACCAAAAGAAGGCTAATTTTATAATGGCTGTATTACCAGTTGTTAAATATGGTGATCCTATACTTCGAAAAAAAGTAAACAACGTTGATATAAATGAAATAGGACAATTAACTAATTTACTAGATGATATGTTTGATACGATGTATGAGGAAGAAGGCATTGGATTAGCCGCAAATCAAGTAGGAGTTAATTTAAATTTAATGATTATTGATGTAACTCACTTGGATGAATATAAAGATTTAGAACCCATTGTATTTATTAATACAGAAGTCTTGAAAGAAAATGGAAGCATAGAGCTGGAAGAAGGATGTTTAAGTATTCCAGAAATAAGAGCTACAATTCCTCGATCTGAATCAATTGTTATTCGATATATTGATGAATTGGGTCAATCGAATACGACACAATTTAATGGTATGTTTTGTCGAGTAATTTTACATGAATTGGATCATCTAAATGGTAAATTTTTCACAGATTATTTATCATCTGCCAAGCGAAAGTTAGTTCATAGTAAACTTTTAGAAATTGCAGAAGATGGATTCCCTTCAACTGGAGTTGTGCTTTAAATTGAATAATATATTCTTTTGTCTCGGGTTTATATTTAAGAAATATTAATAAATAATGAATAATATAATTTTCATGGGAACGCCAGATTTCGCGATTCCTGCACTAAATGCAATACATCATTCTCAGCATCAAATCTGTGCTGTAATTACGAATCCAGATAAACCTTATGGTCGGGGCCGAAAGTTAAGACCTTCTGCAATAAAATTGACAGCTCAGGAGCTAAATTATCCAATTTTACAACCTGAAAAATTAAATGATTCTAACTTTTTATTAAATATCAAACAATTAAAACCAAGCTTAATGGTTGTTGTTGCATTTAAAAAATTACCTCAATCATTATATAATTTAGCAACTCATGGAGCTATAAATATTCATGCTTCATTATTACCAAAATATAGAGGTGCTGCACCGATACATCATGCAATTTTAAATGGTGATAATGAAACAGGCGTAACCACATTTCAAATTAATGACAAAATTGATACAGGCAATATTATTTGCCAAGAAAAAATAAGTATTAAAAGTGATGAAACTACTGGTTCACTTTGGACTAAATTATCACAGTTAGGACAAGTTGCAATTTTAAAAACTTTGGATCAATTAGAATTAGGGGAAATTAATTATATTTCACAAGAAAATAGGCTTGCTACAAAAGCCCCTAAAATTTATCCTGAAGATTTTAAAATAGATTGGAATAAATCTGCAACTCAAATACATAATCAAATTCGTGCATTTTCACCTAAACCAGGTGCATTTACCATGTTTAATGGTAAACGAATAAAGCTATTTTCTACATCTGTTGTTGAACCAATAAATGAACAAAAAAAGGATCAACCAGGTAGAATTAGAATAAATAAAAATAATATAACAATAATGACTGGTAATGGAATACTCAATATTTCAGAAATCCAATCGGAGGGGAAACCTAGAATGGATGTGAAAAGTTATTTGTCAGGAAATAAAATAGAAAAGGAGGCAATATGCCTGTAAGTAAGAAAGTCTTAAGACCAAGAAGACTAGCGTGGCAAATCATATATAAAGCATTAGACAGAGATAGAAGGCTCTCTGATATCACTTTAGAACTATTATCAAAAACGAATTTCACTGATAGAGAAAAACGATTTACGGTTGAATTAGTTCAAGGCACAATTAGAATGAGAGGTCGATTAGATTATGAACTTAAAAAAGTGTATAATAATGATTGGGATGAATTATTATTAAAAGTAAAAGTGTTACTTTGGTTAGGTGCATATCAAATGAAATTTATGGATGGAATTCCACCTTATGCAGCAGTTTCAACAAGTGTTACACTTGCAAAAGCAATTCATATAAATACAGCAGGCCTAGTAAATGCAATTTTAAGAATTTATAGTTCTGTTTGCGATGAACAAATGGATGAACCAGAAGATGAAACAGAATGGGCTGAATATATGAGTCACCCTGATTGGTTAGTACGGAAATGGTCACTATTTTGGTCTAGAGAGGAGGTTCGAGATATGTGTGAGTGGGATAATGAAAAGCCGACGATTTGGTTTCGATTAAATAAAACACAAATGTCTATTGAAGAACGAGATGAGTTTTTAAAAGAAAACGAATTTGAATTTAAAACATGGGAACACGATGAGCGGTTTTTTCATGTACACCACACTTCAAGATTATTGAATAATCCAATTTTTGATGAAGGAAAAATTAGTATCCAAGATCCTGCAGGTGGATTAGTTGTTAAATTACTTGATCCTCAGAAAAGAGAAATTATTACTGATTCTTGTGCAGCCCCAGGTGGTAAAACTTCATTTATTTCTCAACTTATGGAAAATACGGGAAAAATTAGAGCTTACGACTCCCATATGGCACGGTTGAAAAAGTTTGCTTATGGTATGTCACGATTAAAAGTAAATAATGTTGATGCTGAAATGGCTGATATGACCACTAAAAAATTAACTCGATCTGGGAAAATGTTAGTGGATGTTCCATGTACTGGTACAGGGGTAATGTCTAAAAGAGCTGACTTGAGATGGAGAAGAACAATTAAAAATCTATATGAGCTTGTACAAATACAGCGAGATATATTATTTAATGTTGGAGACTATATTAAAAAAGATGGAGTTTTAGTTTATAGTACTTGTTCTTTAGAGCCCGAAGAGAATTGGGGTGTGATTGACCATTTTATGAAATTAAATCCAAATTGGGAAGTCGAATCCGCAGAAAAATATGTACCAAAAGAATATGTAGATGAAAGGGGAGCCTTATACACATTTCCACCAAAGCATGGTATTGACGGTGGATTTGCTGTAAGACTAATTAAAAAATGATCCTAAATGGATTAAAATATATTTTTGCTATTATATTTTTAATTGGAATAGGGCTGGTTATTTTTGATTCAGTCCTATTACCACTTTATGTGGGGTATGATAATGAACATTATGTACCTGATTTACGAGGGGTTGATGTTAAAGATGCAAAAAAAATTCTACATACTTATGGGTTTCATGTAGAAAACCCTATTATTAAACCTTTTACTGAAGATGAAAAACCTGATATAGTTTTAAATATGTCACCTCGTCAATTTACAAAAGTTAAAGAAGGGCGAACAATAAAATTAACAATTTCTGGAACTCGTAACCATGTTAAAGTGCCAAATGTTATAGGTAAATCTCAACGAAATGCATCTTTTGAAATTAAAAGACATCGTTTAATAGTTGATACTATCCACACTGAATATAATACTGGAGTACGAAAAGGATATGTAATTGATCAAATCCCTAAATCTGGAGATCTAAGATTAGCAGGTTATGGTGTTATTTTAATTGTGAGTGAAGGAAACCCACTTGATTATTTTAAAGTCCCTGATTTAATTAATATGGATCAAAGTAAGGCTGAGAAATTGATACTTGAAAAAGGATTTCAAGTGGGAAATATAGTAAAAGAATATAGGAATGACTGGCTAGTCGGTACGGTTATGGAACAGAGTTTAACTCCTGGCTTAAGATTGAACTTTCCAGTACGAATTGATATTCATATTGCGACGGATAAAATTGATACAATTGATGAAATAATTGATACAAATAATGTATTAGATTCGCTAGAAAGAAGCTTATGAGAATAATTTCACCATCTATTATTGCAGGAGATTTTTCAAAACTTGATAGAGAAATTAAAGAAATTGAAGAATTAGGAATTACACGATTACATTTGGATATAATGGATGGAAATTTTGTACCTAATTTAACATTTGGCCCGTTATTAGTTGAGGGAATTCGAAAATTAACTTCTATGCACTTAGAATGTCATTTAATGATAAATAATACTAAGCAATTTATCAATGAATATATTTCTGCAGGTGGTGATACAATTATTGTTCATAAAGAAAATAACTTAGATATTGATGATAATATTAATGAAATTAATAGACAAGGAGTGAAAAGTGGAATTGCTTTTAATCCTGATACACCAATTAATTCAATTTTACCTTTTGTGAAAAAAATAGATTTAGTTTTAATAATGTCAGTTTTCCCTGGATTCTGTGGACAATCATTTATCGAATCAACACTTCAAAGTATGTCTGAATTTGTTAATCAAAAAAAAATAAACCCTAAATTACATGTAGCTGTAGATGGTGGTGTGAATATTAAAACAATTAAAAAAGTATTTGATACAGGTGTTGATATTAGTATAGTTGGTTCTGGTTTATTAGGAGCAAGTGATAGAAAAACAAGATATAAGGAATTATTGGATGTCTGATGATATTTCGTTGAAAAATGAAATTCAACGGAAACTAATTCATTTTGGTTCTGGAATTATTCCAATTCTTGTATTATTTTATGGTCGTGAATTTATATTACCTCTCCTTTCTGTTATAACTATTTTATTTGTTCTTGTTGATTTTTTTAAATCCAAAATTAATTGGATGAAAAAAATATATACATATTTTTTTAAAACAATTGTACGTAAAAATGAATTTGAGAATTTAACTGGTGCAACATGGGTATTGATTGGAAATCTTATTGTATTAATTATTTTCCCTGAAAATATTGCTATTTTTTCAATGTTTATTTTATGTATTTCAGATTCTTTTGCTGCAATAATAGGGAAATATTCAGGTCAAACAAGATTAAGCAATAAATCTTTACAAGGATCTATTGCTTTTTTTATCTCTGGATTATTGGTCTCTATATTTTTTTCAAGTATTACACTACCCTTTCGATTTTTCGCTGTAATATCTGCTACAGTAATTGAGTTAATTCCATCTCGAATAAATGATAATATTTCTATCCCGATTACAACAGCATTATGTTGTACAATTGGAGATTTAATAACTTGACATTTTTATCCCCCTTTTTTTTATGGATGATTCCATTGGCATCTGTCCCTACATTAATTCATTTATGGAATAAATACAGAGTTAAAGAAATTGAATTTAGTACTATTACATTTTTGAAAATAATGGAGTCTAAATCGATTAAAAAAGTAAAACTAATTGAATTATTGTTATTAATTTTAAGAACATTAATTATATTGTTTATTATTTTATTTATTTCTAGACCTGTTATTAGAGGAGATTTTTCTAATTGGGTTTATAATCCGAAATCAACTGTAACTGCTATTTTTATAGATGATTCATTTTCTATGAATGGAAATAGAAATGGTAAGGAATCTGAACAATTATTAGAATCTGTAATTTTAAATATTAAAAAATCATTAGTACCACATCAAAAAATTATTTTTGGATCATTTAGTGAAGGTATCCAATTTATAGGGTTACAAGAAGAGTTTGAAAATTTTAATCCTTCAATTAAAATAACAGATTTAAATAATGGAATAAGCAATATTCTTGACCAGTTGAATGATACTATAAATCATGAAATAATAAACAAAGAATTATATATTTTAACTGATTTGCAAAAAAATTCCTTCCGAATTGAAAATAAAAATGAATTCGATTGGAATATTTTTATTTTGGATATTGGAATTCCAAATGAAAATTTAGCAATTAAAGGTATGGAAATAGCGAGTGAAATTGTTTTACCTAATGAATCTTTTGAAGTATCGGTCTCAGTTATAAATAATGGGAAAACTCCTCAGTTTCAACGAATGATAATATTAAATATAGATGGGTTAGATATTGGACAACAACTAGTTTCATTAAATCCTTATGAAGAAGAAGTAATAACATTTCACACAGCTTTACCCTCCACTGGAAAATTTAAAATAATTGCTGAATTAGATCAAGATGATATGATAAATGATAATTTATGGTATAGTATAATTAACATTCCAAATGAGCTAAATATTGGATTATTTTCTAATTACCCTGATGATTTATTATATTTAAATCATACAATTTCAGCATTAAATAATAAGCAAAATATTTTTAATATTTCTGAAATTCCATTGAATCAAATTCAGTTTACAGAAATAAAGAAATTTGATCTTTTATTTATATCTGGCTCTATGAATTCAAGTCAATGGAATGATGTAAAAACATTTACCAACTATTCTAAACATGCAATTGTATTTCCATCATCAAAAGAAGATGAGTTTCAATTATTAGAAAATAACTATTTAATTTCTCAAGAATTAACAAATTTAAATGATGATAATTTTTTATTAATTCATTCAGAAATTACTGAGAATGTCACTGATATTTCAATTCAAAAATTTGTACAAAATAAAACAGTTATTCCTAAATTTTTCAAGTATTATGCATTAAATAAAATTGAAAATTCACTTTTGAACCTTGAAGATAATTCATCGGTTTGGGTGAGGGAATATTCAAAAAATGGATTTATTGACATATTAGGGTTTGGGTTAACGCCAGATTGGTCTAATTTACCATTTTTAGCAGGGTTTATTCCATTTTTACATAATTGGATTTATTCAGGAAAAACAATTTCATCTTATCCTCAATATAATGTGGGAATGAAATTAAATAATAATTCATTTCAACAATTTCCTCATGAAATAGTAGAAATTATGAGTCCTGTAAAATCAAATTATCTAATATCGTTTAATGAGATGGGTGTTTCATCAGATTTTAAATTAAATGAAATTGGTTATTATCAAATAAAAGTTAAAAATAAATTGAACGAAATTTTTGCTGTAAATCCATCTAAAAATGAATTAAATATAAAATTAATAAATAAAAGTGAATTAGCTAATATTTTTAATAAATATAAAATTATTAATTTAGATCATAATATTACAGATGAAATTAAATCAGCAAAAATAGGAACAGAAATTGGAACTCAATTATTGTTATTAATATTTTTATTGTTGGTAATAGAATCATTTATTGCTCAATTAAGACCAAATCAGGGAAAAAATAATTAAAGAAAAAGCCATATTAGTAGATGTTATTTTTCCAAATGAAACAGATGAAAATGTTCAATATGAAATTGAAGAACTTGCAAATTTAGCTGATACGGCAGGAGCTGAAGTCTTTGGTGAAATTACACAACGAAGAGCAAAACCAGATTCTGCATTTTTTTTAGGAAAAGGAAAAGCGGAGTCAGTCGTAAATCAGGCAAAAGAATTAAATTGTAGTATAATATTATTTAATGATGAATTATCTCCGACTCATGTTAAAAATTTACAAAAACTTGCAGGTGAAGATATTAAAGTTCTTGATAGAACAGGAATTATTTTAGATATATTTTCTCAACATGTTCAAACAAGTGAATCACGTAAGCAAGTAGAAGTTGCAAGATTAGAATATATGTTACCAAGATTAACTCGCCAATGGACACACCTTGAAAGGCAAATGGGTGGAATTGGGATGCGAGGAGGGCCAGGTGAAACTCAAATTGAAATTGATAGACGATTAATTCGAAATCAAATTAGTAAGTTAAAAAGTGAATTAGAAAAAATTTCCTTACAACGAACAACACAAAACCAAAATCGAAAAAGTGCATATAAAGTTGCATTAGTTGGTTATACAAATTCAGGGAAATCAACTTTATTAAAAGCACTTACAGGTGAAAATGTTTATATAGAAGATCAATTATTTGCAACCTTAGATACAACAACTCGTAGACTTGATTTAGCAAAAGAACTTCCTGTTTTACTTTCAGACACTGTTGGGTTTATTCATAAATTACCCCACAATCTTGTTGCATCATTTAGGTCAACTTTATCAGAAGTAAATGATGCAGATTTATTATTGAAAATTGTGGATTGTTCATCACCGCACTTTAAACATCATTTGGATACAATTTCAGAAGTCATGCAAAATATTACCAAAAGACAAATTGAAAATATTTTAGTATTTAATAAGATTGATAATCTTACCGATTTAACTCAACTCAATAAATTAAAAACAAATTATCCCGATGCTATATTTATCTCAGCAGAAAAAAAACTTAGAATTCAATCTCTATTAGATGAAATTATTAAAAAAGCTACAATAGATAATATTGAAGCAAATATTACGATTCCATATAATCAATCAGCTTTAATTGATCAAATTTATGGCCAATTAAATGTTATTGATAGAAAGGATGGTGATGATGGGTTTGAATTTAAAGTTTCAGGGAAAGCAGATAGAGTTAATAAAATGTTAAATCAGTTGAAAAGTAAATGTACGAAAGGCGGTGTTTCAGACACCTTGAAGTAATTTAACAGTGGTAAATCCCTCTACATCGCAAGGATCCTTAATCCAAAAGGAAAGGCATGCTTTTGAATATAGTAAGAAGATAAACCATCATAAAAGTTGTAAGTTCTGAAACATTAACCTCCCGCACAAATTCTATGATAATAAATTAGGATTTTTCAATTATGCTAATGAACAAAAATAAAAAATTATGAATATTACATTACTTAAGTTTTTTCTATGAAAAATATAATAATTTTATTTATAGTATTTCTTATTTTTATACTTATTGGATATAAATTAATAATCAATAAACCCAATAAAATTCACCCTTTTTTTATTAATAATCCTAAGATTAGTAATATCGCTCATCGTGGAGGAAAAAGTATTGGCCCTGAAAATACAATACATACATTTCGAGAAGCGATGAAATTTGGAATTGATATTTTAGAAATAGATATTCATTCAACCTCCGACAGTGTTTTAGTTGTTATTCATGACCATACTGTAAATAGAACGACAAATGGCTCAGGTTTAGTTTGGGATATGAAATTAGAAGAAATTAGCGAATTAAATGCAGGTTATTATTGGACTGAAAATGATAGTATTGATTTTCCATTCAGGGATTTTAATATTTCTATTCCAACTCTTGAAAGTGTATTTAGTAATTTTCCCAATATGAAATTAAATATTGAAATAAAGCAGGAGTCTTCATTTATTCCTGAAATTCTTTGTCAATTAATTTATAAATATAATTTGGAGAAAAATGTATTAATAGGGTCATTTATCAATGGTATTATAGAGGAATTTAGAGATGAATGTCCTGAAATTGCAACCTCTGCAAATATTTCTGAAAGTAAATTAATATATGGGTTAAGTTTATTTCATTTAGCATGGATATATCCAACTCCTTTTGAAGCGATTGAAGTTCCACCATATTTTAAAGATTCTTTTATTTTAGACCAACAATTTATTAATATACTTCATAAAAAAAATATTCCAGTTTATGTTTGGACAATAAATAACAAAAATGAAATGGATAGACTAATTAAGTTAAATGTTGATGGTATTATTACTGATTATCCTAATCGACTTTCAAATATATTAAATAAATAATTTTTTTTTAAATATGTCTTAGTTGACTTAGAATAAGGCACATAAATTATGGCTTAATTTTTTAAACCATTTTAAGTAATTAAATAAAAAAGGAATAAAATGGGTGAATTTACAAATGATTTTAATGATTCAAATTTTGAAGAAGAAGTGTTAAAATCTGAACAACCAGTTTTGGTTGATTTTTGGGCTGAATGGTGTGGTCCCTGTAAGCAATTAACACCTACAATTGATGCTTTAGCAACAGATTATCAAGGCAAAGTAAAAATTGGAAAAGTAAATGTGGATAATTGCCAAACAACTGCAATGAATTATGGTATAAGAAGTATTCCAAGCTTATTATTTTTTAAAAATGGTAAGGTTCAACAGCAATTGGTTGGTACAAGTCCAAAAGATGAAATAGCAAAAATATTGGATTCTTTACTTTAAAATGAGTGAAAAACATAAAGTTATTATTATTGGGTCAGGCCCCGCAGGATTAACGGCTGCGTTATATACCGCAAGAGCAAATTTGAAACCGTTAGTTTTTGAAGGAATTCAACCTGGTGGACAGTTAACTATTACAACAGATGTTGAGAATTTTCCGGGATTTCCAGATGGAATTATGGGACCTGAATTAATGGATTTAATCAGAAAACAAGCACAACGATTTGGTGCTGAAACTCGGTTTAACCATATTGATAAAGTTGATTTATCTAAAAAACCATTTACAGTTACAAGTGGAAAAGATGAGTTTAAAACTGATTCTATTATTATTTCAACAGGTGCAACTGCAAAATTATTAGGCTTAGAGTCCGAATCTAAATTAATGGGTTATGGTGTATCAGCCTGTGCAACCTGTGATGGTTTTTTCTATAAAAATAAAAATGTTTTAGTTGTTGGTGGTGGCGATTCTGCAATTGAAGAGGCAACTTTTTTAACAAAGTTTGCTTCATCGGTAACAATTTTACATCGTAGAGACGAACTTCGAGCTTCTAAAATAATGCAAGACAGAGTTTTTAATAATCCTAAAATTAGTGTAGAATGGAATACCTCAGTGCTTGAAATGATTGGTGAACCAGATTCTGGCGGACTAACAAGTGTTAGAGTTGAAAATACCGTAACAGGTGAAACTCGAGAAATAAAGTGTGACGGTATATTTCTTGGTATTGGGCACAAACCTAATTCTGAACTTTTTAAGGATGTTTTAGAATTGGATAAAACAGGATATATAATAACTCAACCTGATACTTCTAAAACAAATATAGAAGGTGTATTTGCAGCTGGAGATATTAAGGATTCTGTTTATAGACAAGCAATTACGGCTTCAGGTTCTGGTTGTATGGCTGCAATTGATGCTGAAAAATATTTAGAAACACTAGAATAAAATAACTATTTAACTTTATGTTTTTCCTGAGAACGGTTTTATGGTTCGGCAGGATAAAATATCATACCTTTTAACGGGTTTTCATTGTACTGGAATTGAACCGATTTACCCTGATGAGCCTTTGATAGATTTGTTTATTAGAACAGTTTTATCACAAGGGTCAACAGATGAATTATGTAATTCCACTATGAATAATCTCCAATTAAAATTTAATAGTTGGGAAGATATTCTTACAATCGAACAATCTAAATTAGCAAATATGATAGATGTTTGTGGACTTTCTAACCAAAAATCCAATTCCATTATAAATTTATTAAAGTGGATAAAATCTACTTTTAATAAAATGGATATGAAAAAAATCCAATTATGGAATTCTGAAAGAATCTTTAAAGAATTATCATCAATTCAAGGAATTGATCTCAAAACTGTTTCGATATTGATATGTATAGGACTAAGAAGAGATGAATTTCCAGTTGATATTCATGTACATCGAATATTGATTAGGATAGGTGTTACTTCAATTTATACAAATCCGGATAAAATTTATAAATTAGTAAATCCATTTATTCCGGTGGGAAAAGAATTTTTTTTATATGCTCATTTAATTGAACATGGAAAATTTATTTGTAAAAGTTCTAATCCAAAATGTGACAGTTGCATGTTTAGTGAACATTGTGACTATTTTATTAAAAAAAATGAATGGGTTTCTCGAGCATTCGAGGCCTAAAAAAGGATAAGTAAAATGAGTAAAATACCATTATTTTCATTAAAGGGAGTTGATTACAATCTCAATAATGGAAATACATTAATTGTTAAAAAGTTCGAAATCCATAAAGGTGTTATTTATGGTATTGGTGGAAAACCTGGTGCAGGAAAAACAGTATTATTAAATATATTAGCAAGGAACATTAAACCTTCTAAAAGTGATATTGAATATGATGGTAAACCATATACACAATTATCATCAAATGATTATAAAAATCAATTTTCAATTGTACCACAGACATTTAATCCACCATTTTTTGCAACGGTAAGAGATTATTTTTTAAAAACATTTTCTAAATATAGCCACATTGATAATGCACAAAAACGATTAGATTCTATTTGTCATAAAATGAATATATCAGATGATGTATTGAATTTGAAGATGAAGCATTTATCTCCAGGGCAATTACGCTGGATTTTATTAGCTATTGGGGTTGGATCTGATACTAAGGTGTTATTAATTGATGAAATTGAGCAACATTTACCTACTGACCAACTAAATTTACTTTTAAAAGTCTTGCATAAAAAATGTAATTATGATGGTGTAACAATGGTCATTACTACTCAAAAAATTGAAATATTAAAGAAAATTGCGTCTATTTTTGTTAATTTGGAAAGTGGGAAAATTACAAGTGTAAGATCTCCAAATAAAAAACCTGGACGACGACCAAATCGACCTTATAATAAAGATAGTTCAAGTTTTAAAAAACGATATGATAAACCAAAGCCAACAGGAAAAACAGCATCTAATTAGAGAGAATCTGTTCCTCTAAACTAATAAATGATTCTATGAATTTCTGCATGTTTAGTTTATTTTGAAGACTTAAACGAGCATAAATAATTTTCCGCTTACCTACTATTTTAATATCAGTTTGATTACTATATGCAATATTCTTTATAAAATTAAAATTGGTAATATAATGCCCTGTTTCTAATATTAATTCAGGATCAATATCATATAAAATAAAAGTGGATTGTGGTTTAATTAATTTTTTTTTACCATCGATTAAAAAGGTTGTAAGAGATGAATCGGTTAATCCAATTTGAGTAGAACCAAAATATTCTAAAATGAATAAATATTCAGACTTATTATTTGAGAGTGTTTTTTGAATATTTAACTTAATTTCATGAGTAGCATCATTTGATATTAATGTATTATTTTCAAGTAAATAAGTTAATGATTCATTAAAATCATCATAGTATATTTCTAATTTAGCTTTAGGATAGCAAGATGTAAATATAAGAGTAAATGTAATTATAAGTAATTTATTCATAATTTACTATTTATTGAAAATATTGTCCTTATTTTTTTCTTCCCACACAGGTTCCACGCTCATAAAGTAAGTACCATAATATTTTGCTAAGGTAAAGACTTGGCTTCGAGCATCGATAAATTCATTAATGGTTAATTCAGATATTTTATGTGAAAAATTTGACCAAAGCCATCCTTTATAAAATGAATATTTTACATCATTGGTTTTTTCAAAATTAGCTGTTAAAATATCTTTCATATCATTCTTTGTTAAATCATTTGATCTTGTAATCGCAGTAAATATTTTTAATTGGTCTTTTTCTCTTTCAAATAATACAAAGATTTTTCGGGATTTATATTCGAATTCCCAATGTTCTTTATCTTTTTCAATTATTTTAGAATCAAATGATATTATTGAATCAATATCAGAATAAGTGATTAATCTCAATGATTCAGCCGTCCGAATATTTGTGAATAGATTTTGTCCCAACGATATTGAAATAAAAAATATGAATATAAATAATTTAATAAATTTCATTTTTCTTTTTTAACTCCATATAGTAATGTAAAATATTATATCCGAAAATTAAGATATATTCATTACTCAATAAAATATGTGAAATAAATTAATTATTGAAAAAAAAATAGTAAATATTTTGATAAAATTACCGATAATATTGTCGAGATAAGTAAATTTTAATAAAATTGATAATATTATTTAAATTATCAGGAGATAATAATGAAAAACCCACTCGATAAATTAAAAAAGAAAAAAGTGGATGATAGTGACTCAGAAACAATAAAAGAAAATTCAAATAATTCAAATGATGGTAGATCTAGCGAAAGGCGAAAGGCATTTACAGAGAAACCATTACCTTTAAATGATTTTGAAAATGATGCTACTGATATAAAATTTAAACATTTAATTGAAACAGAGTTAAATGTAATTCAGAAAAAAGCAAAAGCATTATATCTAAATACAGAAGATGGGTTTGAAGAAAAGTCTGGTGCAAACTATTGGAGAGTTAGTGTTAATGAATTTTTGAGTTATGTTAATCAAAGATCTAAAATAATTATTGAACAAATGACAGGTGAATCTCATTCTGTAAATATGGATTTAGATGATGGGTTAAATGTTGAGGATTAAATTAAGTGATCTAAATAATTTAAAAGTAGAAAATTAATAAATTATAAAGCTTCATAGAAATATGGAGCTTTTTTATTTTTTATTTAATATATCTAAGATTGTTCTTGCCAAATCTGTTGTAGAGTTTGGGTTTTGTCCAGTAATAATCCGACCATCAATAATGATATTTGATGTAAATGGGATTAAATTTTTCTTATAATTGGCATTACTAAATTCAATTTGATCTTGTAATAAAAAAGGTACTGATTTTGTTTTACCAACTAAATTTTCTTCAAAATTAGAAAATCCTGTTATTTTTTTATTTTTAATTAAATGGATTCCATTGGATAATTTAACATTGAGTAAGCCAGCTGTTCCATGGCAAATAGCAGAAACTATTCCATTATTTTCATAAAGTTGTGCTGTAATTTTCTGTAATTGTATGTTCTCTGGGAAATCCCACATTGCTCCATGACCTCCAACGAAATATATTACAGAAAATTTATTTATTTCTATGTTTAATGGTGATTTAGTTTTTTCTAATGATTTCATGAATAGATTATCATTTAAATAATTTTTACTTACTTCATCTAAGGATTCAATACTTGTAGGGTCAATTGAAATATTTCCACCATTTGGAGAAATAAAGTCAACTTTATAATTTGTATCTTTAAATACATCTAGAAAATGAGTTAATTCACTAAACCAAAATCCAGTTTTTTGATTATTATTATCAAATTTGGTGTTTGTAATGACTATTAATATTTTTGTTACTGGTTGAGTAAATAGGAAACAGGGGATAAAAATAATAAATATGAGGGATGTAATTTTACTTTTCATTTTAAATTGTTAATATTCATGTATTCTAATTTACTTGTTCATTTATATATTGTTTTAGATTTTTTAAATATATATTTTTTAGTTATTAAATTTATATTTAAATTAAACCGACTGGTCAGTCGAAAATATATGATAGATAAATTTCAAGAAAAAAAAGAAAAAATTTTAGATTCAGCTATGGAAGTGTTCGTTAAAAGTGGATATTCTGAAACACGAATGGATGATATTGTAATAGAATCTGGAATGAGCAAAGGGGCAATTTATTATCATTATAAAAGTAAAAAAGAATTATTTTTAGCATTAATTGAATATTGGGAGATAAACGCATTTCCAAATTTTTATGATAAAAATGAAATTGGAATTTCATCCAGTGAAATATTAAGATCATTTTCAGAAGTAATTGCTGATGTTTTTGAGACAAGAAAATATGTGTTTTTAGCAGAAGTTGAATTTTGGGCATTGGCAAACCGCGATGAAGATGTGAAAGATAAGACTCAAAAATTATATAAAAAAATTTTAGTATTATTTGAAAAGGTATTAAATCGAGGAATAAAAAATGGTGAGTTTAAAAATATAAATCCAAAGATTGCTGCAATTGCGGTATTAACAAGTTTGCAGGGTGTAAATTGGTTTTGTATTTTTGAATATCATGAATTTACAGCTCGTGAATATTTAATTGAAGTAATGGAATTTATGATTCAAGGTTTTAAAGTTAAACCGATATAAACCCACAAAATAGGAGAAAGTAATTGGCTACAATAAAAGAAATATATAAAAAAGCAGACCCTACGGGTGAAATGCTAAAAGTAGATTCTGCTACATTAAGAGGTGTAGGTGGAGCCTTTTTGGCTGTTCCAGTAGATGAGGGGAAAGTATTTTCTCGTGAACAATTTACAGAAGAACATAAAATGTTTAGACAAACGGCAATTGAGTTTGGTGAAAATAGAATTTTGCCAAATTGTGAAGCATTAAATATATTGAATAAGGATTTGTCTCTTGAAATTTTTAAAGAAATGGGAGAACTTGGTTTTTTAGGAATTGATGTTCCCGAAGAATTTGATGGACTTGCATTAGATAAAACAACTGCATGTATTGTTGTGGAAGCATTGAGCGCTGGGAGAAATACATCAATTTTAGTTACTTTTTCTGCTCATACAGGAATTGCTGCATTACCAATAATTTGGTATGGAAATAATGCTCAAAAGAAAAAATATTTACCAAAAATGTCTTCTGGTGAATGGATGGCATCTTTTTGTTTAACTGAAGCTGGTGCAGGATCAGATGCATTATCTGGAAAAACAACTGCAGAATTAAACGAAGCTGGTACACATTATTTATTAAATGGTTCAAAAATATTTGTTACAAATGGAGGTTGGTCAGATGTATTTGTAACTTTTGCAAAAACAGGTGTTAATCAATATACTGCTTTTATAATAGAAAAAGATTTTCCAGGATTTACCGTCGGTGCAGAAGAAAAGAAATTAGGTATAAAAGGTTCATCTACAGTTACATTATTTTTTGAGAATTGTGAAGTTCCAATTGAAAATGTTTTAGGTAAACCAGGTCAAGGTGCTGCCGTTGCCTTTAATGTATTATATGTTGGTCGATATAAATTAGGTGTGGTTACTACAGGGGGTGCAAAATATGCAATTGAAACTGCCTATGAATATGCAATTGAAAGAGAACAATTTAATCGCCCTGTAACTGAATTTGGTATGATTCAAAAAAAGTTTGTTAATATGGTTGTAGACTGTTGGGAAGCAGATTGTTTGAATTATATGACAACTGGTTCTATTGATATGGCATTAGAAGGATTAGATAAATCATCTACTGATTATTTTGATAAAATTCAATCTGCAATTGAAGATCATGGAATTGAAGCATCTTTGTGTAAAGTTGTTGGAAGTGAAGCATTACAGCGAACAGTAGATGAAGGATTACAAATTTATGGTGGTGCTGGTTTTATCGAGGAATATCCATTTGCTGCTTTATATAGAGATGAACGAATTAATCGGATTTATGAAGGTACTAATGAAGTAAATAGATTAATAATTGGGGGGACAACTCTCAAAAAGGCAATAAATGAAGAAGTACCAATTCGGAATATGATGCTTCAACGGAAAATTCAATGGAACCCCGAATTAAATTTACCTGAACAATGTGTAATAATTGATGAGGCAAGAGTTACAGAATTTTGTAGATCTTTATTTTATACAGTTTTAGATGATTTAATTCTTGTAAATGGTCAAGACTTAAAAAGCGAACAATGGGTGTTAGAACCATTGGCAGACATGGTTATAGGGTTATCAATAATGGATACTGCTGTAAAACGGTTTTTACAAATGGTGCCAGGTACAAAACATACATCTGAAACATTGGAAGTGCTTCAAGTTTCGATTGCTCAACGATCTGAGGAGTTAAAATCAAAAGCTGTTTATATTTGGAATTATATTTTAGATGATAATTCGGCTAAAGAAAAGAAAAGTGTAATGGAGCAATATTGGGCAAAATTAGAATATTCATTTAATGTAATTAAAGGTAAAATGAAAATTATGGAAAAAGTTAGTCAATATGGTAATTATTATTTAGATAGGGAAGAAATATGAGTGAAAAATATTCAGTAATAGTTGATGGTGTTAGAAGCCCAATTGGGTTAAAAAATGGTAATATGGTTGGGATTTTACCAGATGATCTATCAGCACAAGTAATCAAAAAATTAATGGAAAGAAATGAAAGGGTAAATCCAAATTTAATTGAAGATTTAATTTTAGGTTGTGCATTCCCAGAGGGTCCACAGGGAATGTTAATGGCTAGAGGTGTCGAAATCCTTGCTGGTTTACCTGTACAATCTGCAGCGAAAATTGTCAATAGATTTTGTGGTTCTTCAATGGATTCAGTTCATCAAGTGAGCCAAGCAATAATTGCAGGTGATATGGAAGTTGGAATTGCGGCTGGTGTTGAAGATATGTTTAGTGTTCCTATGGGTGGATTTAATCCAAGTTTTAACCCAGAGTTATATGAAAAAGAATATTATATGGGAATGGGTGAAACTGCTGAAAATCTAGCAAATGAATTAAAAATATTAAGAGAAGATCAAGAAGAATTTTCAATTAATTCTCATAAAAAAGCATTAAATGCGATTTCTAATGGTCATTTCGATAATGAAATTGTAAGTGTAAATAATAATGGTGTAGATATAACTGCTGATGAAGGTCCAAGAGAACCTAATATTGAAAAAATTAAATCATTAGAGCCTGCATTTGATGAGGATGGTTCTGTGACTGCTGCCACAGCAAGCCCAATTTCCATCGGAGCATCTGCAATTATGGTTATGAGTAATTCAAAAGCAGAAGAATTAAATATTAAACGGAAATTTAGAATTCGTTCTCGTGCCGTTGCTGGCGTTGATTGGACAACAATGGGACAAGGACCACTACCTGCTACTGAAAAAGCGTTAAAAAGAGCTGGAATGTCGATGGATGACATTGATGTTATTGAATTAAATGAAGCATTTGCTGCACAATCATTATATGTAATTCGAAAAGGTGGTTGGGATTTAAATAAAATTAATTTAAATGGTGGTGCAATTGCATTAGGTCATCCATTAGGATGTTCTGGTGCACGAATTCTTGTTACATTAATGAATGTAATGGAACAAAATAATTCATCTACAGGATTAGCAACAATGTGCATTGGAACAGGGCAAGGAATTGCTACCATTATTGAAAGAATATAAATAGAGGTTTATGATGTCATTTAAAATTGAAAAAGTAGCAGTATTAGGTGCAGGAGTTATGGGTGCTCAAATTGGTGCACATTTAACAAATGCAGGAATACCTGTATTATTGTTTGATATGAATCAGAAAATAGTAGATAAAGGGTTTGAATTTTGCAAAGGGTTAAAACCTGCTCCATTCTATAATCCGAAGAATGCTGAATTGATTACACCCCTAAATTATGAAGATCATTTAGAGCAATTAAAAGAATGTGATTGGATTGTTGAAGTTATTGCTGAACGGCTTGATTGGAAGCGTAGCTTATATGATAAAATTAAACCATATATAAAAGATACAGCTATTATATCAACTAATACATCAGGTATAAATTTAAGTGATTTAATTGAAGGTATGTCATCAGATTTTACTTCTCGATTCTGTGTTACTCATTTTTTTAATCCACCTCGATATTTGCAATTAGTTGAAGTTGTTTCTGGTGTGAATACAAATCCTGAAGTGATTGATAATATTTCTCAATTTTTAGAAAATACATTAGGTAAAGGTGTTGTTCATGCAAAAGATACACCTAATTTTATTGCAAACCGAATTGGTGTATTTGGAATGATGACCGTATTAGATGTTGCTAAAAATTTAAAAATGAGTGTTGAAGATGTAGATGCATTAACTGGTACCTTAATTGGAAGAGAAAAATCTGCTACATTTAGGACTGCTGATGTTGTTGGTTTAGATACATTATCTTATGTAGCAAATACAGCTTATGAAAAATGTGTTGATGATGAAGCAAGGGAAATATTTGTAATTCCAGACTACTTGCAGAAAATTATAGACAATGGTTGGTTAGGGCAAAAGTCAGGTCAAGGATTCTATAAAAAAGTTGAAAAACGAGTTATACATTCACTTGATTTAAATACACTTGAATATACACCTCAAAATAAATCTCGGTTTAAAGGGGTTGGGCTTGCAAGGGAAAAAGTTGCTATGGATAAGCGACTTCGAGCATTATTGTGGTCACCTGATGTTGCTGGAGAATTTTCGTGGGAAGTATTTTCAAAAACTTTATTATATTCTGCACATCGATTAGGCGAAATTTCTGACGATATAATTTCAATTGACAATGCGTTGAAGTGGGGATTTGCTTGGGGGCAGGGTCCATTTGAAATATGGGATGCGTTAGGATTTAATAAAACACTTGAACGAATGAAGAAAGATGGAAAATTAATTCCAACTTGGGTTACTGAAATGGCTGAAAAAGGGTTTACAACTTTTTATTCAATTGTGGATGGAGTTGAATGTGTTTATTGTCCTAATAACAATGATTATTTACCGATTAAACGGTCAGAAAATGAACTTACATTCTCTATGGCTAAAGCTAAAGGTGGTTTGATTCGTAAAGGATGGTCAGCATCATTAGTTGATTTAGGTGATAAAGTAGCAGCTATCGAGTTACATTCAGTTTTAAAACCTGAATTAAATCCAATTGATGGTTCATTAATAGAAATGATTTATTTTGCAAGACATTGGGTTGAAGAAAATGGTTATAAAGGGCTTGTTGTATCTAGCTCGGGTCCACAGTTTTCAGCTGGAGCAAATTTAAATTTAATCTTAAATGCTGCTAAAAGAGAAAAATGGACAGAAATTGAGCAATTGACAAAAAGCATGCAAGATGTTCTTCAATCATTGAAGTATGCACCTTTCCCCGTTATTGCAGCACCTTATAAGTTAGCCTTAGGTGGAGGGTATGAAATTATCGGAGCGTGTGATAAGATTGTTGCTCTTGGAGAATTATATTGTGGATTAGTTGAAGTCGGCGTTGGATTAATTCCTGGTGCAGGTGGAAATTTAAGAGTTTTATCTAATTTAACTAAAAAATTCAAATCAGGAATTACCGCTAACTTTCAAGTTGTTCAAAAAGCATTTGAATCAATTGGAATGGCTAAATTCTCAATGTCTGCTAAACAGGCACAAAGTTTAGGCTATTTAAGAAAAAGTGATGAAATTGTTTTAAATCAAAGACATTTACTTAAAAGAGCAAAAGATGTAGCAATTGAATTGTCAGATGGTTATCAACCCCCTGAACCCGAAACATTTAGATTACCAGGGATTTCTGGAAGACTACCTATTAAAGCAAGTATAAAATCATTTTTGAAAAAAGGCAAAATAAGTGAACATGATGCATTTATTGGTGAAAAATTAAGTTATGTTTTAACCGGTGGTGATAAGGGTGGTCCTCTTTCAAAAGTAGATGAGCAATATCTTTTAGACATCGAAAGAGAAGTTTTTGTTAGTCTTTGTAAGGAGCCTAAAACGATTGCTCGAATTACCCATATGCTTTCAAAAGGAAAAGTGTTAAGAAATTAAATAATTCATTTTCTATTATAGGTATATAGCCACTATTTCATAAAATAAGACCGTCGGGAACATACTCGTTTTTAGACGGTCTTTACATTATGTCAGAATTTAAATCACAATTTGTAAAATTTACCTATACAATCCTCAATCCGCAGGGGATTCCACAATCCAAATCCTGGATTGTTAATTTGCAACATGTTGTATCTGTTGAGGCAACCGCAGGGAATGATCTCAAAATATTTCTAAATACAAATCAAATGATTTTTATTTCACTTGGCAGAAATATAGATGTTGAAGAAGTCATGGAAGATATTCTTTCATTATCCGCAGAAGGTCGTAATTATTCCGTTTATAAAATTGATAGTTTTGAACGAAATTAAAATTTTAATTTTAAATCATATAAATTGAGAGCATTCTTGTTATCAAATAGACTATTTAAGCTAATAATTTTATTCATGTTTACATTATTTGGATGTGTTTACTTTAACACATTTTATAACGCTGAAACATATTTTAGAAAAGGAATGAAAACTATTGAAGAATCTGCAATTGAGAATAGTGACGAAATACCAAGTAAAGCGAAAACACAATTAGAAAAAGCAATTAATAAATGTAATATTGTAATTGAAGAATTTCCTGATAGCGATTATATTGATGATGCATATTATATAATTGGGAAATCAGGATTTTTTAGAAGTGAATTTACAAGAGCAGAGAAAAGTTTTAAAAAATTAATTAATGATTTTCCTGAGAGTGAATATATTAATGAAAGTAAAATTTGGTTAGCATATACTCAATTTAAATTGGGAGAGATCGATACTTCTAAAGTTTTATTAAATAACTTGTTATCTATTAAACGACAGTCTAAAAATAATAAATATTTAATTTATATGGCTCTTGGAGATATTTATTTAGAACAGGATTCAATCCAAATAGCATTTGATCATTTAGATGAAGCTGTTAATAATGCAAAAAATTCGGGTAAAAGAGTTTCAGTATATAATAAAATTATTAGTGTTGCCCAAAAAGAGAATGCGTATGAAAGAGCAATCAAATATTTATTATTATTAGAAAAGCAATCTGATTCACCGACAATCAAGAAAAATGCACGCCTAAAATGGATAGAGTTTAATAAAAAAATTAAAAATTATGATATAATTCTGCAAGAAATTGATGTGATGTTAGGAACTGCAGAATATGAAACAATGTATTTAGATTTAGAATTAGAGAAAGCTCAAATATATATTGAAAGAGGTGATTTAATTGAGGGACGCTCAGCATTGTTAGCATTTTTAGAAACTACCGAGGGAAAAAAAGATAACAAGACAAAAAAAGTGAGAGCAAAATCTTACTTTATTTTAGGTGAATCTAGCCTATTTGATGAATTTGATTTTTCCTCTGCAAGAGAATATTTAGAGCTTATGCAGGATGAATATAATAGGTCAGAGTTCAAAGTAAAATCAAATAAATATCAAGATTTAATGGATGACTTTGATAAATTAAAAGAAAATTATAGAAAATCCTTAAAAGTTGAAGAAGTTGAAATTGATACCTTTAATATTAAACTTGATACTCTTCTAAATAATGAAATAGATTCGACTTTAAATATTGAAGTTTTAGATACTCTTATTCAATCAACAGAATTAAAAAATAAAAACACTGAAATTTTTAACCCATTAATTGAAAATAATTTATTAGATTCAACTCAAAATTTATTAAATATGAATATGGATTTTACAAATATTCCTAATTTATCTGGACAAAACTCGTTATTTGATAAAATGTTTAATCCTGAAAATGCAATGAAGGAAGAGAGTCCTCGAAAAGATGATGGTAAAAATAAAGAAATTTCTAAAAATGATATTGAATTAATTGTATCACCTGATTCACTTTTAATGCTTCTTGGAGAAATGCTTGTATATGATTTTGGATTAATGGATTCTGCTGCAAGTCGTTATAAAGAATTAATAAATCAATTTCCCGATTCTAAATATTCACCTCGGGCAATGTTTGCATTAACCTATTATTCTCCTGATTCTTTAAAATGGAAAAAAGAATTTGAAAAAAAATATCCTAACCCCGAATTTTTAAATAAAACATCTAAAAATATTGAACCTAAAAATAAATTAGACCCTCAATTATCATTAATATTAGAGCAATTAAATGAAAACCCACAAGAAACGCGTGATTCGTTAACTTTATTTTTTAATAATAATAATAATCCAAATGCATTATATTTTTCAGCATACATTAGTGATTATTTTCTAAATGATATTGAATTTTCAAAATTATATTACAAACAATTTATGGATAGTTTCCCTAATCATGAACAATTTGCGAATGCTAAAAATAGATTTGAAATTATTGAACAATCAATTTTAGACACAATGCCTCAAATTATTGACACAACAGAAACTATTAATGAAATATTTGATTCAACTGAAATTCAAATTGATTCAACAATGAAATTCAATACAAAATTTGATTCATTAATTAATAAAAGAAATTCAGGTAATAATTTTGATTTGTTAAAAGGGATAGATATTAAATTAGATTCTAATTTTCGTAAATCAGAAGTTTTACGACCACAGATTCAGGATACATTAAAACAATGATTAGAGAAATCGGACAAGTTGTTTTTAACCGTGAAATTGCTAAACATTTTTACGAAGCTGAAATAATTGCACCTTTAATTTCATCTAAATGTAAACCAGGACAATTTATAAATATACTTCCATCTCCAAATTGGAAGAATGTCATGCGAAGACCAATGAGTGTATCATTTCAAAATGATGAAAAAATTAGAATAATTTATAAAATAGTAGGAGAAGGTACCCAATTCATTGGTAATTGGAAGGTTGGAGAATCCGTTGACTTAATTGGACCACTTGGTAATTACTGGAAAGATTGGGAAGGGTATTTCCCTATTTTAATGGGTGGAGGAGTTGGAATTGCTCCAATTTTAAACCTTCATTATTATTTAAATTCACAAAATATAAACCATGCATTAATAATGGGTGCGAGAACAAAAGCTGAACATTTTTTACAACCATCTCAAAATGATAATATTTTTCTCACAACTGATGATGGTTCAATTGGTGTAAAAGGTTGGATTACAAATGCATTAAATGAATTTTCATTTGACCCTTTAAAATCTAAAATATTTACTTGTGGACCACCATTAATGATGGAAGCAATCCGAAAATTATCTTTAGATAAAAAAATTGAATGTGATTTAGCATTGGAAAGATTAATGGCTTGCGGATTTGGTATTTGCCAAGGATGTACAGTAGAAAAGACAAACAAAGAAAAACATCAACATAGTTATCGGTCAACGTTTGCATTAGCGTGTATCGATGGTCCTATATTTTCATCATCGGAATTAGTTTCATGCTAAATGTGAAAATTAAAGATATTCAATTTAATAATCCGTTATTAACAGCCAGTGGGACATTTGGTTATGGTGATGAAGTCAAGTCTTTAACAGATTTATCAAAACTGGGTGGAATAGTAACCAAATCAGTTACATTAGACCCCCGAGAAGGAAACCCTCCTCCACGAATTTATGAAACAACGAGTGGTATGTTGAATTCTATTGGTCTTGCAAATGTAGGTATTGATACATATTGCAAGCAGAAATTGCCTTTTTTAAATTCGTTAGATACAAAAATTATTATTAATATTGCTGGTTCATCTCTAGATGAATATGTAAAAGTATTGGAAAAATTAGAAGAATCAAATGGTGTGCATGTGGGTTATGAAATTAATATTTCATGTCCAAATGTAAAAAAGGGTGGAATGCAGTTTGGTGTAGATTGTTTAATGACTGAACAATTAACAAAACGACTTCGAGAAAAGACTGATAAGTTGCTAATTATGAAATTAAGCCCCAATGTAACTTCTATTCAAGAAATTGCAAAAGCCTCTGAAAATGGGGGTGCTGACGCAGTAAGTGCGATAAACACACTCGTAGGTGCAGGTATTGATATTAATACGCGTAAACCCGTTTTAAACACGACATTTGGTGGTTTATCAGGACCAGCAATAAAGCCTATTGCTATTGCAAATATATTGAAAATTTCTAAAGCAGTTTCTATACCAATTATTGGAATTGGTGGAATTTCAAATTATAAAGATGTAATTGAATTTATTTTAGCTGGTGCAACAATGATCCAATTAGGAACAATTAATTTTAGTCAACCTCAGAGGAATGAAGAAATACTTGTTCAATTAAAAAAATGGTTAAATGAAAAAAATATAAGTCAAATTATGGATTTAAAAGGTGCCGTTGAGTGCTATTCATAAATATAGTTTAATTGTACTCATTATTTGTTTGATTGGATGTACACCTGCTCCTCGTTATCATTCTTCAATATCTAAGAAAAAAACTACTATTCAAAAAACATCGACCGTTTCTTCCCATAAAAATGAAACGAAAAAAAAGGTTAAAAAGTCATCAAATAAAAAGAAACAACCTAAATTTAATCCAGATAAAAAAACATATATTGGTTTATCTTCATATTATGGGAAACAATTTCATGGTAAGTTAACAGCTAATGGGGAAGTATATGATATGTACGGACTTACGGCAGCACATAAAACTTTTCCGTTAAATACAATATGTAGAGTAACAAATATTGCGAATGATAATTCATTAATTATCCGAATAAATGATAGGGGACCTTATGTTGGAGATAGAATATTAGATTGTTCCTATGGTGCTGCAAAAAAATTAGACTTTTTAATTGAAGGTGTTACTGAAGTTAAAATTGATATTATAGAATGGGGTGATAATGTTTATATGCATCATAAAAAAGATTAATGGTAAATTTAATATATAAAATATCATGGGTTGTTTGGCTAGGAATAATTATCTTTTTTAGAGATGATTTTTCAGGGAAAATAATTATATTAATTATGGCAATTTTACTTTCTATAATTGCAGTAGTTAGATCTTTAAATGCAAGAAATGAGTGGC
Organism: uncultured bacterium; assembly: GCA_964529325.1. Lineage (GTDB taxonomy): Bacteria > Fidelibacterota > Marinisomatia > SCGC-AAA003-L08. The sequence continues at coordinate 278 of CAZGWH010000030.1, read as the reverse complement.
GACCCATCGCAGAAGAGTATCATAAAGAATTAGATGATTAATAATTTTAGATCGTCGAACTAATTTGTACTTTTTATAAATTAGGAAAAAAAAGGAACAGACATCTCCAAAATACTTTTATAGTTCATTTTTTAGAAAATTTATAGATAGGATTTTTAGAATACTAATAGGACTTTTTTACCATAGGTTTAGAAAATCAGCATTTAGTATATAAATAAAAAGGGTGAACTTCCTACATTTTATCGGACACCCTAAGAGAGGTAAATTACCAATCAAGA
>CAZGWH010000029.1:0-26478 GCA_964529325.1 uncultured bacterium | reverse complement strand
TCAAGTAATTCTGAGCTTGCACCTTGCCTAATTAAATCTCGATCTCCCCCTAAAAGCCAATCATCTAACCATGAAGTAATAATTGCAAAATACCATGGATCTGAATGTGAGTATTCAATTTGACCATTTTGATTAAAACCATAATCTTCTCCACCTAAAGTACCTAAATCTCCCGCTTCATCATATCCTCCAACAAGACCATCTCCGTCCCAATCCATATCAGGATATGAAGCAACCAATAACTTATTCACATCAAATAACAAATTAACCTTGTTATAATTATTATTATATAATTCAGCTTGAAAACCAATTCTTAAATTTGTTGGAGCAGGATCTGCTTGATTAACATCAATAAACGAAATTTTAGGGCCAATATTTGAAATTGCAAACCCAAAATTAAATTTATTTGATTTTAGTAAATAACCTAAATCAAATGCAAAATCTGTTGATTTTCCATTTCCTGCTTCAGCTGCAGTTCCGCCCGAAATTAAATTTTGTTGAAAAACTTTCATTCCTAATCCTATCCCTGAGTTTTCGGATAACATCGTTGAAAAATTAGCAGTTAAAGCCCACATATTACTTGTAAATTTATTTAATATATTACCAAACTCATCTGTTCTCGTTTGCTCACCTAAGTTTAAGAAAATAAAATGCCCGCCAATAGTTCCTAAATTTTCAATATAAGTTCTGCCTCCTAAATACTCATAATATAAATCATCTGCAAGATTAGGTAACCAATTAACATGCATAAGTGACATTTCAGAACCATTTAAAAAAGCTAAACCTGCAGGGTTAAAATAGGAAGCATACGCATCATCAGCTTTTGCAACTTGAGCTTCACCTGTCCCTGCTGGACCTGCTCCTGGTGTTATCAGTAAGAAAATAGCTCCAGCCTCACCAACAGCACCTAATTGAGATATAAAACCTCCAATAAATAACAATATATAAAAAAATCTTTTCATTAAGTCTCCTGTAAAATTGAGTTTAATTTCCACTCAAATTATTAATTTAAATTTAGAATAAAGACTTTAAATTTACCCTATTCAGCCGATTGTTTCCAACTCTGATTGCATTCAATAATGTCTTCTTTTAACAAAGGTTCCGCATAATCAAATATTAAAATTGGAATACTTTCTTTTACAGGATATTTTTCATTACAATCTAAACAACAATACCATTTTTTCATTTCTGAAAATAAAATTATTTTACACTTTGGGCATGCAAATTTAATATTCTTTTTCATTTTACTTCTTAGCTTTAATGTACGCTTTTATATATTTAACGGGGTTATCATTAAAATCTGTAACAATTGCTTGAACATTTAAAACTAAACTATCAATATGATTATAAACAGCATCATCATTTAATAATCGAGGTAAAGTACCTTTTTTACCATTCAATTTACTAACAATTTCAGAAAATTGTTTTGATGATGTATTAATATTTTCTGAAGCTGTCTTTATTAATTCTGAACTTTCTTTCAAGGAAGTAATTGACTCATTAAAAACATCAGCTTTTTCAGTAAATTTTTTCAGCCCAGATATTGCCTCCCCTACTTTTTGCAAATCTTTTTTTAATGTTAATTCTAAATCAGTCGTAGCTGTTTTAAATGATTCTGTAGAAACCTTTAAATTTTCAGTAAACTGTTTTATATTTTCACGCTCTTCATCTGATAAAACATTGCGGTATTCCTTAATAAAATCAACCATTTCTTTTGTTAATGTTTCAACATTAGATATTGTGTTTTGAATATTCTCTTTTTCTTTTTCTCCCAAAGTTGCTTTTAATCTACGAGCAAAAGCACCTAAATCCTGAGTAAGCGGTACAATACCGGGTGTAATTTCAGAAAAATCTACTTCTCGAATTCCTTCTACAATATCACCAGCCAATAACGAATGTTGCGTGTCTTTTCCAGGCTCAATAGAAATATACTTTGCACCTAAAATTCCTTCTGATTTAACATGAATTTTTGAGTCAATTGGAATTTTAAATGCAAATGAATTATCAATTGAAAGCTCTACACCAATTTTATTCCCTTCAATAATTCTAGTTTTTGTTACTCTACCAATTCGTTTACCCAGCATTGTAACATTGTTCCCTTCGTTCAATCCCTGAGCACTATCAAAAATCACTGAAAAGGTGAAATTAGAACTCTGCAACTTTATATCTTGTAAGTATAATATTCCAATTACAAATGCAATTATTGCTATGAAAATTATGGAACCCAAGAAAAATAATTTACTTTTTTTCATAATTTACTCCCTACATTCATTTCACTATTACCTGTAAAAAACCTTTTAATTATTGGCTCTTCACTATCTTTTACTTTATTTGTTTCACCATTATAAACAATTTTCCCATTATCTAACATAATTACTTTTTCCGCAACATCAAAAATTGTTCTTGTTTCATGTGTTATTATTAAAGATGTCATATTATATTCTTTTTGAAATTTTACTATCAATTTATTTATAATGTCAGTCATAATTGGATCAAGACCAGTTGTAGGTTCATCATAAAATAAGTATTTAGGCCTAATTGCCGTTGCTCGTGCAATCCCAACTCTTTTTCTCATACCACCAGAAAGTTCAGCAGGCATTAAATTTTCGGTTCCTTCCAAATTCACTTCTGATAATGATTCTAATATTCGATCTTTTTGTTCATTAGTGTTTAAATTTGTAAGTTTTTTTAAACCTAAGCCAATATTATCACCGACTGTCAAAGAATCGAACAATGCACCTGACTGAAAAACCATACCAATTTTAGTTCTTACTTTTTGTAATTTTTTAAAAGATAAACTACTAATTAATTCATCATCAATCCAAACTTCTCCAGAATCAGGCTTCATTAAACCAATCATATTCTTTAATAAAACACTTTTACCGGTACCACTTTGACCAACAATCGCCAATGACTGTCCTTCAACCATATCAAAAGTTATATTATTTAATACTCGATTATCTCCAAAAGATTTACACAATTGCTTAATATTAATCATAATAATATTGACGATAATAGATAGTCAAGAAAAACGACAGCTACACATGATGATACCACACTTATTGTAGTAGATTTTCCTACTCCAGCAGCACCACCTTCAGTATAATAACCATGATAACATGCAATTGAAGTTATTGCAAATCCAAAAAATAATGCTTTAATTAATCCAAACCAAGCATCCCAAACTTTAAACCACTGTTTAAACCCATCAAAAAATTGAAATGATGTAACATTAATATCAGGATCAAAAACGACAGATATCCAACCTCCAGTAATTCCACAATAATCAGCAATAATAATTAATATTGGAAACATTATAATTCCAGAAATTACTCGTGGTAAAATAAGAAAAGATATAGGATCAAATGATAAAGATTCTAAGGCATCTATTTGCTCTGTCACACGCATAGTACCAATTTCAGCAGTAATTGTTGCCCCAACTCTACCAGTTAATACTAATGCCGAAATTACGGGTGCTAATTCTAAAAGAATAGATTCACCTACAATACTTCCTATTGTCTCAGGAGGAATAAAACTACTTGTAATTTGATAAGCAGACTGAACAGATGTAACCATTCCAGAAAAAAAAGATGTTAACATTACTATTGGAATTGATTTTATTCCAATAGTAACCATTTGATCTAATGTACGAGAAAAAAATGATGACCATGAACCAATAGAGCGAAACATTGAAATCATTAATAATGTGTAACGACCAATTCCTTCAAAGAAATCAATAACAAAATTAACAGGAAATAATATAATCCGTTGCATTAATAAATTAATTCTTTAATTTGATAAATCATCAATATGTGCTTGAAACTCACCAATATCTTGAAATTCACGATAGACTGATGCAAAACGAACAAATGCAATTTTATCTAATTTTTTTAACTCTTCAATTACAAGCTCACCAATTTCACGAGAATCAACCTCAATTATAGATAATTTACTAAGCTTATCTTCTATAATTTTTATAGATTTAAATATATCTTCCTCTGAAACAGGTCGCTTTTTGCATGCTAAATGAAAACTATTAATTAATTTTTTACGATCATATTCTTCCTGCAGTCCATTCTTCTTAAGAACCATCGCAGGGGTAGGTAATATGTATTCATAAGTTGTAAACCTAAATCCACAGCATAAACATTCTCTTCTTCGTCGGATACTTGTCCCCGTTTGTGCTGACCGAGAATCAACAACTTTTGATTCATTATGTTGACAATTTGTACATTTCATTTTCAGCCTCATATAATGGAAATTTATCACATAAATTTTTAACATCTTGACGGATTGAAATTATTAACTTATCATTTTCGGGATTATTAATAATTTGTTCAATCCAATCTGCAATTTTTTTCATTTCATTTAATCCCATTCCACGAGTAGTTAAAGCTGGAGTACCAATTCGAATACCACTCGTTATCATAGGACTCTTTTTATCAAATGGAACCATATTTTTATTTGTTGTTATTCCAGCAGTTTCTAAAATTCGCTCTGCTTTTTTACCTGAAATATTTTTATTTGATAAATCTAATAATATCACATGTGTATCTGTTCCACCTGTAACTAAATTGAAATTTTTATTTATTAATTCGTTAGCTAAAAAAGTTGAATTTTCAACTATTTTCTTACAATAAATTGTAAAATTATCTGATAATGCTTCACCAAAAGCAATTGCTTTTCCTGCAATCACATGCACTAATGGACCACCTTGAATTCCTGGCATAATTGCACTATCAATTAATTCTGAAACCATTTTGATTCGGCCTGATTTTAATGCAATTTGTCCCCAAGTATTTTCAAAGTCTTCGCCCATTAATATTAATCCACCTCTAGGACCTCTTAATGTTTTATGAGTTGTTGATGTAACAAAGTGGCAATGAGGCCAAGGTGAAGGATGCACTCCAGTTGCAACTAAACCTGCGGGGTGCGCAATATCTGCCATTAAAAATGCATTAATTTCATCGGCTATTATTCGGAATTGTTCAAATTCAATAAATCGAGGATACGCACTTCCTCCACAAATTATTAGCTTGGGTTTATATTTTTTTGCTAATTCTAAAACATTATTAAAATCAACTCTACCTGTTTTTTGTTCAACACCATAAGAAATAAAATTATATAATTTGCCAGAAAAATTTACAGGACTACCATGTGTTAAATGGCCACCATGGGCTAAATTCAATCCGAGTACAGTATCGCCAGGTTTCAATAATGCTTGAAACACTCCCATATTAGCTTGTGAGCCAGAATGAGGTTGTACATTAGCATATTCACAATTAAATAGTTTTTTTAATCTATCTCTAGCAATATTTTCCACTTCATCAACAAATTCACATCCACCATAATATCTTTTTCCTGGATACCCTTCTGCATATTTATTTGTCAAAATAGAACCAACTACAGCCATAACAGCAGGGCTAGTAAAGTTTTCCGACGCAATCATCTCAAGAGTATTTTGTTGTCTATCAAGCTCTCTTTCGATAGTACTTTTCACTAATGTATCTTGAATATTAATAGTCATTTTAACTTAATTCATCAATTTTATTTATTCGATTTAAATGTCTTCCACCTTCAAAATCAGTTTTTAGCCATAAATATATAACATTTTTAGCTTCCTCTAATGATAAAAATCGAGCTCCTAATGATAATATATTAGCATTATTGTGAATTCGGGATAATTTAATTAATTCAATTGGTCCGCCATAATAAACAGCTGCTCTGATATTTTTAAACCTATTTGCTGATATTGCTTCTCCCTGCCCAGAACCTCCAAAAATTATTCCCATAATATCAGAGTTTTCTGAAATATATTTTGATGCGGGAGCAATAAAATCAGGATAATCATCTGAGCTTTCATATTCAAAAGCTCCAAAATCCTTGACATTATATTCTAAATCAAGTAAATATTTTTTAATTGATTCCTTTAATTCAAAACCAGCATGATCTGTAGCTAAAACAATTTCCATTATTTTCTTTTAATTGACCTATTTAACCATTTATAACATTTACTTTTAGGAGTAAAATCTCTCTCAGAATCAGGTCTCATAAACCAATCTGAAGATTTAGTAATATTATTTTCTCCTACAAAATCTTTACGAGCCTTTGCTCTTCTATATCCTTTTTGAACAGCAGTGACATAATCATTATAGGAAATTTCAAATACAATTTTATCTTCAAAACTTAATATTTCCTCACTACAAAATTCTGCAAGTTCAAAAATAACTTCTGCTCTTTGAAAATAAGTTTCCCCTTTTCCGCCACTAATATTTATTGCCTTTTCAACCCAATTATAAGCATTTTCATATTCTTCAAGGACAGCATATATTTTTGCAATTTCCAATGAAACTGTATAATTTGATTTATTTACATTATATAAATTAGTATAAGTATCTAATGCTTCATTGTCTCTACTTAAAGAAATATAAGTTTCACCCAATAATTTTAAAACCTTTTTATTTTCTCTATCGTAAGTCAATAATTCTTTTAAAACAGAAACCATATCTTCTTCTAATCCCTGTTCATTTAAACCATTTACATATTCCAAACCATATTGAATATTTGATGGGTTTTGTTCCCACCTTTCTCTATCAACTGTAGATTCATCCATACCTAATTCACCATAAGCTACCTTTTTCTCACCTATAGCTTTTTGGTTTTCAGGATCAATTTCCAACCATAAGGATAATATATTTAACTGTTCTTTATAATCACCATTTTCACTATAAATATCACTTAATTTTTCTAAAACACCAACATTTGTTTCATCTAATGATAATTGTTTTTCAAGTAAATATATTTGGTTTTCAACTTTGTTTAATTTACCTTCATTCCATGCATAAACTTCTAAAAACTCTGAATTAGAAGCTAAATATTTCATCCCTTTTTTAAATATAAAACTAGCAGAATCATTTTTCCCTTGTTCAATATATGCCCTTCCCATCCATGAAAATATATCTTCAGCATTTCTATCCGAACACCCAAAATTAATTACTTCATTGAAATTTTCAACCGCATTTTTATACTCAAAATTTGAAAAATTAGTATGTGCAAAACTCAAATATAAATCACATTCTTGATTTCTCTCTTCAATTTCTTCAGTTGATAAAAGTCCATCAGGATTCTCGGCATCAGGGTTTTCGGGTGGGACACATGCAAAAATACTTAAAAATATCACTATAATTGTTAAAAATTTCTTCAAACTTATTCCTTTAAATAATTATTTTTTTCTAATAAACCATTTTTCACCGACTTCAAACCCAAGAATAAAATCAAAATACTGCTCATTAGTAATTCCATAAATATCAAATTTTCGTTCACCAAATACAAATGAAAAATTGATACTATTTGAATTATTATTATATTTTATTCCACTACCTAATGTTAGGCCAAAATCTGTAATTTTTTGCTTTGTCACTTGATTTTCCCAAGACTTAATAAATAAACCTCCTCTAAATGTAATAGACTGATAAAACCCAATGGATTTATTTATATGATGATAATAAGAACCAATAGAAAATCTATTTAAATTATAATTTTGAGAATTTAATATCATATATGAATTATCTATTATAGACCATTTTTGCATATCATTTTCAAATATACATGCAAATTGATCTGTGAAATTATATTTAATTCCAAATAAAATTCGATTACTTAAATTTGGTATTTTTACTTCATTAATATTTGACTGACTTAATCCGACAGAATAATATTTTTTTTGTTCAATCTTAAAAGGTCCAATTGTCTCTATGGAAAAACCAATTTCAAGTTTTTGATAAAAAGTTAAAAAATCCATTTTAAACCCATAACCTTGATAATGATTAGTCGTATTTAAAATAGATATTGATTTTGGTGTTAATACTTCTTCTTCTTCAGAATTAAGGAAAATATTATATGTAAATGTTGAATCCGATTGAAATCTATTGCCAAAATATGAGCTCATGCCAATCCCAAAAGAAAAATGGTCATTAATTTTTTGAGACCAAACCATACCTAAGTCTGAATATCCACCACGACCATAATAATTCGACTTAAATGCATAATTTTCGTCATCAAATTCTACAGTTTCTATATTTTTATTTTCATTAATCGAATATTGCGACCAATACTGGGGTGATAAAGAAATTTGAAAAGCTTTATCATTACTTATTGGAAAAGAAACACTTAACAAGTCTAACCCTTGAGTAATAAAATTCACAGAATTATTTGAGTTCAAATTTTGAATCTGGCTGGATATTTTTAATTTTGTAAAAGTGTCTCTATAAATAGTAGCAAGTGCAGTAGGTGCACCAGAATTATAAGATGTTGAAAATAATCTCATTTGACCTGAACCAGCATTAGCAGGATTTTGATAATTTTGATTTTCACCAAATCCATTAAAGCTCAACACCGATGATTGAGAAAAAAGTAAACCTATAAATATTACAAATATAGTTTTCATTTAATTAACATTATTTCCAAAGTGGGTTTAAATAGCGAATCAGATTCATTGTAGAATGTTAGTTGTGAAAAATTATTTGACTCACCGCTTGCTTCAAGAATAAATCCATAATTATTGGACTCATCCGTCAATAATCGTTGCATTTCAGTTGTTAAGTCAATATCCAAGTTTATTTCTTGTTTGACTACTTTTGAGTACAACAGTGTTTTTTCATTACCAAAAATATCTGCAGTCGGATTATTTAATTTACTAAATAAAATTTTAATTCCATTTTCATTAACATGGTAATTAATATTTGTTGTATCAATTGTTAAATGTAAAATAGCTTGTGAAACAGACATATTTTGATTTGATAAAATTAATGAGTCAAGATTAGGGATTTCAATTTTTGACATAAAATTATCACTATAATTAATATGAAAATTATTAGAATCATTTTCATCTATTTTTATTTTAGGGTAAGCAGAAATATCATTGATGAAATTAATTTCATCAATGGGTTCTAGAGTATAATTTGTATTTATTTTCGTTTCTTGTACAATATTTTCTTGATAATCAAAGAATGGAATATGATTTATTCCAAATTCAAATTGCGTAATATTTTTTAATGAATAAATAGAAACACCTATTTGATAATTATTCTGACTACCACTTATAGATGAAATCCATATTACAACATCATCATTATTTAATTCAGGTCGAGTAATGACAGTATCAATTATTTCAAATTTTTCAAATTCCCAATTATTGGTACCTGTTGAGATATTTAAACTCCCTCCATTTGATATAATTGAATTTTCTAAAGAATCTGGTAATTGATCAACCCCCCAATCTCCCCAAAATTCACCCTCATCTAATAAATTATTCAATTCAGTTCCTGTTGAATCTTCATAATTCCAATTATCCCCATTTGGGTCAATGTTATAATCATCAAAAATAGCTGGAGATTCATCACAAACTCCATCTTCACCGCAATCTAAAAATAATTCTCCTATGTCATAGAATAAATTATTTTCAGAACCATTTGGATTATACCCTTCTTCATCTAAGTCACATAAATTATCGACTCCACAATCAGTCCAGCTTTCATGAGGCTCACCATAATCCCAGATACCATTATCATTTAAATCATCAAAATCCCAAATACCATTACCTTCTTGAGCATCATTATTTTCAATATTTTCAGGAAAATTATCATAACCTAAATCCAAGAAGTCTTCCCCTGAATCCCAAACACCATTATTTTCTGTCCCACTATTAAAATATTCAATTACGTTAAATATTGTATCACAAGAAGTACAACTATTATTGGGTAATTCGCCACACCACGAACTTAACAAATTAAGATTAGAATTACTATTCGTTAACCATGTATGATATTCGGTTCCCAGATATTCTAAATGACAATCAACGGAATCGATTTCCTGAGAAATTATAATTGAGGTATCATATAATAATTCATTTCCCCAATTATCATTATTCGGATCAATTAAATAATTATCATTATTCGGATCAGGATTGTCCAATAAATGATAATTCTCTTCTAATGAATCAGGTAAACCATCTGTACCAAAATCATCAAAGTATTCACCAAAATCATAAACTTCATTGTTTTCAGTCCCAACAGGATTATATCCTATTTCATCGACATCACAAACGCTATCATTTCCACAATCTTCAAAATATTCACCAAAATCCCAAATATCATTATTTTCAGTACCAGTAGAATCTGAAATATTCCAATTATCAGAAGCGGGATCATCAAGGTCTTCCGCCCATGCTAAACTTGAATTTGAAAAATTAAGACTATGGAAAAATAAATTTACTTTCCCTAAACTATCCATTGAAATATTTTCTAATTCTAAGTCTATTTTAAATAATTCAATTTCTTTTGCTGTATCAGCCCAAGCGACAATATTCAGAGAATCAATAATAATATCAGGAGTTTTACTTTTAATTATTCCTGTTACATTTCCATTTAAATCTTGTTCAATTTCATAATCATTTTCATCAAGGAAATTTGAGTTAACTGTGTTTATTGAAAATCTATCCAATTGAATCTCTTCCGTTAAAGTCACTTCAATATCCGTATTTACTCTTGGTCCAAGAGTTGTACCATAAAATTCAGTTGAAAAAAACTCTGTTAATCTACCAACTTGACCATCATTTAATAAAATATAAATTGGCACGTTAAAGTCACAGATACTATTAATTGATAATATCGAATCTAAATAAATTTTTAAACCAAACTGAGATATTGAAATCTCTAATGGAATAATATCATCACCTAAATTGGGATTAAAATCAGTTGATATATTTATTGAATTATCATTCCAATTATATATTGAGTCAAGATTTGGAAGATAATATGCATTAAATTGGGTTGAATCTATATCAAACTGTTTATTTAAATCTATTACTGGATTTTCATTTTCATCACCAACAATATGATATATTTCAGAAGTTGATCTTAATTCAATATAGGAATTTAATGCCTGAGTTGAATCATTACAAGTCGATGAATTTTGTAAAACTATTGGATTAATATTTAATAGAATTTGACTATTTCGTGTAGAATCAATTGTACCTACATATAATTTAAAACTTTCACCGATTGATAATGTATCGGGCTGTTCTGTTTGTGTATTAAACCATGAAAGGGTAATAACATCTAAAATTAAACCATCCTCACCCAAATCTAATATTAATGGTTTTTGTTCACAACCACTAAAAATGAAGAGACTTAATAATAGACAGTGATATAACTGTCGGAATTTATTCATTTATTAAGAAAGTTTTTGTAGTTCAGATTTAATTTTGCTTGCAAGGTCATCCCAGACACCTGGTTTTGGATATTTAGCAACATCAAATGTTAAATTATTTGTAGAATCAAAAGCATCAGCAATATCTTTATTTTTATCCATTTCTTTTCTAATTGTCCCTTTGTCATCATCCATTAAAATAGTCAATGCTGAATGTTTAATCGCTGAAATTGTTCCATCAACATTTTTGTTTTCAATTTCAAGCCCAGATGCTTCTAATGATGCTTTTGTATATGATCGCATTTCATTAATAGAATGTATAAAGTAAACCGACTGCATTCCTTCATAAAATTCATCATCTAAAAAAAGATCTTTTAGCATTTTTGGCACCATTGCAGTTTGCCAATCATTACAAAAAATAAAGTCAGGCTTCCAATATAGATTTTTTAATGTACGGATTGCAATATAACTAAAATATGCAAACTTTTCATCGTTATCTTTAAAAGGTCTTCCATTTCTAGATTTATAAATTAATTCCTGTAATGGTTTAAATAAATCATTTTCAATCATAAAATAAACTTGCACTCTTGTATTTGGAATAAATGCAGATTTAATATTTACAAGATTTTCTTCTCCACCATAAGTAGCTTTAATATCTTTTAAACGAATAACTTCTCTTAATATATATTTCCGTTCACTAATAAAACCATATTTCGGCATAAGCAATCGAATATCAATATCTGGATCTTCATGATAAATTGAAGACATTTTTCGTGAGAACGCACCAAGTGAATATGCGGACGCAAATGGTGCAACTTCTGTAGATAAAAAATAGATTTTATGACTCATAGCATTATTCCCAATTTTAATATTAGTTGATGATAGAAAAGTGAGATTGACCAACTAAATGAATTTCTATTTGGTCAAATTGTTTTAATTTTCATATAATTTGAAGGGTGTAATTTAAGAAAGAAATGAGGATTTACTCAATAATTAAGAAAATTATTATTTATAAAAAATTTACCTAAAATTATTATTTATAAAATTTTGAGTAATTCCAATTATGAGAAACATTGATAATAAAAATGTACCTCCATAACTAATAAATGGTAATGGTAATCCTGTTACAGGGAAAAGCCCAACAGCCATACCCATATTTACCAAAGTATGAAAAAATATAATTGAGGAAAAACCAATTATAGATAAACTTCCAAATTGATTTCTTGTAATTTGAGCATAATTTATCATCCAATAAATAACGATACCAAAACAAATTAATATTGCAGAAATACCAAATAACCCAAACTCTTCACCAATAACGGATATAATAAAATCAGAATTTCTTACGGGTAAAAATCTTAATTGAGTTTGTGTTCCATTACCTAATCCAACTCCAAATAAGCCACCAGAACCAATTGCTGTTTTTGATTGTATAATTTGATATCCTGCACCCATCGGATCTTTTGTAGGATCTAAAAAAGTGAGGATTCTATTTTTTTGGTGGGGATATAAATTATTCCAAATCAATGTTGTTATTGTGCCAAATACAATATTTGAGATAAATACACCAATAGCATTAATTAATTTGGGGCGTGTAAAATAAAGAACAAAAACAACAAAACTCATCCAAATTGAAAAAAATATAATATTTGATGCCGCAATGATACTTATAAATGGTCCAAATACAACAAACAAATTTGAAGGTTTATACCCTCTCCAAATTAACATTGGTATTGTAGCAAATATATAAACTAACGCAGTTCCTAAATCGGGTTGTTTAAATACAAGTAAAGCAGGAATCCCAGTTATAATAAACGAGAGTGTTATAGTCTTATATACCGAACTTAAATTTCGTAAATCCGTTAAAAATTTTGCTAAAGCAAAAACAACAACCATTTTGCCTATTTCTGAAGGTTGAAATTGAATTCCACCAAATTTTATCCAACGAGAGGCTCCTCCTGCTGCATCAAATAAAGAAGTTGAAATTATGACTAATATTAAAAGCCCATATAATATATATGCATTTTCATAATAAAAATGGGGTTTGACTGATTGTACTATTAAAAAAGAAACAATTGAAACCCCAAACCAAACAGACTGCTTTCCAAAAAAAGAAGTTAATTGAAAACTATTGGGGTTGGCAGCAAATAAAATCATAAGACTAATAATTATTAATAATAAAATCGGAAAAATAATTCCAAATGTTATTTTATAATTTGCAGGAAAAACCGTATATCGCTTAAAAAACTCTTTAATCAACTTTCACTCCTGCGAAATAATTAAATATTTTTTTTGCCACTGGAGCGGCAACCTGTGATCCTTTTCCACCATTTTCAATTACTATTGCAACACTTAATTGTTCACCATTTTTTAAAGTTGTATAACCTGTAAACCATGAATGTGGTTCTCCATGCGGGTTTTCAGCAGTTCCAGTTTTACCTCGTGCTACCCCTTTATTTGGTTTTGCTTTTTCACCTGTTCCTTTTTGACCATTGACCACATTCCACATCGCATCGTTAATAAATGTCCATGTTTTATTTGAATAGTCAAGCGTATCAATTTCAATATTATCACTTTTTAATAAGTTTAATTTACCAGCCATACCGTTAGTTGCAATTAAATTAACCATTTTTAAAACCTGTAATGGAGTCGATAAAACATCTCCTTGCCCCAATACAAAACTTAATAAATTACCTCTTGCCCATCCTCTTGAAGTATATTTTTCATCTAAATATGTTTTATTAGGTATTAATCCCGATGATTCAAACTCTAAATCAATTCCTGTTTTAAATCCATAACCAAAATCATTCATATATTCCACCCATGTTTTCAAATTAAAGTGCTGAATTAATTGATAAAAGTATATGTTACATGAATACTTAATTGCATGTTTTAAGTTAACATTACCATGTCCTGTTTTTTTCCAACAATGATATTTATGATTACCAAAACTATAAACTCCATTGCAGTTTACCGACCAATTTGGTGAAACTTTATTTGTTTCAAGCACCATCGCCGAGGCAGCCAATTTCAATGTTGACCCGGGTGGATATAAACCGTTTATTGCTCTATTAAACAATGGACGATTTACATCTGTATTCCAATTCGACCATAATTCATTTGGTATTGGTCCGACAAAAGAATCTAAATTATAATCAGGCGCACTTGCCATTGCAAAAATCTCACCTGTCTTTGGATTACTACAAATGATTGAACCTTTTAAGCTATCTAATAAATTCTCAACCAACACCTGTAAACCATGATCAATAGTTAAAATCAGTGTTTTACCTTTCTTTGGTGAGAACCTATTTTCATCTAATAGGATCCCATGATCAATTCCTTTATTATCAACTAAATGGTATTCATAACCATCTACCCCTCTTAAGTCAGATTCATAAAATAATTCTAATCCCGCAAAGCCATGTATATCATCTCGATTATAATTTAATTCTTTAGAAGCATTTTTTAAAAACCCCCCTGAAACAGTCCTTAAATAACCAATAACATGTGTTAATTTTGAATCACTTGGATAAGTCCGTGCAGGTAGTTCGGTAAATAATATTCCTGGTAATTCAAGTCGATTTTCAGAAAGCCTTGAAATAACTTCAAAATCGAGATGCCTTTTAAGTAATATTGGTAGATATTTAGATGAATATTTATTTGCATTTTCTATTTTTGAAATTAACTCACTTTGTGGAATATTTAATTCATTGGATAAAATTAAATAATTAAATTTTTCATTTACATCTACTGGAATTACCTTAACTTCATAAGTTGGCATATTATCTACAATTGGAATGCCGTTTCTGTCATAAATAATTCCTCGAGGTGCTGGGAGAGGTATTTTTCTAACACTATTACTATAACTTTTCCCTTTATATTTTGAATAATTCCTTACTTGTAAATTAAAATATTGGAGGTATAAAATAATATATAATCCAAAACATAGAAAAATTAATCCATATTTACGACTATTTGGAATTGATTCAAAATTACGAGGCATTTATATCAATTTAGACTTGAAAAGGATTCTTTCTAAAATTAAAAAAATTAAAAATGATATAATACTTTGAACCATTATTACAAATGAACCTGATAGAAAAAGAGAAAAATCGCCACTTAAATAAAAATAAAAATAAATTATATTGTGAATTACAAAAATGATAAAGATACTAGATAATTTTATTTTTCGTGTCCAAATAGTTTTATAATGTTGTACAAAATGAAATGCATAGGCTGTGGTTGATTTAGATAAAGCTAATATCCCCAATAATGATTCTTGTGTTGAAAAATCTTGAATTAGTCCATTTAAAAATGCAAAAATAATTGCAAAATCACCGCCAAATCTTAATGCAACAAACGCAATTAAAACCAATAATAAATCAGGTTGAATTACCATTTGATTAATTCTAAATGCTGGCATAAAAGTTTGAATAAATAATATAATTACCCAAATTAAGCTAGCAAGTTTCAATTCTTTTTTACTCATTGAACTATAAATACAAAATTTGAATTATGGACTTCTGCACTTAATTCAACAATTATTTTCAAAAATGGGCGTTCTGAATCTACTTCTACAGAAATTACTTTTGCAACCGGAATATCTCCTGGATAAATATTAGAAATCCCTGATGTTACAACAATATCACCTGGAATTACTTTTTGGCTTTTAGGGACTCCTTCTATATAACCAAATTTACCATGGCTAGGAATAAACAATCCTAAATTCCACTTTTCACCAACCCTAATTGAAACTCTAAAGTTTTTATCCGTAATTAACTGAACAGATGTCGCTCTATCACCTACAGTATTTGTTTTCCCTAATAACCCATTAATATCTATAATAGGTAAATTAGGAACTACACCATCATTTAAACCTGAATTTAATGTTAAAGTATGGAGAAAGCCTGATAACTGACTATTTACAACAGTCCCCCCTATTAAACTCAATGGTGTTTTATTTTTGAAAGATAACATTTCTCTTAATTCATTATTTTCATGTTTTAAATGAATTAATTCTGTATTTAACAACCGAAGCTGTCCAACGGATTCCATTAAATATTCATTTTTTTCTTTGATATTAAGAATGTCTTTATACCATTTTTTAGGGCCTAGTATTACAGAAATAATATCTGAAAAATCAGCTTGAACAGATTTCACTTCATCAGAATCATTTGAAAAATACAATAATAATGAAAGAAGAGTTGTAATTATATAAATTACATGAACTCTATACAGAAAAAAGAGACGAAAAAAATTCATTAAATTAGAACTTCATTATACACCTTAATATCTTCAAGAACTTTCCCCGTACCTCTTACTACAGACAATAGAGGATCCTCAGCCACATGAACAGGTAATCCTGTTTTATTTCTTATATGCTGATCAAGTCCTTTTAATTTTGAACCACCACCCGTCAATATAATACCATAATCAATAATATCTGAAGCTAACTCAGGGGGGGTTTTTTGAAGTGCAGCTTTAATTGCCTGTGTTATCTGATAAATTGTATCTGCCAATGCTTGCCTAATTTCATCAGACGACACTTCTAATGTTTTTGGAATACCTGATACTAAATCACGCCCCTTGACTTTAATCATTACTCCTTTTTCTCTAATTGCAGAACCCACATTACATTTAATACTCTCTGCAGTTCTCAGCCCAATGTCTAGTTTATGTTCATTTCTAAACCAAGTAACAATTGCTTCATTTTGCTCATCTCCTGCAATTCTTATTGCTTCACTTTCTACAATATCATTTAAAGAAATTACTGCTATTTCAGTCGTTCCCCCACCAATATCAATAATCATATGACCTTTGGGTTGACTAATATCGAGCCCAACACCAATGGCGGCCGCTATTGGTTCTTGAATTAAATAAACTTCACTTGCGTTTGCTCTTTCAGCAGAATCTCTTACAGCTCTTCGTTCAACATCAGTAACTCCAGATGGAATACATATAACCATTCGAGGGCGTGCGATTCTACTCAAATTCATTTTTTTCACAAATCCTTGTATCATTCCATCAGTCATATTAAAATCAGCTATAACTCCATCTTTTAATGGACGAATAGTTTGTATACCGTTAGGTGTTCTACCCATCATAGCATAAGCTTCATTACCTACAGCAACAACTGAATTAGTGATTGTATTTTTTGCTACAATAGATGGTTCATTAATAACAACCCCTTGCGATTCAATCCAAATCAATGTATTTGCTGTACCTAGATCCATTGCAATATGGCCACCAGCCATCATATTTGAAATTTTATTTAACATATCTTAATTCTCCTAATGAAAAAAATGTCTTTTTCCTGTTAATACCATTGATATACCTAATTCATTGGCTTTATTAATAACATCCGTATCTTTTATAGATCCGCCTGGTTGAATAATTGAACTAATTCCATATTTAGCAGCCAATTCAATACTATCATAAAATGGGAAAAATGCATCTGAAGCCAAAATAGCTCCACCTAAATTTAAACCTGCATCACTCGCTTTTCTTATTGCTATTTTAACTGAATCAATGCGAGACATCTGCCCTGCTCCCACACCAATTAATTGATTCGAATTTGCAATTACAATTCCATTAGATTTTACAAAACGAACTAATTTCCAACCCACATCTAACGCTTTTAATTCTAATTCTGTTGGTTTTTTAATTGTAGCAATATCACAGCTACTCACCACCTCGTCAAAATAATCCGATGACTGATATAAATAACCTCCTGCTACAGATTTAATACTAAACTCTTTTATATCATTATTTTTTAAAATTAAAATTCTTAAATTCTTTTTTTGTTTAAAAATATCTAATGCTTCATTTGAGTATTCAGGTGCAATAATACATTCCAAAAATGATTTTGTTAATTCATTCGCCGTTTCACCATTTACTTTATGATTAAAGCCAACAATTCCGCCAAAATAGCTGACTGGGTCTGTTGTTATTGCTTTCAAATATGCACTTTTAGGAGTATGTGATAGCCCAAAACCACACGGATTTGCATGTTTTATAATTACGCATGCCTTTTCTTTAAATTCATTAATAATCTGCATAGCTGAATCCATGTCAGCATAATTATTATAAGAAAGCTGTTTTCCTTGAAGTTGTTCCCATGGCAATGCTTTTTTTGGCTCAGTATAAAACCCTGAAAATTGATGTGGGTTTTCACCATACCTTAATGATTCACTCTTGTTAAGCACAATTGAAATTGATTCTGGAATTTCATTTTTTTCTGGTGATAAATATGAATATATTGATGATTCATATTCATTCGTAATTGAAAATACTTCTGAAGCCCATTTTTGACGAATATGTAAGGGAATATCACCACTACTTTCTTTATAGTTTTTAATGAAGTCATTAAACTGTGATTTATCACATAATGGAATAACTGAATGATAATTTTTAGCTGCTGATCGAATCATTGATGGGCCACCAATATCAATATATTCAATTGCTTTTTTTAATTCTAATCCTTTTGATACTGCTTCATTTACAAATGGGTAAAAATTTACAATGACTAAATCAATAGGTATTCCACCAATTTCATTTAAATCTTTCAAATGATCAGGGTTATTTCTATCTGCCAAAATTCCACCAAAAATCTTTGGATGAAGTGTCTTAACTCTTCCATCCATTACAGCACCCTGACCTGTTATTGCAGTAATTGGAGTGACATCTACACCAATTGATTCAATATATTTTTGAGTTCCTCCTGTTGAAATTATTTCAACATTAATTTCAGATAAAAAATTAACAATTTCATCTAATCCACTTTTATCCCACACACTAATTAATGCAGTTCTAATCAATATTAACTCCTATTATTTTAATATCCATGGTTTATTATTAATCCATTTTAAATTATTTTTACAAATGTGTTTAATTACTTCTGGATAAACTTGATGTTCTATTTTTAATACTTTTTTCGCAATTTCTACAGGAGTATCATTTTGTAAAATTGACACTGTTTTTTGAGTAATAATTTTACCTTCATCAAAATTATTATTTACAAAATGAACCGAAACTCCAGAATATTTTACACCACTTTCCCAAACTTTTTTATGAACATTCATTCCATAGCATCCCTTTCCTCCAAAAGCAGGAAGTAATGCAGGGTGAATATTAATAATTTTATTTTCAAACATTTCAACCACTTTTGATGGAATTAATTTCAAATATCCAGCCAATACAATTAACTCAACAAAATGAAGTTTTAAAAACGCTATTAACTCCTTAGAATATAATTGATTTTTTATATCCACAATAATTGATGGAATATTATTTTTTTCAGCAAATTGTAAAGCTAATGAATTTGGATTATTAGTAATAAAACAAACAATTTCACCATTAATTTCACCTAATTTAATTTTACTATAAATTACTTCAAAATTGGAGCCCCTCCCAGAAGCAAATATTGCAATTTTTTTCAACCTAAATTTCCCAATTTCAATTTAATATCTGAACAATATTTTTCTAATTTTTCTGGTTCTTTAAAAATATTAAAATTATCAGACTCAATAATATAAACTGGAATATCTTTAATTCTTGAAATCCAACTATCATAAGAAATATTTAAACTATGTAAATATTCAGGATCAATATTTCTTTCAAACTCCCTATCTCTCGAATTAATCCTAGACATTAATGTATCTGTTGATGCTTTTAAATATATAATCAAATCTGGCTTTTTTAAAAAAGATGTCATATTCCAAAATAAATCATTATATGTTTGCCAATCTCTTTTTGACATTAAATCCATTTTATATAAATTTCGAGCAAAAATTTCTACATCTTCATAAATTGTTCTATCTTGAATTACACCATTTGTATTTTTACTCATTTCCATATGAGTTGCAAATCGATGTTGTAGAAAGAAAATTTGTAAATTAAAGCTCCACCTATTCATATTCCCATAAAAATCACTTAAATATGGATTGTCAATTACAGATTCATAATATGCATCCCATTCAAATTTTTCAGAAACTAAATCTGTAAATGTCGTTTTTCCTACTCCAATATTTCCAGCAATTCCAACAAAAGGAAGTTCAATTTTCTGTTTTTCAGATTGCATTAATTTGCAATACTTCCTTTCATTAATCCATTTTCAAATGATTTTAAATAAACATTAGAAATTTTATTTTCTAATTCCTTTGAACCATCTCCAACAAATCGAATATAATTTTTTGTCCACCCCGTAATTTGACCATTTAATTCTGACTCAAAAAGTACCTCATTTACTGAATTTTTTTGAGATAAATAAAAGTTTTCTTTTTTCTTATCTGATAATATATGAAGCATTTTACTTCGCTTTGCTCTTTCTCCTTTTGAAACAATACCATCCATATTAATTGCATTCGTATCTGGTCTTTCAGAATAAGTAAAAACATGAAGGTAAGAAATTTCTAAATTAGATAAATAATGAAATGTTTCTAAAAAATCTTCCTCTGTCTCTCCAGGGAACCCAACAATTACATCGACACCAATTCCACAGTTTTGAAATATTGAGTTAATTTTATTTATTCTTTCAGTAAATAATTTTCGTTTATACCGTCTTTTCATTAAGCTTAAAATTTTATCAGAACCTGATTGAAGTGGTATATGAAAATGAGGCATAATTTTTTGTGATTTAGACACAAATTCAATTATTTCGTTTGTTAATAAATTGGGTTCAATTGAAGAAATTCTAATTCTATCAATACCATCTAAACAATCTAACTCTGTTAATAAATCTATAAAATTCTCATTTGTAGATTTCCCAAAATCGCCAATATTAACACCTGTTAATACAATTTCTCTATATTCACTTTCTGCAATTTGTTGTGCAACTTTAAGCGTTTCCGAAATAGATTGATTCCTACTTTTCCCTCTCGCTAATGGAATAGTGCAAAATGTACACGAATAGTCACACCCATCTTGAACTTTTAAAAATGTTCTTGTTCGTTCACCGCTTGAATATGATGGATGAAAATCCTTTACATGTTTAATTTCTCTATTAAAAATAGAAACAGGTGACTCAGAATGTATTTTATTTATATGATCTAATAAATTAAATTTTTCTTCTGCACCTAATACCAAATTTACACCTGGAATTTCACTTATAACTTCAGGAGCTAACTGAGCATAACATCCAATTACTGCAATAACGGAATTTGGAGATAGCCTTTTTGCTCGCCGAATAATTTTTCTACATTCTCTGTCTGCATTTTCAGTCACGGAACATGTGTTAATTACAAAAACATCTGCACTATCATTAAATTGTACTGGTTGATATCCTTTTTCTAACATAGAATTTTTTAACATTGAAGTTTCTGAAAAATTTAATTTACAGCCCAATGTATGAAATGCAACTTTGCGAAATTCAGTGCTCATTATTCAACAAAGTGGCAGGATGTAAATTGATTTTCTCCAGTTAGTTTTAATTTTGGAATATCATTTTTACATAGATCAGGAATATCTGAGGATTCTTTTGCTTTTGGACAACGCGGATGAAAAGTACAACCACTTGGAGCATTAATTGGATTTGGCACATCTCCAGTCAAAACAATTCTATTCGATTTTTTATCAGGGTTTGCTATTGGAACAGCAGATAATAATGCTTTTGTATAGGGGTGTTGTGGATTATTATATAATATATCACTTTCTGCAATTTCAACTACTTTTCCTAAATACATTACAGCTACTCTATCTGAAATATATTCAATTACTGACAAATCATGTGCTATAAAAAGGTAGGTAAGATTATACTCTCGTTGTAATTCTTTTAATAAATTAATAATCTGTGCTTGAATAGAAACATCTAAGGCAGAAACAGCTTCATCACAAACAATTAGTTTTGGTCTTACAGATAATGCTCTTGCAATCCCAATTCGTTGTCTCTGCCCCCCCGAAAATTCATGAGGGTATCTATCTGCTTGTGATTTTTGTAAACCAACAACATCTAATAATCTATAGATTTCTTTATCTAATTCAATTTTATTTATAATTTTATGAAATTTTAATGCTTCAGCCAACATAGATCTAACAGTCATCCTTGGATTTAAAGAACTATATGGATCTTGAAAAATAATCTGCATATCTTTTCGTAATGGTCGTAGTTGTTTTTGGCTAATATTTGTAATATCTTGACCATTAAATTGAATTGTACCATCTGTTGGATCTAATAAGCGAAGAAGGGTTCTTCCTGCTGTTGTTTTTCCACATCCAGACTCACCCACAAGCCCTAATGTTTCACCTTGAAAAATATCGAATGAAACACCATCAACGGCCTTTACATGTCCTTGAACACGAGAAAGTATCCCCTTATGGATAGGAAAGTATTTCTTTAAGTTTTTAACTGATAATAATGGATTTTTTGGTTGATTCATGAAAATTTGAGTAAAATCTGAGCATAAAATTTAGCTGATTTAAGTTGCAATTCCCAACCACTAATGATGAAAATTTTTATTGTTTTATAGCAAACCTAATTGCAGAAAGTGGACTCGATAAACTGGACAGTTAGTTAAGGTAAATTAATCTACCTATAATTTAAATGAGTAACAAACGCAGGAGTCATTCACTTGCATTTAATGCTCGTGTCGCATTAATCGTAATACGAGGAAATAAGAGGATGAGTGAAATCTTTAGATTAAATGTTTAATCCTTCTGTAATAAGCTTTTTATCTTTTTAATTTGTAGTATTTTTTTCTAATTCCCATTTCCCAATAGGGCATTTTTGGTTTAGTAACTTTGATTTAGCATTTAAAAAACAGCCGCATTCATGACATCTTTTATACATTGTATTTTTTAATCTAATATGCTCACAGTCAGCACAAATTTTAAGACGATTCATTTGAGTTTGGGGTGAAACTACTATATTTTTATCACTTAAAATTTGTTTTATATATATAAATATAGAATATCCTCCAATTAATAATAAAAATATTCCAAATAAATAAAATTCCACGAATTAATCAGTTAATATTTTATTTATAATAAGAATGACATCAATTATATTTAATGAATCATCGAAATTTAAATTAGCATTTGACCAAGAATATGCTTCTGCTGGCAGATTATCAAAAATAATTTCTTGTGTAATCAGTGCATCCATAATATCTATTCTTTGATCTTCATTCACATCTCCATAATAAATAAAATCATAAATAAATAATGGTATTGATAGAATTGTTTCAAATGGGATTCCTGGTAAATGTTGATTTGAATTCACATTAAAATATAAATAATAAATACCAGATGCCATATTCGGTGAATAGTTTATCATGATAATATTATTAGGTAATGAAATAGATTCTCCTGAATTTAATTGTGGAATTAAAATTTCATTGGATTCAATCATAATTTCAGAATGAGTTACAAATGGTGAAATTATTATACTATCTGCATTACCCCAAAATACTGAATTTTGTATATTTATTGTAATCTCAACCGTATCTCCTGCACTTGCAATTCCGTCAAAATCATTTATAATATTTATTGTATTTAGTGAAATAGATAATTCAGGAAATAAGGGTGTAATTAAAGCGGATTCTAAGTCTAATCTTCCATAGCCTAAATTCCCCTGTAAATATTCCTGAGAATTAATTTGATAAATATTGGTATTGGATGTTTCAATAATCATTCTAATTAATTGTTCAGTTTGATATTCGGGATGGAATGATGAAAGTAATCCAATAGAGGAGGCAACAATCGGGCTAGCTTGAGATGAACCTGTGAAATTAGCATATTGATTATTTATTATTGTTGAAATAATATTTTCACCTGGTGCAGAAATATCAATTGTGTGATGGTAGTTTGCCCAATTATTCCAAATATCATTTGATCCTAATGGAGCGACAGAAATAACGGATTCATATGATGCAGGATAAGTTGGTGCGTTAATCTGCATATTATTTTGCGCATTCCCCGCTGAGGCTACAATTATTGCATCATAAGATTCTGTTGCAACTAGTATAACATCATTTTCTAAATCAGAATATAATTCACCTCCCCAAGATGTATTAATAATGGTTTTTAAATTACTGTAATATCCTTTTTTTGCAGAATATAAAATTGCACTAAATCCATTATTAATAGTGAGACTATTTCCATCACTTTCTTTTGTGCATTTAATTGCCATTAAGTTTCCATTAAATGTTGCAGATGAAATACCTATCTCGTTATTTGTCGATGCGGTTAATAACCCGGCAACATGTGTTCCATGATTCCACCCTGAAAAAAACGGTTCATTTAATATTGGTTTTGGATTATTATCAGCAATTCCAGAATCTCCAACAAAATCCCAACCAATTAAATCATCAATAAAAGTTTCGGGATTCAAATCCCAATCATCATCATCAATACCATTTAAATCATCGGGGTCCAAAATCCAATTTCCATTACACATATTCCCAGACATACTTCCATTACATTCAATTGTTCTTCCATCATTATCAGCATCTTCGTCTAAGTTTTGCCAAATATTTGATATCAAGTCAGAATGAGTCCAATCTACCCCTGTATCAATAGGTACAAATAATATATTATCAGTTTGTGGGGAAATTCCATTTGGAATATTCCATTGATTTAATGCTTCAGGATAATTTATTTGATCTAAATACCATTGATTTGAATATTCAGGATCATTGGGTGTAAAATGAATTTGATGTATATTTTCAATTTCAACTATTCTAATATGAGAATTTTGACTAAGTTGAATTAATAAAGTTGAAATTTGATTTGAATTTAACTTTGGTGATGAAATTCTATAAATTAAATGAAGATAAGATTGATTAATATAATCATCTTGAGATGAGCAAGGTATCCATTTTTGAAATTGATAATCTGAGGGGATAGATATTAGCTCTCTTAATCCATTAATATTTTTATTTTTATTTTCGGGTTGAAATTGGACTAATAAATTTTCACCAAATAAGTTAAAATGAATTACTAAAGTGAAAATCCAAAAATGTATAATTGATATGTTGTTAATTTTCTTCAATAAAATATATTGTTTCCTGAAGTAGAAATTTAATTCATTTATGATATGTAGAAATTCTGTTTATAATATTTCTTGTAAATAAAAAAGGGGATAAAAAATATCCCCTTTAATATCTAATGAATTAGAAGTGAATTATCTAAATAAAGATAATACCATTTGAGGTGCTGAGTTAGCTTGTGAAAAAGATGACATAGAAGTTTGTTGTAAAATCTGTAACTTCATCATTGCCATTTGTTCTTTTGCAAAATCAGCGTCTTCAATACGACTTCGAGTCGCTTCAGTATTAGAAACTGCTAATGAAAGTGATTCTTCTTTTGAAGAAAATCGAGCATTATAATCACCCACATTTTGGATTGATTTAGCCAATGCTTTAATTGCACTATCAGCAATTGCTATTCCAGCTGTTGCTTCTGTTTGATCTAAAGCTGCCCATGCTGTAGTTAATGCAGCTGAGTTTGATGTTCCACCTGTACCATCTACAATATCATCTAAATCAACAGCAGTTGTAGATTCACCAACATCTCGTCTATATGAATTATCAAAAGTTACGGTTAGTGTATCACCAGTTCCTTCACCAACATGAAATTGGATTGATGCATCACTATTACCGTCACCGCCACCCATAAGTGCGTTACCATTGAATTTTGTATCACTATTTATATCATCCAATTCTGTTAATAAAACATTAATTTGGTCACCAATTGCACCTCTTTGTGCATCACTTAATGAACCATCCGCAGCTTGAGTTAACTTTTCTTTTACCGTTTGAAGTATAGTCATTTGAGATTGAAATCCGCCTTCTGCAATATTTAATACATTTTTAGCTGTACCAACATTATCTAACGCTTGACTTAATCCTCGTGTACGACTTTCAAGGTGCTTTGATAAAGCGTAACCTGAAGTATCATCTTCAGCTGAATTAATTCGCTTACCCGATGAAAGTCTAGATTGAATTTGTCCTATACTACCATTTACTTTTTTAAGGTTAGACCAAGCTTCCATTGCATGAAAATTTGCTCCAACTCTTGTTACATCACCAAACATGTAATTACCTCCGTGTTATTTTTAATTAAAAGAGCTTCCGTGCTCTCGTTTCAATTTCAGATTCAGAATATAAAATTGAATCTAATTGATATATCGGTAACTAAAAATAGGAATGAATAATATTAATAATGGTAAAAAGTAGATAATAATTAAAATTAAACAAAAATAAGTAAAATTTTATAAATTATAGAAGTATTTTATAAAAAATAATAAAATTGACTAGGAATAAATATCTATATATG
>CAZGWH010000028.1:0-27306 GCA_964529325.1 uncultured bacterium | reverse complement strand
TAGATGACCCTTCATTATACCAATCATTCGTCCATTCAAATACATTACCTGCCATGTCATAGGCTCCATATTGGCTTGGGCTATCCACAGTATTTGCATTTTCTCCATTATAATAACCCACTGGAGTTGTACCATTTTGACTATGATTATAATTTGCATTCGAATAATCAATATTATTTCCCCAAGGATAATTATACCCTGTATTACCTCTCGCTGTTTTTTCCCATTCATGTTCATTGGGTAGTCGCATTCCATAGTGTTGTGCAAAGGCTTGTGCTCCAAACCAAGTGACATACACTACAGGGTGATCACCATAACCATCTGTTACGGTAAATGTCGTTCCATTCCAATTTATTCGTCCATAGTTATAACTTGAAGTATTATTGCCTAAATTGTAAAGGGTTTGGTCGCCTGGGTTATAATGCTCATCCCCAGTATAAAATCCTTTAACAGAGCTTCCAGTTATATAAATACTGCCATCTTCAAGGGCTTCAATAAGGTATGCTACATATTGGGCATTGGTAATCTCGTATTTACTCATTTCAAAGTCATAATCAATATTTAATGTTTGGTCATCACTGCCATAGGTATAATCACCTGTGGGTACAGATACCATTTCAAATGGCGGTGGTCCTGTTATTGAGCCTTCAGCAATAACTCTTACTTGTACATTTTCATTAAATGTATTCGCATATTCCTGACCCATATTCCATACAATTGCTTTTCCTTCATCAGCAGTTTGTCCTGCAAATACATCACCCTGTACATAAAAGGATTGGTTCCATGTAGAGCCACCATCTAAGGAGATTTCTACGGATATATTAAAATCAGTAAAAAGGGCATCGGGTGAGAGGTCGTATGTTATATCTACAAGTTTACTGCCATCTGTCCGTTGGGCGACTTGTACATTGGTTATTTCGGCTTGTTGAGTAAATATTAACTGTAAAAGTAATATTCCAAGTAATAGTATTCGTTTCATTGTGTGTTTCTCCAATTAAGTGTTGGTTATTCATTTAAAATCTAATTATTTATTTCTCATTATTATAATATACAAAAAAAACATTTCAATTAAGCCCTTTTTGTAAATAATTATTTAATTTATTTAAATGTAAAATAAGAATTGGAGTAAATCCCTATATATAATTGGTTCTTTTTTCTATATATTTCTTATTAAGTACATATAAATCTCTTTTCAGTTTCTTAGAATATTTTCTAAGAATTCTGGTTGCTCATCTGTACTCAAAGTATAATATTATAAACTTTGAGATTGTTTAAGTGGTCAATAATACTCATTATTTTATTCATTTTGTATTAAATACACTCTGTTTTGTTCTATGAAAACTAATAAGAATATTATTATCAGTGCAATGTCTTATATCACATTTAATTTTACTATTTACAAATCTCAAATGTAAATTCTTGTAACATATAAAATTGAATACAAATTATTAGTATTAATTTAATGCGATGATTTTCATTTAATTTTACAACTTAAAGGGCAATATTATGAATAATAAATTTCTTATTAAACTTTCTTTAATGTTTACACTTCTGTTTTCATTATTAATTTCACAACCTTCAGCACAATATTTAACAATATTTGGACAAGTAAATACTGCTTTGAATGGAGTGTTAATGCCTGTTCCTGGAGCAATTATTCAAAATAACTATATGAACTCTGCGGTAACCACAAATGAAGAGGGTTTCTATGAGTGGACAATTTATTTAACACCTAATCAAAACCATGTCGCATTACAGTGTATCGCTGAAGGTTTTGAAGTTCAAGAATTTACATTAGAGTTTAATTCAGACGCGACTGAATATGAAGTCAATTTTACTTTAAATCATGTTAATATTACTCCTACGGTTTTAAGTGGTCAAGTAATCGCGGGGAATGGTTGCCTTGGGGGGCCACTTGGTTGTCCAATTGCAGGAGCAATGATTGAAGCTGTTTTAATAAATTCGCCAATGGACCCAATTTATCTGGGTGATTCAAATGAAGATGGTTTTTTTGAAATTGAATTACCAACAGGTTCATACCATGTTACCTGTTCAGCTGAAGGGTGGGTACCTCAATCTGAAATAATTGAAGTTGGTCCAAATGGTTCAAATATTACTTTCCAATTATCAGAACACAATCAAGAACTAACTTTATTTGGTTATATTGCAAGTAATAATTCTTCCATAACTGATTCAAATCCGATTGGTGGTGCATTAATCTTATTACATAACCAAAATGGTGAAATCTTAGCTGAAAGTCATTCTGGAAATGATGGATATTTTAGTTTTGGAGAAATAGCGCTTGAAGCTTCTTTTATCACCGTAGAGGCGGAAGGCTATGAGGGATATGAGAATGAAATTGCATTTCCTGGATGTGATAACATACTTGAATGTGAACCTTTGCAATATGATATTTATTTAAATCCATTAGATGATTATATGTTAAATGGTGTGTTATTTGGATATGTGTCTGCACAATATTCACCAAGTGGACCTGAAATGTTAGTAAGTGGTGCAACCATTTTAGTAAATTCATTTACAAGTGCAAATGTTGTTGAAACTTATGAAACTCATTCGAATGAAAATGGGTTTTATTTAATAGAATTACCTGCCCAAAATTTACCTTATAGTGTGACATGTCATTCAAATATTGATGATGCTAATTTTGCTCCAATTACCGTTGATATTGTAATTAATGAAGGGCATGAAGTTGAACACAATTTTCATTTTAACGCTTGGGTTTATGAAGTACCACCACCAGTAGATTTAACAGTAGAAATATGGGATTCAACCTTAGGCGGAACGGCTCATTTAACATGGGAATATCCGTATGTGACGATTCCAGAATTATTTATTAATTTTAAAGTATATTTTTTAAATAATTTAAACCCGACAGGAGAATGGGATTTAATTGGTGATACATTTGAATATTCGTATGATATGATTCTTGGAGATTTTGTACAAACGGAAGGTTGCTTTAAAGTAACAGCTACAATAGATGGAGAAGAGTCAGTACCAAGTAATATTGCATGTATTGGAGATCCAATAAACGAAAATGGGGTAATATATGGTTCTGTAACTTATATTTATGGAGATATAGCAGAATTAATGGGTGGTGTTCCAATTGTAGCTCAAAGCATTGTAGCGGGAGCAGTAAATAATATTTATGAAACGCATACAAATGATATGGGTATGTATGAATTATTAGTAGATCCAGGAAATTATCTTGTTACCGCTACAATGGAAGATGGTCAAACACTCACTCACGATGTTTTGGTAAATCCGGGGCATGAAGAACAAATTAATTTCTTATTTTATTCTGAAGTCCCAACTGATATTGTTGTACAAGGAAATGTTATCCATTGCTGGTCAGATGATAATGTAGATTGTAATGTTGATAATGGATTGGTTTCAGTTTATCAAGGTGAATGGCAAATTGCTTCTTATGAATTTGATAATGGATATTTTGAATTTACATTACCATTTGCTGGGCATTATACTTTTGTCTTTGAGTCAGAAGGATATAACACAGAGATAGTTGAAATGTTTATCGAACATTCAATTTCATTTAATGTAGAAATGACACTATCTGAAGCAGATGCATATTTAATTGCAGGAAGTATTACTGCATCTCCATTTGATACTATTAGCGTTCCTTTATATTTAGAAACAAATTCAACTTTTGCTGGATTACAATTTTACGCAGGAAGCGAACAACAATTAATTCCTATTGGTTTTGAATCCACAATAGAATGTTTTACAACTAATTTTGGAGAAGTATATGGTCAGCTAATGGGCTTAATGTTTAGTTTAGAAGGTTGTTTCCTTGAAGCTGGTGAGCACCATATTGCTAATATGTTATTTGAAGTTTCTCCATGGACAGAAAGTTTCGGTGAGGTAGAAATTGAATTACATGATATTGTAAATTCAAATGCCGATGCAATTGCTGTTCCAACTATTGGTGTTTCAGGAATTGTACAATTAGGACTCAATGGTGATGTAAATGCAGATGGGCAAATTAATGTTATTGATATTGTTGCAATTGTAAATATCATTTTAATGAATCATGAACCGAATGAATATGAGCAGTGGGCTGGTGATTTAACAAATGATGGGCAAATTAATGTTTTAGATGTCGTTAGTCTTGTTAATTCAATTTTAATAATTTTGCCAATGGATCAAGATGGGTTTTCTCAATCGAAGGCTGAAGTCAAAATTGAAAATAATAAATTGATAATTTCTAATTCCGAAATAGCAGGTTTTCAGCTATTTATTGAAAATGAATTTGTTAGTTCAAATCTAAATGATAAATGGGTAGAATTGAGTTCAAATAATATGTCGGTGTTTTATTCTTCAGATTTATCAACATCCTCTGAAATTATTTTAGAGTTTATTAATCCAATTAATGAAGAATTTGAATTATTATTATCGGATGTAAATGGCAATGAAATTGATTTTGAAAAATTAGAAATTCCGAATAAAATTGTACTGGGTCAAAATTTTCCAAACCCATTTAATCCAACAACAAATATTAGTATTGATATTCCATCGGATATGAGAATTCAATTAAATATTTATAATACAAACGGTGAGATAGTTGAACAATTGGCAAATGGGTTTTATAATTCAGGGGTTTATAATTTTAATTGGAATGTAGATTCACATATTTCATCGGGAATTTATATTTACAAATTAATTACTCCTCAAGGTCAATTTTCTTCAAAAATGATATTAATGAAATAATTAAAAATCTTTTAAATTAAAAGGGCAGTTTTACTGCCCTTTTTTATTTATAGAAAAAAATATAAAACCATAAATGAATATATTAATTACAAATGATGATGGGATTTACGACCCTGGATTAGTTGCTTTATATGAATCGGTAAAAGATTTAGGTGAAATTACAATTGTTGCACCAGATAAAGAAAAATCAGCGACAAGTCATTCTATTTCACTTCATGACCCAATTAAGTTAAAGGAAGTTCAATTACATGGGATAAAAGCATATACATGTTCGGGTACTCCTGTAGATTGTGTAAAAATTGCCCTAATTGAAGTTATGGATAAAAAGCCTGATTTATTATTATCGGGAATTAATAAAGGCTCAAATACAGGTCAAAATATCATTTATTCGGGTACAGTTTCGGCGGCAGTTGAAGGTTCATTTAATGGAATTCCATCGATGGCATTTTCAATTACTTCATTTATTCCAACAGAATATAACTCTGCAATTCAAGTCGTCCAAAATATTGTTAATAAAATGATTCAAATTAAATTAGATTTTAAAACAATTATTAATGTAAATATCCCCCCAATTTTATATAATGATATAAAAGGAATTAAAGTAACTCGCCAGGGAAAATCAAAATTTATTGATGCATTTCATAAAAATAAATCTAATAATTCATTTCGATTAGATGGTGAATTAAAAGTTATTCGTGATGAAGATAATAATGATGATCATTGCGTTGACGATGGGTGGGTATCATTAACGCCATTACAATTTAATTTAACACATAAAGAAAATTATACTTTTTTGAAAAATATAGAAAGTTCATTTAATAATTAAATGAATAAATTTATAAAATATTATTTTTTATTTTTAATATTAAGTTTAAATATAATAATTGCTCAATTAAATTGGTCAGATATCGATTCATTAATTGTTCAGAATAGGACTGAAAATATAAAAATAATTCTGACAGATAGCATCGGAAATCCATATCAAAATAATGAATTTTTTATTCAACAAATAAATCATGAATTTTCTTTTGGTACTTGTATTTCAGGTTATTTTGGAAGTTTTGAAGATAATATTCAACAACAATACGAAGATACATTGCTAAAATATTTTAACTCCACCGTTGATGAATGGTCATTTAAATGGACTGTCGTAGAACCAAATCAAGACAATTTACATTTTGATAATGCAGATGAAAAATATTATTGGAGTTTAGAAAATAATCTTCCAATGCGGGGTCATACTATTTTCTGGGCAAATGAAGCGAAAGTACCAAGCTGGGCAAGAAATCTCTCCGATGAAGATTTATTAATTGAAATGAAGGAACATGTTTCTGATATTGTGTCTCGTTATCCAGACATGAATGAATTTGATGTGAATAATGAAATGATATTGAATCATTATTTTAGAGATAGGTTTGGTGATGGTATTATTGATTCTATGTTTACTTGGAGTAAAGAAGTAAAACCCAATGCTACATTTTATTTAAATGAATATGGAATTATTAATTCTGTACTTTTAGAATTATATATTGAACAAATAAATCATTTAATCAATCAAAATATTCCAATCAGTGGGATTGGTATTCAAGGCCATGTATTTACTTCAGATGAGCCTACGGATATGGGAGTTTTTGAAGGTGATATTGTTTTTTCCGCTGATTATTTATGGAATGTGATAGAACAATTAGCTCAATTTAATCTCCCAATTAAAATAACAGAATTTGATTTTAATGCTCCTGATGAACAAAAACATGCGGAATGGATAGTAAATTTTTATAAAGTGATGTTTGCACATCCATCTTTAGACGGTGTCATCGCATGGGGGTTTTGGGAAGAAGTTCATTGGCGACCTGAAGGTGCAATTTTTGATTTAGATTTTAATCCTAAACCTTCTGCAGAATCATATTATGATTTAATTTTTAATCAATGGTGGACTGATGATTCCTATCTGACAAATAATAATGGTGAAAAAGAAGTCTTTTTATTTCATGGAAAACACTATATAAAAATTCAAGTAAATAATGAAGAGTTTGTTTTTGAAATAAATGTGGAAAATACAGAAGGAAATGATTTAATAAATATTCAAATTGAACTCCCACTGTTATTTACCACAGCTAATTGTAACATAGGTGATGTAAATTGTGATTTCCAAATAAATATAATTGATGTTTTATTAATAGTAGATTTTATTTTACTCGAATCATTGCCAACCTCAACACAATTTGAATATAGTGATATCGATTTAAATGATATATTAAATATTATAGATATTTTAAATTTAGTTCAAATTATTTTATTAAACCCTTAATTTTCTTCTTACAATTTGAAACATTCAGTAAATTATTTACTGAAATATTAATTAATAAATTTCAACATAAAGTATTAAAATAAATTATAAATTTGAAAGGACAATAATGCAAAAAATTTTTGCACTAATATTAATTATCTCTTTTGGCTATTCTTCAATGATGGATCATTTTTCACATGATGGGGAATTAAATAATTCAAATATTATCCAATTCACACTCGGAGAAATTGAATTATCTCCTGTAAATGAAAATTATAAATTTGATTATAAATATACAGGCTATGTGATTGAAGAAGGAATGCCAGAACTACCTGTTTTTTCAACCTTATTTCAAATAGAACCTGGGTTTAACTATACAATTGAATATGAAATTAAAAATTCAACAATATTAAAAAACAATCCTATTCAACCCACTGGTGAATTAACATTAGATAGACAAAAACATGAAGTAGGCTTAAATCGAATCCTAACGAGGCAGAGCATTTTCCCTGTGGATATGGTGAAAGTTTCAGAAACGCTTGTTATGAGAGGTGTAGAATTAGTTAAAATTGAAGTAATACCATTTCAGTATAACCCAATTACAAATGACCTTATATCTTTTAATGAAATTGAAATTAGATTAATTAAAGAAAACTCAAGAGAAATAATTAGAAATAGAAATATTCCTAAAAATAATATTAACGATCAAATTTTTGAGGCAACAGTTTTAAATTATAATCGAACAACTTCTGATTTTACTCCACCTGTAATTTTATTTATTTGTGGTGGTACAATTGCTGATGATAACAGCTTTCAACAACTTGTGGAATGGAAACATAAAAGAGGTTATGAAGTCGTCATCGAATCTTTATCTACAATTGGAAATTCTACAACAAGTATAAAAAATTACATTCAAAATGCATATGATAATTGGGAAAACCCGCCATCATTTGTTTGCTTTGTAGGTGACGCAACTGGCAGTTATTCCATTCCCACCTATACAGAATATCAATCAGGTTATAATGGAGAAGGAGATCATCCATATACTCAATTAGATGGAATTGATTTAATACCAGATATTGCATTAGGTCGATTACCTGTTAGAAGTACAAACGATATGGCTACAATTTCAGCAAAAATTATTGGTTATGAAAAAGCATATACAAATTTACAAGGTCAAAATGAATGGTTTGAAAGAGGAGCATTAGTTGGAGATCCAAGTGATTCAGGAATTTCAACCATTATTACGAATGAATATATTGAACAATTATTAGTTGATAATAATTTTAATGATATTAGAACCAATTATGGGAATGGAAGTTATTCAAATTGGATGCGAAACCAATTAAATGATGGTGTTTTATATTTTAATTATCGTGGTTTTTATGGTGTAAGTGGCTTTAATAATTCAGATGTGAATAATACGAATAATGGATATAAATTACCTTTTGTCTCGGTAATTACATGTGGAACAGGATCATTTAGAGATGAATCTACATGTTTATCTGAAAAATTTGTAGTTGCTGGAACAGCAACAAATCCAAAAGGTGGAGTTGTAGCAATAGGTACTTCAACAACGGGTACACATACGATGTTTAATAATTCAGTTAATTTGGGTGTTTTTGAGGGTATTTTTACTCATGAAGTAACGACTGCAGGTGAAGCATTAAATTATGGTAAGATTCATTTAATTAATTCTTATTTAAGCCAAACACAGACTTATACTTCAATTTTTTGTCATTGGCATAATTTAATGGGTGACCCATCATTAAATTTATGGACAGATACTCCATTTGTACCCGTGGTATCATACCCTGAATATGTTGGTTTTGGTGCAAATAATATTACAGTAAATGTAATTAATGAAAATGGTTTACCAGTAGAAAATGCAATAGTAACATTAGTAAAAGGTGATGATGAAATTTTCACATCTAAACTAACTGATGAAAATGGTGAAGTTTTAATCCCACTTGAATATAGTTCGCTTGGGAATGTAAGTCTTACGGTAACAAAGAAGAATATGATTCCTTTTGAAGGTGAATTTGAAATTATAAATGAGATGTCTTCTGCATTTTTAAAAGAAGAATTGGTTGAATATACTGAAGTAATTGGAAATTTTGATGGTAATATTAACCCTGGAGAAACAATATCTCTTATTTTACCAATTGAAAATACAGGTAATTCAATAATTGAAAATTTGAGCGTAGAATTAATTACTAATTCAGAAATGGTAACAATTAATAATGCTACTGTTAGTTATGGTTTAGGATATTTTGAAATTGGACAAATTATTGAAAATAATACTCCTTTTGAAATAGAGATAAATTCGAATGTAAAAGATTTTGAAAATTTAGAATTAACTTTATTAATTTCAGATGGCGAAAATAATTGGGAATCAATTGTTAATTTAGATGTATTTGGTTCAAAAATTGAAATAGGTAATTTAATTATTAATGGCAATGGACATAATTTAATTTCAAATGGTAATTCATTTTTAACATTAGTATTAAATAATAATGGGCGGTTTGAAACTGGAAATTTAATTGGAGAATTAACACCTTTATCTGCAGGGATAAATGTGAATACTTCTACAATTAATTGGAATAATATTTTTGCAAATTCATCATTAAGTCCAAATTTAACTATAGAAATTGAAGTAATGACTGGCGTTATTAATGGGTCAATGACATCATATAATTTAGATTTAATGGGGGATAATGGTTTTGAACAGTCACTGACATTTAATTTACAAGTAGGTCAAGTAACAACTTTAGATCCATTAGGTCCAGATAGTTATGGATATTATATTTATGATTCTGGTGATGTTGAATATGATTTAGCTCCAATTTATGATTGGATTGAACTCGACCCAGATCATGGTGGAG
The DNA here is from genome assembly GCA_964529325.1 of uncultured bacterium. Classification (GTDB taxonomy): domain Bacteria; phylum Fidelibacterota; class Marinisomatia; order SCGC-AAA003-L08. Next base: position 17,391 of record CAZGWH010000028.1, on the reverse strand, counting down.
ATGGTGATGATTTGAATTTCTCGGATAATGGTGATAATCAGGATGAAGTCGTCGTTGTTGAATTACCATTTACTTTTAGATTTTATGGTGTTGATTATGATGTAATTACAATTTGTTCAAATGGGTGGATTGCATTTGGTGAAACAGATATGCGTAGTTTTAGAAATTATAATTTACCTGGGGCTGGTGGTCCATCTCCAATGTTAGCCGTTTTTTGGGATGATTTAATTAATTATTCAAGTTTTGGAGGAATATTTACTAAATATTATCCACCAATATCTGAGTTGGAATCAGGGAAGTTTGTTATTGAATGGTCAGATATGCGAACATTTGATGAAAATTCTCCAGAAACATTTCAAGCGATCCTGTACCAAAACTCGGTTTTACCTAATTTTGATAATGAAATTAAACTACAATATAAAGATTTTAATAATACAACCAATGGAAGCTTAGGTGGATGGTACACTGGGCCTGTTCATGGTGCATATTGTACCATTGGTATTGAGAATAATTCTGGATTAATAGGATTAGAATACACATTTAATAATACTTATCCAACTGCAGGAATGGCGATTTCAGATGGAACGGCTTTATACATTACAACGCAAACAGGAGAAGCCTTACCTCCTGCTGTTTTAAATGTTTCAGATTCAGAAATAAATTATAATATAAATTCTGGTGAAATGGATTCAGGGCAACTAATTATTGGAAATGATGGTGACGAAGGATCAATATTAATGTACTCTGTTAATCATTCACATTTCTTAAATCCTGGAGGAGAAACTGACGAATTAGGTATGAATTGGTCAGATTCAGACAGAGAAGCTTCAATAGATTATGAGTGGATTGACATTTCAGAAGATGGCGAAATTCTTGAATTTCCACATAATGATCAAGCTGCTGATGAATTAGAAATAGCATTTGAATTTCCATTTTATAGTGAATTTTACAATTCATTAATTGTAAATGCAAATGGCTGGGTTGGGTTTGGAAATGATAATACAACATGGGGGAATACAGCAATTCCGTCAAATGAGGGACCACAACCAGCAATTTTTGCATATTGGGATGATTTGAATCCAATTTCTGGAGGAGGAGGGTGCTCAGGTGTAGGAAGTGGTGTGGTTTATTACCAATCTACTGCAAATCAAACAATAATTACATTTGATGAAGTTGCATATTGCAGTGGTGCAGATGATGGACTTTATACTTTTCAAGTTATTTTAAACCCTTCTGGTAAAATAACAATAAATTATAAAGAAATGCTTGGTCTTGTTAATTCAGGAACCATTGGAATTCAAAATGAAAATGGCACTATAGGACATCAAGTAACCTATAATAACAATTATGTTCATAATAATTTACAGTTGGTATTTGAGAAAGAAGCGTCATGGTTAAATTTACAGGATACTTTAAGTGGGCAAATTATGTCAGGAGATGTTGAAATTGTAGATTATACAATTAATGCAGAAAATTTAATTTCTGGCGAATATTTTTCATATATTTCTATCTCTACGAATGCAGCACCTGTGCAAATTATCCCTGTTTCACTTTCAGTTGATATAAATTCTGGAATGGTCGGTGATATTAATAATGATTTACTTATTAACGTCTCAGATATTGTTTCAGTCGTTGCATTTATATTAGGTCAATTAGAGCCTACAACTTATCAAGCCTGGGCATCAGATTTAAATGATGATGGTGTAATCAATGTAGTGGATATTATCGTAATGGTTGATATTGTATTGGGAAATTAATTTATTTAAATTAAAAACAGAAGCCCCATTATTTGGGGCTTCTAAAGTTTTCAATTTCCAGCAACACCTTCAGTTACTTTAAATAGATCTTCCATATTATCACCAGCAACACCATTTGCAATTAAAATTAAATAATTACTTATTTCAATTTTCACATCATCTTTTGGGAATTTTAAAAGATTTCGTTTTTTTCCATTCCATTTACTTAGCCCAATTAATATTACATTGAAATTACTTTTTAAATATGCAAAAGCTTCGCCATAATTTTTATTTAAAAATGGATTTTCATCCGTGACTAGATATTGTTGAACATCAAATTCATCTTCTGTTTCAGCAGAAGATATTAATTCATTTGTAATTTCTGCAACATCGGGTTCAAAAATAAAACTTGCAATCATTTTAGAAGCAATATCATCTTTAGATAAAACATAATTAACCCCTGCACTATGAAAAGTACTATCCAAATCGGAATGATTTAAAGTCACTAAAAATTCGACATCTGGATATTCTTTTTTAATATTAAGCATTGTTATTAATTTGTCTGAATCGTCTTCAACATTTATAAAAATCATGTGGCATGAATTTATATTTGCTTTTTCTAATGATTTTGTATTTTTTAATTCTGAAAATATCACAAAAATAGAATCTTTTGAAAATTTATCATAGATTTTATCTATATCGTTTTTATTATCGGTTAATACAACTACTTTATTTCCTGCATTTATCAGTTGTAAAACTACCCCTGATCCAAAATTATTCCACCCTAAAATTATTATATGATTTTTAAAATCAGTACCATAAAATCCCATTTTTTTCCTTTCTCTAATCATGCTAAAATATTCAGTTACTTTACTTACTAATCCCAATAAAATTCCCATACTTGCAATTACAAAAATTGAACCAATAAATTTACCAAATGGTGTAATTGGGTAAAAATCACCGTATCCTACTGTTGTAAGAGTTACAATGGAATACCAAAGAGCATCTGATAAATTTTTTATTGAAGCATCATTATTACTACTTTCAAATAAAACTAATAAATAAAGTAGAATAAAATAACCAATAATTGCAATCCCTAGTTTTCCAAGGGTTTCTTTTTTCATTTAATTATTACTTTCTTTCATTTCATATTTATTCTTAATCATAAGTTATCGACATTAAATTGTTAGTATAAAATTATTAATTATAAATTATTCACTCTAAATAAAATTTTTATTAAAAACACTTGGTAGGTTTTGAAGTTTTTAATTAATTTTTAGATGTAAATGGAATATAAATAAATTCTTTTCTTTTAGTCTATTGGATAAAATACATTAAATTTATTCCAATGGATAAGTCATAATTAATATTTTACAGTGGAGTTTAATATGGATGAACATAGAAAAAGTAGCGATAGAAGGCAAGAATTGAGACGAGATATTGATCGAAGAAATAAAAAAGTAAATGTTGATAATGAAAGACGGGTTTTGCAGGAAAGAAGATTTAATAATGAACGCAGAAAATTTAATCGACGAGAGTCATAAAATCAATTTTAATTAATAAAACGAAAGGAATCGAAGAATGGCAAATTGGTCACAAGATCACGATTTAGTTTATATCTTCATGTGTGTATCATTTTTAGCAGATGGCGAAGTAGATGATTCAGAAAAAGAAGCAATGAGAGGTAATGTTAAAGTTATGTTACCAAATGTTTCAGATGATGAATATCAATCAATGGAAGATGCTGTTTTAGAGAAATTTGTATCCCTTGGGTCAGATGATGCTAGAAAAGAACAGTATAAAACTTCTTTAGGAGCTGTTCATAGTAAATATGATGGTGACGATAAGGATTTATTCAAGGTTGTTAAAAACTTAGCTTATATTGCTCGAGCAGATGATGATATCCATGAAAATGAAATTGAATTGATTGAAACTGCAGTAAGTGAATGGAATATGAATGATAAAATTAGTTTAATGAATACAGGTAAATCATTATTTGTTGATTTAAAAGAATAATATTTTATAATAATACTGCATTAGATATGAAACTCTTTATATTCGTATAAAGAGTTTCTTTCATTTAGAATGAATTTTTATGAATAACCTACAATTAAGATTAGTTCAAGCAATACAATTTCAATTCAAATACCGAAATTTACTTTCGTTTATTTTTGTAATTTTCATTGTTTTTGCTTCAGATATTTTATTCCATTCATTCTTTCCCAATCTACTTAAATTTTTAAACTCTTCATTCAATATACCATTAGGCCATCATGGAAGTGTAGATTTAACTTTCGCTCCTGAAATATGGGGTGGTGTTTTGGCAATGGTTTTAGGTACTTTGATTATTGTTATAGCGATTGCTGCCGAATCAACACCCAAATTGATGGATTTATTTGTTAAGGATTGGATCAGCTTAATTTATGTTTGGTTTCTTATTATCGCATCTTTACATGCTGTGGTAATAATGTATTACTTTGAGCCATTAAATAGAACATCAAGCGTTATCCTAAATTCTTATATTTATTTATTTATTGCTTCGATACTGGCTGTACCCTATATATTTTATATATTACTTTATTCCAAAACAAGTAATGTTGTATCCACTATATCTAAAATGATTCAGCAATCGATTTTAGAAATGAAAACTCATAGAGTACTTGCTTCAATGGAAAGCGATATAATCGTTGAAGAATATCAAAAAGAAATTATGGGTATGCTTGACCAATTAGATGACTTACTCGCATCTGCAGAATTTAAGGAAACTCAAACTGAAATTATTGCTGAAATATCTAAAATAATTCAATTATATGTTATTGAAAAACCACATTTTAATCCTAAGTTTTTTCATTTAACTGAGACAATTCGCCATAATGCTACTTTTAGGACATATACTGAATCACAATATCAAGAAATGGCAGAATCCCAAACATTCTATGAAATAAAAGTATTTAGGCTTTTGGGAAATGCTTACATTAAAATGATTGAAAACGACCGATATGATATTGCATCGTTAATTCCAGCAGAATTAGTAGATGTAGGGAAAACATGTATACAGGCTGAAAATGATTTAATAATTGCAAATGTAAATATTCGGTTTAATACTTTATTTAGATTTGCAATGAAGCATGCCTATAAAAATAACGAACCTCGAAATTTATATAATTTATCATTTCATTATTCTAACATGATTCAAGAATATTCAAAATCAGGTTTAGTAGATAAAACAAAAGATTGCTATGATAAATTTAAGTTTTATGCAAATGACATATATAAAAATGCCCAAAATAATCCGAGTTTATATTTCATTGTTGATACACTCACATTTGAATTAAGAAAATGTCAAGTATTAGCTCATGAACTAGGATGGTCAAATGAAGACCAAATGCATCTATTAGGAATTGTTCTTCAATTAGATAATCCTCCAGGATATTCCAAAGATGAAGTTGACAAAGGTATTTTAGGTGGTAACAATGGTACTAGGCGAATCCAAATAGGATTAGCATTATTTTATTTATCTGTGAATAAAGATAAATTTGCTGAAAAAATTGCCTTAGATTATTTAGATGATATTTCATATTTCGATGAAAAAACATTTAGAGGAAATGTTGAAACCCAATGTTTCTTATTATCTATATTTGGACCAACATTTTGGGAAGATACGGATAGAGGTAATTTAAATATATATTTTGCCCCAGAAAAAGACAAACTGCCACAGTTCAAGGAGTTATTATATAAATTAATGGATGCGCGAATTGATGAACTTGAAAGAGATGTTCAATATCTTGCACTTGAAGTTGATAAAATAATACAGAAAAAACAAAAACAAGATGGCTTCCTTAATGATGCTGATAAAGATAGACTTGAAGATTTACAACGAAAAATATCAGCAAGAGATTTACCCGATGAAGAACATAAAATTGAATGGGCATCAATTCATGATTTATTATATTCATTAATTTGCATTGCATTTTTTGCAGACCAAGAAATTGATGAAACAGAGAAAATGGAAATTTTTGACACCTTTAAACATTTTGCGACCGATATAGATGAAAATGAATTTAATTTAGCTTTTGGTCTTGCTACAAATAAATTTATTGAGCTTGAAACAGAAGAGGCGAGAGAAAATTATTATATTACTTCATTAAATGCAATTAAGCAAAATTTCAATAACGAAAATGAAAAATTAATTGAAGTAATTCATGCATTTATTGATATTGCAAATGCAGATGATTTTATTCATGAGAATGAAATTACTTTAATTAACCAAGCAATAAATGAATGGAAATTGGATGTAACTTTAATAAAAAATGATGACAGTAATAAATTACAATTAGTGTCTAATTAAGATTACCCTGAGAAATCTAAATACCATCTGAAAATATTTAAAGCAAATAATAAACCACCTTCTAGGCGAGTAATTCTCCAACCGCTTCTCATAATAAAAAGAACTAATGCAACTTGTCCGACCAACATCATAATGCTTCCATGAACATCCATAGTTACCATTGCAGGGTTTATTAGCCCCGCTACGCCAAGTACACCTAAAATATTAAATAAATCACTACCAAATAAATTACCAATCGCCATGCCATGTTTGCCTTTCCAGGCAGCCATTATTGATGTTGCTAATTCTGGAGCAGATGTCCCTGCTGCAACAATTGTAACTGCAATAACCCATTCAGTTATCCCAAAAACACGAGCAACATTTGAAGCTCCATCAACTAGTAAATGTCCACCAAACACTACGGTAGCAATTCCTAAAACTAATAAACCCCACTCTTTGGGGCCAACAGGTTCATGTGATATTTCCTCTTCTTCTAAAGGTTCTTTTTTGATAAATAAGAAAATTAGGTAACTAATAAGAAGAACTAACATAAAAATTCCATCATTTCCTGTCAAATTACCAACATTATCAATTCGATTAAAATTTCCATTTGAGCCAACGATTTGATTATATTGAGTTATTTTAGAGTTTACTTCATTTTTGTCATTAAAAAAATAATCAATTTTAATATTTTCATTTTCACTTACATTTTCAAGTTGTGTTTTTAATGAATTTTTTAATTGAGGGAAATCAGTATTTATTTGTGTTGTTAAATCCGTTCTCGCCTCTTTGGTTAAGGAGAAGGGGTTTAGTAGCTCGATAGAATAAGAAGATGTCTTGGGTGATAATGTGAATCCAAAAAGAATAATATACAATAGCACTGTTACAGATAATAGAAAAGCTCCATCGCGATAGACTAGTTTTCTAGATGTTTGAATTTCTCTTATTAATGCAGTTCCACCTAGGATTAAGCCTAAATTAAAAATATTTGATCCAACTACATTTCCAATTGAAATTGCATCTTTTCCCATGATGGCCGCACTAATAGTTACTGCAAATTCAGGTGCTGAAGTTCCAATAGCAACAACGGTAAGTCCAATCACTAAATCCGAGATATTAAATGATGCTGCAATTTGTGATGCAGATTCAACTAATACATCAGCACCTTTCCATAGCATTCCCATTGCAATAATTACAATTAAAGAATTATAAAATAGAAACCAATAGTCCATAAAATTAAAATCACCTTATAAAATTAACTCTAAATTTAATACTTATTTTAAGAAACTAAATGTGACAAACTAGTAACTTTTCTTAAGATTTTTATACAAAAAATAAACCCCCGATTTCTCGAGGGTTTAATAACAATAAAAAGGAAATATGGTGGCGGCGCAGGGACTCGAACCCCGGACACTCGGATTATGATTCCGATGCTCTAACCAACTGAGCTACGCCGCCTTCTCCATAAGCTAAAAATTATTATTTTATGACAACCCAAACCAAAGTTATTTTACTCTATTTTGGATTAATTTATAAACAAGTCTAACCGCTACACCTGTTGCTCCGCTTTTAGGCATATAGGATGGAGTTGTTGGTCCCCATGCAGTAGCTGCAATATCCATGTGCACCCAAGGCGTTTCATTTACAAATTCTTTTAAAAATGCTCCTGCCGCAATTGTGCCTGCCATTCGAGCTTTTCCTAAATTTTTAATGTCGGCAATTTTAGATTTAATATCTTTTGAATATTCTTCCCATAAAGGAAGCTCCCAAACGCGTTCCATTGTTGAATCTGAAGCCGATTTCACATCATTCATTAAATCGTCATTATTACCCATTACTCCCGAAGCTTTATCTCCTAAAGCTACAAGTACTGCTCCTGTTAATGTTGCAAAGTCCATCATTCCACTGGGGTTATATTTATCTTCAACATAGGATAAAACATCCGCAAGAACTAAACGACCTTCTGCATCGGTATTTAAAATTTCAATTGTTTTCCCATTATATGCAGTTACAATATCGCCCGGTCTTTGTGCATCGCCATCAGGCATATTTTCAGTAGATCCAATTGCAAATATTATATTTATTTTGGGTTGTAATTCAGCGACTGCGTTCATCACACCCATAACAGTTGCACTTCCACACATATCAAATTTCATTTCATCCATTCGTGCACCTGGCTTTAAAGATATACCACCAGAATCAAATGTTAAACCCTTTCCAACAAGAGCAAAAGGGGCTTCGTCACCACCACCTTTATAATCAGCAAGGATAAGTTTTGCAGGAGTTGTTGCGCCACGGGCAACACCATAAAATGATCCCATACCCATATTTTCAAATTCAGACACATCAATAGAAGTAAATGTAAAATTATCTGCTTTAGCAATTTCTTCTGCTTTTTGAGAAAGTAAAGTTGGTGTTAATATATTTGGTGGATGATTCCCTAAATCTCTTGAAAATGAAACAGACTCGCCTAAGACTTGACCGGTAATTATTGCTGACTCATTTACATTTCCATGAATTAAAACTGTTTTCAATGTATTTGCATTTTTTACTTTAGATTTATAATCTAAAAATTCGTAGCAACCTAAAACTAAACCTTCGCAGAATGCTTGAAGATTATCATCATTTGTTAGATTAAATGATTCAGCATCAATCGATAAAGTTCCACATTTCATATTATTTGCTTTTACCGAAATTTTTGCTCCAACAATTCGTAATAATTCTAAATCAATTTTATCTGTTTTTCCTAAACCCGAAATATGGATTCGTTTAACATTATCATTTCCATAAACAAGTAAGTCTTTCCCTGATTTTCCAGAAAAACCTTCAAGTGTAATCGCTTGGTTAATTGAACCTGAAAAATGATTATCTGCAAGCTTAAGTGTTGAGGATTTCTCATTATTTTTTTCAAGCCCAAAACAGAATAGATCTGTTGAAATTGCATCTATTGATACGGTTGATTTTTTTATTTTTTGGATTTTCATTTATTTTTCCAATATTTAGTGTAAAAAAGGATTAAGGTAATAAATTACAGCCCTAAAATTATTCAATGATTTGAACTATAAACAAGAAGAACAATAATTTTTTTAAAAGGAAAAATAAATGAAAAGTGGAATGTTAAAAGAAAATTCACTCAAAAATAAAACAATACTTATTACAGGTGGTGGTTCTGGCTTGGGTAAATCGATGGCTGAATATTTATTAACACTAGGTGCAAAAATAATAATTGGAAGTAGAAACCAAGAAAAAATAAATAAGACAGTTGATGAGTTTACTGAGTTATATGGAAATAACATTATTGGAACTGCTTGTGATGTAAGGCATTATGACCAAGTAGAAAAATTAATTCAATTTGGAGAAAACCAATTCGGAGAAATTAATGGTCTTATTAATAATGCTGCAGGAAATTTTATTTCACCAACTGAACGACTTTCAGCAAATGCATTTAGTGTTATTATCGATATTGTTTTAAAAGGATCTTGCAATACGACTTTAGCACTTGGAAAAAAATGGTTGAAAAATAATACGAATGGCTCAATTTTAAATATTGTTACAACTTATGCATTTACGGGTTCAGGATTCGTTGTTCCTTCTGCGGTTTCAAAAGCAGGAGTATTGGCGATGACAAAATCTTTAGCTGTAGAATGGGGTAAAAAAGGAATTAGAAGTAATGCAATTGCTCCAGGTCCATTTCCGACGAAAGGTGCATGGGATAGATTATTTCCTAAAGAAATTCAAGAGTTGGTTGATATGAAATCACGAATCCCTTTAAATCGATTTGGAGAGCACCATGAATTGACAAATTTAGTTGCATATTTAATGTCTGATTATTCTTCATTTATTAATGGTGAGGTTATTACAATAGATGGTGGTGAGTGGTTGAAAAGCGGAGGTGAGTTTAATTGGTTGGATGCAGTTCCAAATGAAATGTGGGATAAAATAGAAGAGTCAATTCGAGGAGCAAAAAAATCTTAATAACAAAAAATCATATATTATTAATATCAATTTGTGTAATATTTATGTGTTGTGATAGAAATAACTTAGGTAATAATAATGTCGAACCCTTACTCTATGATGAAATTGCAGTTGATTTTTTAAATGAAATTGTAATTCAAATAAATAATAATAATCCCAATTTTTATAATGAATGTTATTGTGATACGAATAATAATGATATTTTAGACCCATTAGAATTATCTTATTTAGAATGGGAGTTTTCAAATAGTAATGATATAAATTATTTAATTGGAATTGAGTTTATAGAATCGGGTGAATTTATTGATTCAATTCCTTTATCTATCCAAAATATCAATTCATTAAAAAATATTACGATTCAAAATAGCCAAATAACAGAAATCCCCATTGAATTATTTAGTTTAACTAATTTAAACGCGATGAATTTTTCAAATAATGAAATCAATTTTTTACCAAATATGTTTGATTTATTAGATTCAAGTTTTAGAATAATTGATTTTAGTAATAATAATTTGTTTAGTATTCCATCTTCTATTTTTGATTTATCAGAAATAGAATTTATTAATTTTAATAATAATATGATAGAATCATTACCTTTGGAAATTTGTAATTTGAATCCTGCAATTTCAGTTTCTCTTTTAGAAAATAATTTATGTATTCAAGATAATGTTCCTGAATGTTTTCAAGAAAATATTGAATTCCAGACAAAATGTTATTCTGAAATTGATATTAATGGATTAGACGCTTTAATTGATTCAAATAATATTTTAATTGAAGATTGTAATTGTGACATTAATAATAATGGTTTAATAGATGCATTTGAGTTTGGAGAGCAAACATGGCAAAAATGGAATGAAAATTCAAAATTAATAGAATTAAAAGTTTTAGGAATCTCTGAGTTTCCTCAAGTTTCGTATGAAAGTTTAACAGCAATGAAAAATTTAAATATATCTAATAATAATATTGATTTTATTTATCCTGAGATTTCATTTTTAACATCATTAGAAAATTTAGATTTATCATATAATTTAATAACGACATTACCCGATGAATTATCAACGCTATCTAATTTAAATAATTTATTTTTAAATAATAATGATAGTTTAAGTTTTATTCCTTCATTAACAGGATTAGATATTATTGATATTTCATATACAAATTTATTTTGTGAAAATGGGGTGTATGATGAATATCAACTTGAACAATTTAATAATTCAAATTCAATGATTATTGGTGCATATATGCAATATTGTTACATGAAACCCGATTTAGCATTTTTAAATGATTTAATAATTGAAAATGGATTTACCACAAATTGGGATACTTTAGGATTACAAGTTTGGGAAAGCGGTCGTCTTTTTGAATTTGAGCTAACAAATAATGTAAATATTGATTCAATTCCACTGAGTATTGGGAATTTAACAGAGATTGTTATATTAAATTTTTCTGGTGACAATATTCATTTTATTCCTGACTCAATTTCAAATTTATCTAAACTTAGAAACTTAAATTTGAGTAATAATAAATTGGATACGATTCAGTTTTCAATGTCAAATTTTAATGAATTGACAGCAATTGATTTTTCATCAAATGAAATATTTAATTTCCCTGAATCTGTGTGTGAATTACCAATAATAGAAATTAATTTTGAAAATAATCGTATCTGTGACGATTCCGAACCACCTTGTACTGTTCTAAATTGGGATATACAAATTGAAACTCAACGCTGTAAAAATGCTAATGATATTGCTTTTATTAATCAATTAATGAGCGAAAATGAAATAGATGATATTTATAATAATTTTGGAATTCAATCTTGGCAATACATAATGAATGAAGAATTAGAAAGGCTTGTATCAATTAGCCATACTGGAGGGATTCATTCTGAAGATACAATTATTATTTTACCGAATAATATTTCGAACGCTGTTTATCTAGATACTTTAAAACTTGTAAATCATTCTATTGAGATATTCCCTAATGAATTATTTTCTTTAAGTAATCTGTCGGTATTAAATATGCAATCTAATAATTTAACAGAAGTTGTAAATTTGATAAATGGGTTAGAGTTGTTGAAATATTTAAATTTATCTCAAAATCAATTAGTTAATTTACCTGATGAAATTACTGAATTGGAATTTTTATTTGAGTTGGATTTAAGTGATAATCAATTAGATGATTTACCAGAGTTAATTGGAGAACTACTTGAACTTAAATATTTAGATATATCAGATAATTTATTAACTAATTTACCATCGAGTATTGCAGATTTAACTCAATTAATTTATTTAGATATTTCTGGAAACCAAATAGATTCCATCCCTGAATCTTGGTGTGAAGGGTTGAATATTGATTGGGAAGATCCTAATCAATTTATTTTTGAGGATAATAATTTATGTAATGATGTTGATATCCCGAGCTGTATAACAATTGATTTATTAAATCAAAATTGTGATTAATATGCAAATTTTGAATTTTGTTTTTCCATTCTTAATTCACGCATATCGTTTTGTGCTTGTAAAAATGCTTGAACCCATTCACGGTCAGCAAGTATGAATTTTTTAAGCTCTTTTCTATTTCTACCTTTATCCACTTTAAAATTCTGGTTAAAAGTATCATTATTATCTGTATTTTTCATTTTTAATACTCCATTTATTTTAAATTAAAATCGAATAATGTTTGTAATTGCAATTTTCATACCATATATTAATTTTCTCTTATTATATTCCTTACTTAATCAAATCGGGAATTTTAGGGTGTTGAATAGGAATATTATTCCATATATTTGGAGATTATTTGAATAAATTTATTTTAATCCCTGCATTTAACCCTGGCGATGCAATAAATAGTTTATTAATTGACATTCAAGAAATATCAGATATTCCTATTTTAATAATTGATGATGGAAGTTTCCCTAAATTGAATATAAATAAAAACATCACATTAATTAGAAATGATGAAAATATGGGAAAAGGATTTACATTAAAAAAAGGATTTGAATGGGGAATTGAGAATGGTTTTGAATTTGCAATTACTATTGATGCTGATGGACAACATTCTCCTAAATTAATTAATGATTTTTTTCAATTAAATGATGATGTTGAGTTTGGGTTTGGGTGCAGAGATTTTACGAACAAAATGCCATTTCACCGTAAATTATCAAATTTAATTACATCAAAATTAATTTCATTACGAATTTCAAAAGATATTAAAGATTCCCAATGTGGATTTCGAAGATATAAATTAAGCTCATTATCAAATTTTGAATTAAAAGAAAATGGATTTCAATTTGAATCAGAGATTATTTTAAAAATTATTAATAAAAATACAAAAATAGAGCATATTCTAATTCCGACAATATATGCCGAAGAAAAATCATCAATTAATAATATTAAAGATACGTTAAAATTTATTTCATTATATTTTAGGAGTTTTACTTGGTAATATGAAAAATCCAATACGACAATTATACAATTGGGTGTTAAGTTTAGCTAATTCACAGCATGGTGAGAGAAGCTTAGGACTGATTAGTTTTACAGAAGCTATTTTCTTTCCAATACCTCCTGATGTTTTATTAATACCATTATGTTTAGGAAATAAAAAGAAAATAATTAGATTTTTTACAATTTGTTCAACTTTCAGTATTTTTGGCGGAATTATTGGTTTTGGGATTGGACATGAAATTTGGTGGGTAAATGAAAGCGAATTTTCTAATATTGCAAAATGGTTCTTTAATTTCATACCAGGGTTTTCAGAAACTTTATTTTATAATATAAAAGAAAAGTATGATTTATATGATTTTTGGATAATATTTACAGCAGGGTTTACACCAATTCCATTCAAAGTTTTTACTATTTCTGCAGGAGCATTTAATTTATCTTTCCCTATGTTTATATTAGCATCAGCAATTAGTCGAACATTACGATTTTTAATTGTTTCTACTTTAATATATAAATTTGGAGCTCCTGTTAAAGATTTTATAGATAAGTATTTTAATTTACTTTCCGTAATTTTTACCCTACTGCTAATCGGCGGATTTTTAATAATCAAAACACTTGCACATTAATTTAGGAAAAATATGAGCCAATATCCATTTAAAAAAATTGAAGAAAAATGGCAAAAACAATGGGAAAAATCAGGAGCCCATAAAATTGATTTAACACAATCTGAAAATAAATTCTATAGCTTAACCATGTTTAGTTACCCGTCGGGTGATAAATTACATACGGGACATTGGTATAATTATGGACCTGCTGATTCTTATGCTCGATTCAAAAAAATGAAGGGCTATAATGTTTTTCAACCTCAAGGATTTGACTCTTTTGGATTACCTGCTGAAAATTATGCAATAAAACATGGAATTCATCCCGCGGAAAGTACAGCGAATAATATTCATAAAATGCGACAACAATTACGAAAAATTGGTGCAATGTATGATTGGGATAAAGAAGTTATCACAAGTACACCTGAATATTATAAGTGGACACAATGGTTGTTTTTAAAATTATATAATATGGGATTAGCTGAACAGCGAAAAGCACCTGTTAATTGGTGTAACTCCTGTGCAACTGTTTTAGCAAATGAACAGGTGAAAAATGGTGAATGTGATAGATGTAGTAATCTTGTAACAAAAAAAGATTTAACACAGTGGTTCTTTAAAATAACTGAATATTCTGAAGAATTATTAGAAAAATTAGATGATTTAAATTGGCCAGAAAAAACTAAACTAATGCAAAAACATTGGATTGGGAAAAGTACAGGTGCTGAAATTATTTTTAAAGTGAAAAGCACTGATGAACAAATTGAAGTTTTTACAACTCGTCCAGATACAATTTATGGTGCTACATATTTGGTACTTGCTCCTGAACATCCGTTAGTAGGTAAAATTACGACCACTTCTCAAAAAAAGGAAATTGATAATTATTTAGCTGAATCAAAGAAAAAATCTGAAATTGAGCGAATGTCAACAGAGAAAGTGAAAACAGGAGTATTTACTGGCGGATATGCAATTAATCCTATGACCGAAGAGGAAATTCCAATTTGGATAGGAGATTATGTCTTAGCGTCTTATGGAACAGGTGCAATTATGGCTGTACCTTCTGGAGATGAACGCGATTTTGAATTTGCACAAAAATTTAATTTACCCATAATTGAAGTTGTTTCCCCCGATGGAAAATTACATGGGATTGATTCATGTTATTCTGATTATGGTATTTCTGTAAATTCAGGTGAATTTAGTGGGTTAAAATCATCTGATGCCTTTGATAAAATAACTGAAAAGTTAACATATAAATCTGCGGGGATAAAGAAGACTCAATATAAATTACATGATTGGTTAATAAGTCGGCAACGCTATTGGGGCGCACCTATCCCAATAATTTATTGTGATTCTTGTGGGAAAGTTCCAGTACCCTTAGAAAACTTACCTGTGCAATTACCAGAAGACATGGAGTTTTCATCTACTTATGGTGAAGATATTTCTCCATTGGCTACACATGAAAAATTTATAAATACTCAATGTCCTACATGTAACAAACCTGCAAAAAGAGACGCAGATACAATGGATACATTTGTGTGTTCATCTTGGTATTATTTACGGTATCCAAATGCAAAATTGACTGATAATCCTTTTTCTTTTGAACGAATGAGTTGGTTGCCAGTCGATCAATATATTGGAGGATCAGAGCATGCCACGATGCATTTACTATATGCTCGATTTATTACAAAAGCATTAAGAGATGGGGGGCTTTTAAATTTTGATGAACCATTTTTAAATCTATACCATCAAGGAGTTATAACTAAAGATGGTTATAAAATGTCAAAATCTAAAGGGAATACTGTATCTCCTGATGAATTTGTAGATAAATATGGTTCAGATACATTTAGAGCATTTTTAATGTTTATGGGGCCATTTGATGAAGGAGGTGATTGGAATGATAAAGGAATTACAGGTATTTATCGTTTTTTAAATAAAATATGGCGCCTTATTCAATTGCCTAATTCAATTAATAATCCTTCAAAAGCTGATTTAAGAATTCTTCATTATACGATTAAAAAAATGGGTGAAGATATTGAGCAGAAAAAATTCAATACATCAATTAGTAGGGCAATGGAATTTGTAAATTATTTTTCAACAAGAGATGAATTTCCATTTGAATTTAAATCATTATTTTTAAAATTAATTGCTCCATTAGTACCTCATATTTCTGAAGAACTATGGCATATAATTGGAAATGATTCGAGTATTTTCGATAAAGATTATCCTAAATATAATGAAAAGTTTTTATCAGTAGACGAAATAAAACTTGTTATTCAAATTAATGGAAAATTGCGTGGTGAAATAACTGTTGATAAATCGACAGAAAAAAATGAGATTTTAAATTTAGCGAAAGAAAATTCAAATGTAAGTAAACATTTGATAGATAAAAAAATTGTAAAAGAAATATTAGTCCCTAATAAGTTAATTAATTTTGTAGTTAGATAGGGTCTATAAAAAATGATACGAAGAAAATCAAACCGAAATTTAAGACTATATAATAGCTACTTTTCCTCTGTTTGGATTAAAAGTGTTCTAAGCTCTAAAAGAAAGTGATTTTTAGAAAATTAATAATATAATTAAATGAACCGACTCGTTTTATTTATAATTTTTACAATTATATTTGGTGAAAATTATAATATTGACAGTTTGCAAATTATTGTGAAGAACCATATAGTTAATATAATTTTGGGTGAAAACTTATCCAAAGGAGTAGATCCAAGTTTTATAGAATTATTATATAATGATAATTATTTAACCATAAACTCAAATGGTAAAATTGGAGGAATTCAATTAGAATATAGGGGTTCAATAGAAATAAAAGCAATCCTACCTACCAACAGATTGGGAAATTTCTTATAATGACCATACTTTATTAATTTATAGTATGGAAGGAACAGAGTTAAGCGGTGATAAACTAATTGATATTAGTGGGAATATTGAAATATTATCTGCAATTGGTGTTGGATGAAATGGATAAGAATTAGTCGCTGAACTAATGGTTATTTCAACTGATTATGCTTTGCTCCCTGCTTATCCAAACCCATTTAAGCCAGTAACAACGATTAGTTTTGATCTTCCAGATAATGCACAGGTATCAATTGCAGTGTATGACTTAAAGGGAAGAATGGTAACTGAACTTGTGAAAGGACAAATGGAAGCGGGCTACCATACAATTGTATGGAATGCTCAGGATATTTCAGGTGTACCATTATCAAATGGTGTATTTTTCTACAGGATGATTACTCCTGAGTTTAACAGTGTGAAGAAAATGGTAATATTGAAATAATATAGAGAAAAGATGATATTGTTGGCTA
>CAZGWH010000027.1:0-28940 GCA_964529325.1 uncultured bacterium | reverse complement strand
CGTGGAATCCAGCTATGCTGGACGGCTTTGCCGTATTCCACAGGGGTTGACCCTCCCGATGAGGAGTTTTTGGGAATATTTTAAATAGTAGAGGCGTAACGCGTTTTCCAAGTGAAATACGAGGTACGAGTATATTTCACAATGGTTACGCCTCTACTAAGTACCCAAAAACTATCGGGATGAGCGAAGCTCATTTGACACTTTATCCTGAGCCGATGTTACCCTGAGCGAAGACGAGGGGAGGCTCAGGATCGATTTTTGAAAATAGTATGGTTTTCAGCAAGGGGACATGTCCCCTTGTCATATAGTAGATTTTTTTTAAAACTTTGCATTCTTCACAAACTAATTATATATTTACTCTAATGGTTGAAAATATGGTTGTCAAATGAAATACAAAACTAAGATTATTTCATAAAAGAGTTTATCCAGTACCGTATCACAGGATTATCCTGGCAATGCTAGATATCATAAGAAAACACATATAACCTTTTTCTGCCAAATAGACATAATACAAAATAATGGCATACCATTTGTAATGTGTTAAACACTTAATGTATTACCTCAAAAATTAATATAAACAAAAAAATGGAGAATTATTAATGAATGTAAAACCGTTAGCTGATCGTTTAATTTTAAGACCAGCGGAAGCCGAAGAAATGACAAAAGGTGGTATCATTTTACCTGATACTGCAAAAGAAAAACCACAACAAGGTGAAATACTTGCAGTTGGACCAGGAAAAGTTTCAGATAATGGAACACTTGTTGAAATGAGTTTAAAAACAGGTGATAAAGTTCTGTATGGAAAATATTCAGGTACAGAAATTTTAGTAGATGGTGAAGATGTACTCATCATGCGTGAGAGTGATATTTTAGCAGTACTTGCATAATTTAAAAGGAAAATAAATATAATGGCAAAATTAATTGAATATGATATAGAAGCAAGATCTACACTGAAAAATGGTGTAGATAAATTAGCAAATGCAGTTAAAGTAACACTTGGGCCAAAAGGTCGTAATGTTGTTTTAGATAAGAAATTTGGAGCACCAACAATTACTAAAGATGGTGTAACAGTTGCTAAAGAAATTGAATTAGATAATCCTGTTGAAAATATGGGTGCACAAATGTTAAAAGAAGTTGCGTCTAAAACTTCTGACATTGCAGGTGATGGAACAACTACAGCAACTGTATTAGCTCAAGCAATTATAACAGAAGGTTTAAAAAATGTAACTGCTGGTGCTAACCCTATGGATTTAAAAAGAGGTATTGACTCTGCAGTTAAACAAGTTACAAAACATTTAAAAAGTATTACTAAAGAAGTATCAGATAAAGAAGAAATTGCACAAGTTGGTACAATTTCTGCAAATAATGATAGTGAGATTGGTGACTTAATTGCAGATGCAATGGACAAAGTAGGTAATGAAGGCGTTATTACTGTTGAAGAAGCTAAAACTGCAGAAACTTATTTAGAGACTGTAGAAGGGATGCAATTCGACAGAGGGTATTTATCACCTTATTTTGTAACCAATGCAGAAGCAATGGAAGTAGAATTAGAAAGCCCACTTATTCTAATTAATGAAAAAAAGATTTCAGTGATGAAAGACTTACTTCCTATTCTTGAAAAAGCAAGTCAAACAGGCCGACCGTTATTAATTATTTCTGAAGATGTTGATGGTGAAGCATTAGCTACTTTAGTTGTAAATAAGATTCGTGGCTCTCTTAAAGTATGTGCAGTAAAAGCTCCTGGATTTGGAGACAGAAGAAAAGCAATGTTGCAAGATATTGCTATTTTAACAGGTGCAACTGTAATTTCTGAAGAACAGGGTTATAAATTAGAAAATGCAACATTAGAGTATTTAGGTACTGCAAGAACGGTAACAATTGATAAAGATAATACTACAATTGTTGAGGGTAAAGGCGAAGCTGATTCTGTACTTGCAAGAGTAAATGAAATTAAAGCACAAATTGAAAAAACTTCATCAGATTATGATCGTGAAAAATTACAAGAACGATTAGCTAAATTGTCTGGTGGTGTTGCTGTAATTAATATTGGTGCAGCTACAGAAGTTGAAATGAAAGAGAAGAAAGCTCGTGTAGAAGATGCATTACATGCAACTCGTGCTGCCGTTAAAGAGGGCATTGTGCCTGGCGGTGGTGTTGCTTTGTTAAGAGCATCAACAGTTATTAATTCTAAAGGAATGGATACTGATATCGCTTTAGGTGTTGACATTGTTAAGAAAACTTTAGAAGCTCCTGTAAGACAAATATTGACTAATGCTGGTTTAGAAGCTCCTGTTGTTTTAGCTGAAATTTTGAGTAATAAAAACAAGAATTATGGTTTTGATGCTCGAAAGGAAGAATATACAGATATGGTTAAATCTGGAATTATTGATCCTACATTAGTTACACGAACAGCTGTTGAAAATGCTGCTAGTATTTCTGGTTTAATGCTTACAACTGAAGCAGTTGTTTTTGATAAGCCTGAAGAGGATAAAGCTCCTGCAATGCCTGGTGGTGATATGGGTGGTATGGGAGGAATGGGTGGTATGGGAGGTATGTACTAAACCTTTTTCTTTTTAAATTAAAAGCCTCGGATTTATCTGGGGCTTTTTTGTTTTAGGATTAATTTTATTTACTCAAAATCAAAATTTTATATTCTATTATTTTTCGCCATGTCTCTATGGGGTTTGTCTTGGAGTAATGCAAAAATTTTAGGAGAATATTTTCCTCCATTAATAATTATGTTTTGGCGATTTTTATTTGCGTCAATTGTATTATTCCCCTTTTTATTTTATTCTAAATGTTCATTTAATAAATTAAAAAATAATTTTATTGAAATTATTGGTATATCATTTTTATTAATTTTATATAATTATTGTTATTTTAAAGGTACTAATTTAGGTTTTGCAGGTATTGGAGGAGTAATTGTAACTACGCTTGTTCCAACAATTACAACTATTTTATCATCTTATATTTATAATAAAGTTTATTCTGAAAATGTAAAATGGGGTGTTTTTTTAGGAATTATTAGTAGCTTCTTTTTACTAAATTTATGGAATTTAAATTTTAAATTAATTTTTCAAAGTGGAAATTTATTTTTTATTTTAGGTGCGATTTTATGGTCAGTATTAACATTATGGACACATAGAATTACAAAAAACTTACATTCTCTTCATATTAGCTTCTACATATTTCTTTTTTCATCAATCATAATTTTCATATTAAATCCACAATCAATGGATCTTTCTATTTTCACAATGGGTATTCGTTTTTGGTTGAATTTTATTTCAGTAACAATTGGAGCAATGGCATTTGGTACGGTTGCTTTTTTCTATGCAACTCAAAAATTAGGAGCACAATCAGCGAGCTCTTTTACTTTTCTTGTTCCTGTGAGTGCATTATTATTTAGTTATTTATTGCTTAATGAAATTCCAAATAAAATGACTTTATTTGGGTGCTTATTGGCTATTTCATCTGTTTATTTAATAAATAGATCATCTGAAAATAATAATTAATTTTCAATTTTTCATTTTATTAGGAATTTATTTCCTCCTAAATTTTAATAAATTTTACTAAATTTTATTGCATAATAATGTCTAATAAACCAAACTATTGTATTTTCTTTTCCCTCTCTAAATTTCTTTAATTTCCTTTCTTTGATATACAGTTTTCTTGTCGATAATCAAATTAGATTCAAAATTATCTTATTTTAATTAATAAGAAATATTGAATGAAGACAACTCTATTTTGAGTTGTAGTATAACTGATTATGGCACGGATGCCAAAATTAAAACAAGGAGGTAATATCTATGTTTGGTGATGTTACACGCGTTGGAGCTAACTTCCACGCACAAGAAGCCTGGGGAAACTTAAAAAAAGTTAATGGTCAAATTGGTCAAATCCAATCTCGACTTTCAACAGGAAAACGAATCAATTCAGCTGAAGATGATACTTCGGGATACGCTTTATCAAAGCATCTTGAAAGTCGGTCTAGAGGTTTAAGTCAAGCTTTAGATAATGTAGGTACAGCTAAAAATGTACTTAATATCGCTGAAGGTGGATTTCAAGCCCAAATGTCAATTCTTCAAACAATGAAGGAAAAAGCAACTCAAGCCGCTGATGGTTCATATAGTAGTGCACAAAGACAATCAATTCAAGATCAATTTTCTGCATTAAGAACTGAATTTGATGATATTTCATCAGATACTAAATTTAATGATAATGCATTGATGTCTGCTACTGCAATGACATTTCATGTAGGTGAAGGAAGTACAGATACATTAGCTGTTACTTTTGGAACTTCTGTAGCCGCTACAGTGGGTGAAGATAATACTGATATTTCAGCTACAACATTAGCAACTCAAGCTGATGCAACTGCTGGAATTGCTTTATTAGATACAGCTATTAAATCACTTGCAAAATCAATTCAGAATGTGGGTGATAATAATGCAAGATTATCTTCGAAAGAAGAATCATTATCATTAGCTATTTCTAATACTGAAGCAACACGAAGCCGAATTGAAGATGCTGACTTTGCAAAAGAACAGATGAGTATGATGAAGTTACAAATACTTCAACAGACAACTATTTCATCTTTTTCTCAAGCAAATGCTGCTCCTCAGATGGTTTTAAGCTTGTTAAGATAATACAGGTAAAATGATTTATTTGGGGTAATATGGATATTACCCCAAATATAATCGATAAATTAAAATTATAAAGAGAATATGATGAATACAAATATAATCGGAATCAAGGAAGTAGCTGATTATTTAAACATGAAAGAACAAACAGTTTATCGGCTAGTTCAAAGAGGGAAAATTCCTGCAATTAAATTTGGTGGAACATGGAAAGTAAAAAGAGATCATTTAGAATCTATGTTTGATCAATTATTGGAAGAAAAAATGAAAGAACTTCAAGCAAAATAATATATATTTTGTAAATTTATAATTTAAACAAAAATTATAAAAATTACCACTGGATTCTCTAAATTGAACTCAGTGGATTTTTGCGTTTCAATTAGTTTTTATAATAAACTTAGTATGAATTAATATTAACTTGGACGGTTAATTTGGTTCAATTTAAATGAAAAATAAGAAAAAAAATGAAAATATTAATTTATGGTGCAAATGGTTATACTGGAAAGTTAATTGTTGATAAAGCAATTAATTTTGATTATGATATTACAATTGCAGGTAGAAGTGTAAAGAGTATATATGAAATGGGTAAAGAATATAATTTACCTTATCTATCATTTTCACCTATTGAAATAGAATCTAATCCAAAAATATTAAAAGAGTTTGACATAATGCTAAATTGTGCAGGCCCTTTTTCTCAGACCGCTAAGCCTATAATAGATGCTTGTTTAAAAAGCAATACTCATTATTTAGATATTACAGGTGAAATTGATATTTTTAGGTTAGGAAAATCCTATCATCAAAAAGCAATAGATTCTAATGTAATTATATGCCCTGGTGTAGGTTTTGATGTAATACCAACTGATTGCTTAGCATCAAGGTTAAATGAATCTTTGCCTAATGCAGATGAATTAATTTTAGGGTTTGAATCTACAGCGGGAAAAATTAGTCCAGGTACAATGGCAACATCTATAGAAAGTTTAGGATATGGTGGAAGAATTAGAAAGAATGGTGAAATATTAAAAGTACCTCTTGTTTATAAAAGCCACAAATTTGATTTTGGAAATGGTAGTAAAACGATGGTAACAATTCCTTGGGGTGATGTTGCAACGGCAGGCTATTCAACTCGTATTCCTAATATTTCAGTTTATATTCCGATGCATCCAAAACAAGTTCAACTATTAAAGCGAATAAATTGGTTTCCATGGTTATTGAGGATAAAATTAATTCAAAATATGTTAAAGAAAAAAGTTAAGAAGAAAATAAAT
The DNA here is from genome assembly GCA_964529325.1 of uncultured bacterium. Taxonomy (GTDB): domain Bacteria; phylum Fidelibacterota; class Marinisomatia; order SCGC-AAA003-L08. Next base: position 23,041 of record CAZGWH010000027.1, on the reverse strand, counting down.
GGCCCATCAATAAAAGAACGAAATAATAGTACGACCTATGTTTGGGGACAAATTATAAAAGGTAATAAAGTTTTAGAAGCTCAATTAGTTACAAGTAATGGTTATGATTTAACAGTTGATGGAAGCCTTGCTGTTATTGATTATATTATTCAAAATGAAATAAAAAGTGGTTATTTTACACCTTCACAATTATGTGGTAATGATTTAATTGAAAAATTACCAAAATCATCAAAAATAATAATAAAAGAGGTTTAAAAGATTATTCAAGATTTAACCATATTAGATCATCCATTTATAACTCAGGCATTATTTCATCCACGAATAGATGTGAAGGCTGAAATTGAAAATAAAAATAATGAATTAATAAATGTTGAAAATGGGGTAGATGTTGGTTGTCGATTACATCTTAATGATAAATCATTTTATAATTTAATTTATTTTCATGGAAATGCTGAATTAGTATCTGAATATGATGAATTTGCGAAGATTTATAAAAAGTTAAAAATCAATTTTATACCAGTTGATTATAGAGGTTATGGATTTTCTTCTGGGAATCCTAGATTTTCAACGATGATATCAGATTCAAATAAAATATTTAACCATATAAAATCTCTTTTATTAATAAAAGGATTTAAGAAACCAATATTTTTAATGGGAAGGTCATTAGGAAGTGCGTCGGTTTTAGAAATTGTTCAAAATTATCAAACAGAAGTTGGTGGTATAATAATTGAATCTGGATTTGCCTATGTTGAACCATTATTTAAATTATTTGGAATTAACCCTAAACAATTAGGGTTGAATCATAAAAATATATTAAACCATATATCCAAAATTAAAGAATATTTTGGTCCCTTATTTATCATTCATGCAAAAAATGATCAAATAATAAATTTTAATGAAGGTGTAGATTTATATCAGAATTCATCTTCAAAAATAAAAACTAAATATTGGGTAAATGGGGCACATCATAATAATATTATTCAAATAATGGGATTAGAATATTTCAAATTAATTCAGGATTTTTTATATAATAATTAAATTTTACTTCATAAAAAACAATCTATTAAAAAAATAAAAAATAATTTTTATTAAATACATGAAATTGCTGTAATATTTAAGCAGTTCAAATAATGAAATGTCATGTTTTCCTATATCAAATGGGTATAAATGACAATTATTTGTTGAAATAAGAGACCTTTCATTATGATAGGTTTAGTTTTAATTATAATTAAGAACAATAATAAGGTTAATAAAAAATGGCAAAATCAAATGACTTATATAATTCAATGAGTGAATTATGGGAAAGCTTTAAAGAAAATCATGAAAAATTCACAAACTCTGGTAATAAAGCAGCTGGAACTCGTGCAAGAAAAAGCGTTGGTGATTTAAAAAAGCTTGTTACAGATTATAGAAAAGCATCTGTAGAAGAAAGTAAATAATTAGATCCTTTTCTAATTAGATTTTGAAAAGCCCTTCAACGAAGGGCTTTTTGTTATTTATAACAAAAATGGAATTAAATGAAAAATAATTTAAAACTATCAACATTATGTTTAATATTTATAAGTTTCTCTTTTACCGAATTTAATTTTTCATTTAATTCTGCCATTTCACAAATAAATACACAGCAAATATTTCCTGATTTAGCTATTGACGACAATGGTATTATTCATGTAGTCTGGGTTGAGCAATCTGGGAATTCAAAAAATATATTTTATAATAATTCTGAGGATAATGGAATAACATTTTCTGAGAAGATACAAATTAATTCTGTGAACGGACATGTTGTCGCTTTTGGCGGTGCAGGGCCAAGAATTAGAATTAATGGAGATAATATTTATATAATTTGGGCAGACTCAAGAAATGGATATAATAATACTTCGATTTATTTAAATCAATCTATTGATAATGGATTAACTTGGAATAATGAAATTGAGATAAGTGATCAGCCATTTTTTCAATTATATGCAGATATTGAAATTGATGACTTAGGTTTTTTACATTTAATCTTTTATAATTATGGAAGTGAATTGCAATTTTTAAATATTCATTATTCTAAAATTGAATTATCGGAAATAAATTCACATGAAAGCATGATTGTAGGAGTTACTTCAGAGGAAGCAGAGCCATGTGATTGCTGTGCACCAGATTTAGAAGTTACAGAGAATGGCGATGTTTATATAGCCTATCGAAATAATATTGAAAATATAAGAGATCATTATATAACAAAAAAGTTGGATACAGAAATTGAATTTAGTGAATCTGTTCCAATTGCAATATTAAATGATTATATAGGTTTTTGCCCTTCTTCAAGTCCATCAATTTATATTGATAACAGCCAAATTGGTGTTGGGTTTATGAATTATAGTGAAAGTGCTGTGTATTTATTAAAAGGGGATACTGAAAATTTACAGTTTGGAGAAATACATAATGTTGAACCTGTTAATTCTATCAATAATTATCCAAAAGTAATTATGGAAAATTCAAATTTACATGCTATTTGGGTTGATGCAATAGAAAGAGAAATTCGTTATACTTCACTTGAAAATAATTCATCACAATTAACTGAAAATAAAAATTTAATAATTACTGATGAAAATGTAACACAAGTTGCAGAGCCAAAATTAAAATTTCATCAAAATAATTTATTTGCAGTATGGTCAGATAATAGATCTGGAGTGAATAATATTTATTTTAGTTCTACCTATCAAATTAGTGTCATTTCTGGAGATGTAAACGAGGATGAAATTGTAAATATTGTAGATATTTTATTAGTTGTTAATTATATAATGGGTAACCAAAGTTTTTCTACTATTCAACTTTTATCAGCTGATATGAACAATGATGAAACAATTAATATCTTGGATGTAATTCAGATGATTAATATTATAATTGGTAATATTTAATTACCCAATATTATATTTACAATTCTAATAATATCAAATACATTAATTGTATTATCTTCATTTAAATCCGCAAGAATTAACCCATACCCTGTAATTGGATTTGAGTTTAAAACATGATGAACTATTAGAAATATATCATTAATATTAACTAAATAATCCATATCAATGTCCCCTAAATTAAATCCAGGTCCACCAAAAGCATAAAAATCAAAATATCCTGCAATAGGCAGTCTATCAGTTCTTCCGTTTAAATTACCTGCTTCAATAAAATATTTTACTTCTGTGTTTCCTGGCTGTTGTGGAATATTTGCACTATAGATATCTTCAAAATTTTCAAGTTGAATTGAAGTATATTCAGTCATATACTGATTTTTCCAATAGACTTTTAGTGAATTCTCATTTATCCCATAATCTGTCAATTCATTCAATTTTACAATAATTTCATATTCATTCATTGCAGCAGGCATATCATTAATTGAATTATGGTATATCTGAATTGCCTCAAAATCAGGGATATTCATTACTCTACAATTTAATGCATCTGTACTAATAAAATTTCCATATTGATAACCTGAAACTTCATATTCAGGTAGTGCTAATTGATATGACTCAATCGCCTCATCATCATATTGACTAAACCCAACAGGAACATATACTTTTCCATTCATAATATATGAATTTGCGTATGCTTCTCCATTTGGAGTATAAACTCTATAAATTTCATATGGTTCACCAAAACTATTTTCTTGGTTTTGATAGAATGTAACCACATTTTCGATTTCAGCATATCTATAATGAGAAGCAGGTACTTGACAAATTATAATTTTTTCTGGTGAAATAAATTTTGCCCAGCAATCAATATGTTCGTGATAATTATTCCAAGGGTCTTCAACTGTATGGTATTCTTCAATTCCATAATAGTCAAACATCATTTGATTAACATCTAAATTAGGATTTGCATTATAGGGTAGAGTTGATGATGCCGCCTGGTTTATTCCATTGAACATGAGGTTTCCGCCATTGTGAATAATATCAGAATCAAAATAATTATAATTCCAATGATTTGCTAATTGAAGTGGAATTGCATTATCATTTACTCTGTCAGGCCTATCATATTGAAAATCAACAATTCCAATTTCATTATTTCCATCAACAATAAAATATGGTCCAAAGTTTTTAGTCCAATATGTATCGTGATTATAATTAAGGTAAACAACATTTTCCATATTTACATTATTATTTTGAAGTAGGTTATTACAATTATATTGTGAGCTGGTTGGAACAAGAACATATAGTAAGGCATCATTTGATAAATCTCTAATTAAATTCATAGGCAGACCAAAGCCACCACCCATATAAGATCCATAACTAATAAATGATCCTGATGATATATCAAATTCAGCAAATGCACTAATAGGTGCAATTGGAGGATCTGTTTCTGATATGGAAAAAGTTAATAAAAATATTAATATTGTAAGTTTTTGCATAATTCTCTACATAAAATTGAAAGAGAATTTAATGGTAATTACTAAAATGTTTAGAGAATTATTACATGTACTTACAAATAAAATCACCTTACTTTTCAAGAAATAGCATACCATCGATAAGCGTATAAATATTGATCCGCTGATATAATAAATTGATTTCCAATATGGTATTCAATTTCATCTTGTATAATAGATGTATTATCTTTTGATAATTTAAATAATAATTCAAGATTATCTTCATTATAAATTATTTTTTCAAATTGATATTTGCCAATTCCAAATTCAGTTTTTATTAATAATGTTGGAAGTAATTTACAAACCTTACTTAGAGATTCTGAATTATTATATTCTAGTAATTTATTTTTTTCATTTATTATTTTATTAATTCGTATTTCATTTTGCATTTTATTGCTCCTAATTATTACTTAAAATATCGGTATGTTTTTAAATTTTTCAAGTGATTGACACCACTTATTTACTTTATTAAATAGAATTGTGAGTAAGGTCATAAACTTTTACTTATAAAATTATTTTAGAAGCATAAAAAGCTCTGATAAAAACAGAGCTTTTTTACCTTTAGTTTTAATGTTAATTTATTTTTATTTTTTTTGTTACTGGTATTGCTGGTTTAATTGTTGGTATTGTTATCAATAAAATTCCATTATCCATTTTTGCAGAAATTTTATCAATTAACACATCTTCTGGTAGTCTATATGATTTTTCAAAATTACCATATTTAATTCCATGAAATTGATGATTAGAATTTTCATTTTTAAATTCAAATTTTCTTTCACCTGTAATTTTTAATAATTCACCATCAATTTCAATATTAACATCTTTTTTTGCCAATCCTGCAAGTTCAGAAATAATAATATAATCATTATCATTTTGAATAATATCAAAATTGGGTTCCCAATTAGCGTTTATTTCAATATTATTTTGAAAATTATCATGAGTGATAAGATTAAACCATTTATTAATATCTTCAAAAATTGAAGGCTGATTATTCCATTTTACTAAAGTCATTTCTAACTCCTTTTTTTTATTTAAAATTAATTCATTTTAATAATTACAAATTAAATACCAAAGTCTATTCGTTTATAAAAGAAGTCAATCCTACCTTTTTTACTGAAATAATGACAATTCGATATGACATAATGGCTTTATTATGGTTATTTTCTATTTAGTTTTATAATATATTTTTTTAAAAAATTATATTAAGGATAAAAAATATTTAATAATTGCTGTAATTTTAATCTCTTAGATTCCCCCTAAATTTACACAGGATAACAATGAATGCAAAATTATTAGATATTGAACAGAAATCGATTAATATCTTAAAAGGGTTAATAATGGACATGGTTAGAAATGCTAATTCTGGTCATACAGGAGGTCCTTTATCATCACTTAATTTTACTTATGTTTTGTATAAAGATTTTTTAAAATTTGATCCAGAAAACCCAAATTGGATTGATAGAGATAGGTTTGTATTATCGTGTGGCCATGAATCAGCGTTAATGTATTCTATTTTAGCATTAATGGGCTGGATTAAAGTTTCTGATTTAAAACAATTTCGGCAACTTAATTCATTAACACCTGGTCATCCAGAACGCGGATTAACACCAGGAGTTGATTCCACTACAGGGCCATTAGGTCAAGGAGTTGGGAATGCTGTTGGTATGGCTGTTGCCGAAGCAATATTACGAGAAACTTATTCTGATAAACATATAAATCATTTTACTTATTTTCTTCATAGCGATGGTGATATACAAGAACCTGTATCTATTGGCTCAATTGCAATGGCTGGGCATTGGGGTTTAAATAAATTAATTGGTTATTATGATGCAAATAATATTCAAATCTCTGGAGATGTATCAAGGTCTGATTCTACAGATTATGAAGGACTTTATAAATCTAATGGTTGGCATGTTCAAGTAATAGATGGTAATAATCGTGAAGAAATAAGAGATGCAATTAGAATTGCACAAATGGAAATTGAAAAACCATCAATTATTATAGGTAAGGGTATAATTGCTGTTGGTTGTTCTACAATGGAAGGATTAGCAAGCACACATGGTTCTCCTCTTCCACCGAAAGAGATTTCAGCAACAAAAAGTAAATTAGGCTTAGACCCAAATAAATTTTTTGATCTTCCTGATGATGTTATTAACGATTTTAGAGATGGATATTCATTTGCAAAAAGAGAAATTGAATGTTGGAATTCATTACTTGATAAATCATTAGAAGATAGTGAGTTTTCAAAAAAATGGAAAATATCATTTAGTTCTAAATTACCTGAATTTGAACTACCTAAATATGAATTTGGACAATCAATTGCAACTCGTAAAGTTTGGGGAAGTATGATTGAGGCTATTGCTGATATACATCCTACATTTGTAGGTGGTTCCGCAGATTTAGAGCCTTCTAATGTTACAGGTGGTTTTGCAAAAAAAGTGGGTGATTTTTTTAAGGGGTCACAATCCAATAGGAATTTGGCATTTGGTGTAAGAGAATTTCCAATGGGTACTGCATTGAATGGTATGATGCAACATGGTGGGTTAAAAGTTTTCGGTGCAACTTTTTTTGTATTTTCAGATTATGAAAGACCAGCAATTAGAATGAGAGCTTTACAAGGCTTACCTGTTGTTTCTGAATTTACACATGATTCATTTTGGGTCGGTGAAGATGGTCCAACACATCAGCCAATGGAGCATATTATGTCTTTTAGATGTATGCCCAATTTAATGGTATTAAGACCTGCAGATGCAAATGAAGCAACTATTTTAACTAAATTTGCTTTTAACCAAAAGCAGACTCCATCCTTAGTTTTATTAACTCGACAAGGTTTACCTGTAATAAATAGGGAAAAATATCCAAAAGCAGAATCCGTATTAAAGGGTGGCTATGTTATTGATGATTCTGAAAATCCTGAAATTATTATTTTTGCAACAGGTTCAGAAGTAAGTTTAGCAATTGAAGCAAAAAAACTGTTACCAGATTTATCAATTAGAGTAGTTAATTTAGCTTGTTGGGAATTATTTGATCAACAGTCTGAAGAATATAAATTGAAAACGGTTGGACCTAATTCAGCATTTAAAGTATCAATTGAGGCAGGAATTACATTTGGTTGGGAAAAATATACAGGAAGAAATGGCTTAAATATTGGGATCAATCGATTTGGTGAATCTGCACCAGGAGAGATTTTAGCTGAATATTTTGGTTTTACTCCCGAAAAAATAGCAAATAAAATAAAAAAACAATTTCATAAATGAAAATACAAAATACTGATACAATTTTTAGTTTAAATTACAAACTCTGTATAATTACAAATTTAAAATATTGAAAGGATCTATTTAGTGAAATGGAACCGAAGCTCATTTGAAGAGTCTTTAAAAAATAACTGTAAACCACATACAAGTAATGTTGTAATTGATTTGATTAAATTTGCTGAAACAAGTACTGGAATTCCAAGTTGGGGTAGAGGTGAAGGATATGGAACAATGACTTATAAATGTGATTCAGATGATTATGGTATAATTCCCTTGTTTTTATTAACAACTAATGGGCAAATAAAATTTCAATTAAATTATTTACGAAATAAAGTAAAGAAAAAAGAAGTTATTAGGGATTACCAATTAAAATTAGAATCTAATTTTATGTTAGATTTTGATGAAGAATTTTACCCCTCAGATGTATTTCATGATATTAGTGAATTATTTGTAATGAAAGCAGATGTTGATAAATTTATGAGTACCATTGTAGGTATTACAGATCGACTTTATCAATAAAATTGCATTTAATTAATTTAAATAATCAACAAAAATAAAATAAAGAATATTTTAATATTTTTATTTACTTTTTAACTCAATATATCCTTATTTTTTGCTAATGTATTTTTATATATTCTTAAAAAAGATAATTAGAATTCTATCTGTTTGGAGTGTTGGATTATTACTTTTTAATTTATCTTTCACACAAACTGAAGCAGAACCAGGTGATTTAATCATCACTGAAATCTTCACTCGTTCAAATGGAAGTATTCCTGATTATATTGAAATTTATAACCGTAGTTTATTTTCACATAATTTATTGAATTGGAAAATTTCAATTTTTGGAACAGAATATGTTTTAGATAATGGTGATATATTAGATGCTCTCGAATTGGGGCCGTTTAAATATATGATTATTACGGGCCAAGATGGTTATTTTTCAAATAGTGATAATGAAATTTTTCTTGCAAATGGTGATTTAAGATTAAGTGCAGAAAGCCCAGAATATAATACTGATTTTGCATCATTTGTACAAAACGCACCAAATACTTCAATTATTGAAAATGCTGTATGGGCTCCATTTGCATTATCCCATAGTGCTTCAGAAATATACTTAATTAGCGAACAAAATATAGTTATTGACTACCTTAGTTATAATTCAGCTGAATACCAAATTGGTGGAGAATATATTGGGCACTCAATTGAATTAACAAATGATATTCCACAGGGGAATATTCCATTTCAACCATTAACTCATTTACCATCATATTGGGAATATTCAAAACATTCTAGACCTTTTATGTTTTCGAGTGATATATTATATGGTACAGAAAATTTATTTATGGAATTTGGTTCTCCAGGTAAACGAAATTATTTAAACAGTGTAATTACTGTAACAAATTTACAATGTGGACCTGACCCTGCAAGTAATGATTTTTGCTTTGCTCCAAATGCAGAATGTGTAAGCCAAGATGATGTTTTTAATAATGCATCCATGTGTTCAGCTATTTATCCAAATAATTTTAATGATCATTGGGATGTAGAAAGACAAATCTGTACTTATGAATGTCAATGGTCAGACACAACAGATATATATAATATGGAATTAGATAACCCTAAATATAATATTTATCATGATCGAATTCCAGGTGGAATTAAAACATTAATTTTAGAGGCTAACGAAAGTACCACGCACGAAAGTGATGAAATAATTACATATAAATGGTTTGAAAATGGTAATGAATTTCAAAATGGTTCTCATATTGAAGCTGAGTTTGCTGAAGGACAACATGAACTCGTACTCCTTATTAAAAATGAAGATGATATTTGGGCTGTTGATACTTTTAATTTTGAAGTAAAAGAACCTAATCAAAAACCAACTCCAATCATTTCGATTGAGACTTCTAATTATACTATTATGCATAATGGTGATCCTAATCCTCAACCACAGCCTATTGCATTATATGGTACAACTTCATGTGATTGTAATGATTATATTCGATATGAATTTTTAACTACTGGAAATATAATTAATGATGAAAATTATGAATGTAGTTGTGAACCTACGGATGAAAATCCAATAGATTGGGTAGGTTGGTTACAGGAAAAATGTGATGTATCAAATCAAGTTGAATGTGAAGATGAAGATCATATTGATTATTGTATTTGGAATCCAAATGGAATTGATGCAAATGGCGAGGTAGTTAGTGTTTGTGAATATTCTGAAATTGAATATTTTTTCTGGACTAAGGATGGTACTATTGAAGGAACTGATAAATTATTTACAACAAATTTATCTGATATCGGTGATTATGTATTTTCATTAATACTCACAGATACTTATGGTGAAAATAACTCTGAGTCAATTGTACTTACCGTTAATAAAGAAGATAATTTGCCTCCACTTGCGGTTATTAATGGCCCATCGACTGTTTTTGATTTTACAGAACCGAACGGAATTCCGTATGATGAAGGTACTTTAGATTTAGAAATTTATGATGCTTCCCATGATCAACCATTACTTGATGGTCAAAATAATGATGATGCAATATTCTCACAATGGTATACGGTAGATGGATTGTCTATTAATTCTGATGATACAAATGGTGATGCTCACCAAATAAATTTACCATTAGGAACATTTACATTTACTTTAGAAGTATTAGATTCTTATAATTGTTATTCTAAAACAAATTATGGTGAATATATAAATGATGGCTTTGAAGATTGTTATAGTGCAACCAATGCTGATTGTCAAGAAAACTTACCTCAATGTAGATGGTATCAAAATGAATGCACACCTTATTGTGAATTATACAGTTTTGGTGAATGCGATGGCCTTGGTGAAGAAATAGCTGAAGGCACTTATTGTGAAATAGCAGGAATAAATGAAAATGAGTGTGGTGTCGGTGGGACATGTATCTTTTTATCATCTGATTATGATACGATGACTGTTATATTGTCAGAAGAAAATAGCCCTCCAATTGTTGATATTGGAACTAATAACTTTGGATATATGGAACAAGTTATTGATTCAATAACACCAAGCGTTTATGATATTGAATTTTATAATCAAGGTCATGAGTATTGTTTTTTAGGTTATGAATCAAATCCAATATGTGATGTAGTTGATGATCCAAATTTTAATACCAAAGAAGAAAAATGCTGTTTGCAAGTACAATGGGAAGTTGTGGGTGCACATTTAGGTAGTGATGAATTTATTGACTTAAATAATGATGGTATTGATGATAATTGGATAAATTGTAATAGTGGAGAACTTTCTGATTCATATTGTAACCCATCATGGTTATTAACTCCTGATGAGAAAAACTTAAAATTTATTCCACCTGAAAACATTGATTTTTATCCAGATTCTGTTCGATTAAAGTTGGTTGCCACTGATCCTTTTTATAATGCAGGTATTTCTGAATTATTTGGTGAAGATGAAGTTGTTATTATTATAGAAAATGATAATCAACCCCCCATACAATTAGTACAATTTGAACAAGATTATAATATTATTGAAGACAGTACCACTATTGAGTTTGATCTAAGTGAATATTTTTATGATCCCGATGGTGAGATATTAAATTATTATTATATTATTCCGAATAATCAATTAATTGATGAAGAAGTTATTGAAATAAATGGTGATGGATTTTTGGTTGATTCAAGATTATTTATTCAAAATATTTTAGATAAAAATGGTGATGCTGAAATTGAAATTTATGCTAAAGATTCTGAATATACAATTTCTACCACTTTTTCAATTAGAGTTGTCCCCAATAATGATCAACCGGTGGCTTATTCGACTATTATTACTTTAGATGAGTGTTTAGATAATTGTAATATGGGAGATTTATTAGCAAACCCATCAATAGCAGTATTAAATGGAAATGCGGGCGGATGTGGAATAAATAATAATCCTGATGATTGTGAAGATGATAATTTAACTTTTGAAATATTATCTTATCCACCACATGGTCAATTTATTCAAGATATGGATATAACTATTGAAGAAACTTATAATTATTTTCCTTATGAAAATTTCTTTGGTTATGATACTACAACATTTATTGTAATAGATAATGGCTCATCTGCTGGAATTTATGACCCCGATACAAGTGAAGTCGGTATAATAATATTTCATATTCAAAAATCAGATAATGACGCACCACAAGTACAAGAATTAAATTTCACTTTGAAAGAAGATTATTTAGTACATTTTACAGTTTATCATCCTGATTCTCTTCTAGATGATGATTCATTAAATTTTGCTTATATTGGGTTAAATGTTTTTGATGAAGATAATAACTGTATATCTGAATCAAGTATTAATTGCAATGATTCAATTTATAATTTAGATAGCTTAAAAGTTTATGTTCAAAATGGATCATTAGATTACGAGTTTTTTACAATAACAGACACAAATCCATCGGTAATAAAAATAAATGAGAATTATAATAATTCATTGATTGTACCTGTCATAGTTTCTGACCATGAAGATTTACTTGGTAATACTATTAGTGAAGAATATAATATTCAAATAAATTTGATTCATACGAATGATAAACCTTTTTCCGAAAATACATTACATCAATTCGATGAAGATGAAACATTCCATTTTAATTTAAATGGAGATGATGTCGAAGATGATATTCTTGCTTTTGAGGTTATAAAATTACCAACACGATTAGACTCTATTTCTCCTTCTAATTTAATAGACTCTGAGTCTATCTATTTTAATTATGGTGAGACACCTGAAATTGCATTTAAACCTGAAAATGATTTTAATGGTCTAGATAGTTTAATTTATTTGATTTATGATAATGGAACTACAAATGGTGAACCAGATACATTAGTAAGTGATTCAATTATAGTTTGGTTTAATATTAATCAAATAAATGATGCACCAAGAATTGATTCAATTTACTTTGATGGAAATGATACTTTAAATTCAATTGTTGAAGATACAAGTAATGTAAATATTATTATGGTTTATACAGATATTGATTCTGATCCAAATCTAAATCAAGAACCAGCATCTTTTAATTTAAATTGGCAATTTAATTCTTCAAATTCTGAAGAAGGGTTGAAATTTTGGTTTAATTCAAATGGTCCAACAGTTATTGATGTATTAGAAAATCCATTAAGAAGAAAGGGACTTTTTACAATAGATTCATTATTAGCTAATTGGAATGGTGTAGATACTTCAATTATTAATATTATTGATAATGATGGTGAGTTGTTAGAATTTGAATTTTCACTGTCTGTTGATCCAATAAATGACCCTCCAACTATTTCAAATATTAAAATAGACACAACTAAATTTGATTCTTTATCTAATTGGAAATTTGATTATGATAAAGAAAATGGTACTATAATGTTGGCTGAAGATTCAAAAAATATACCATTCATTATTGATTATTTTGATATTGATACAGATACAAATTTAAATGCTAACCCCGATACAATTGCTGGTTTTTCATGGAATATTTATTCAAATAAAAATAAATTAATTACTTCTTACGCTACAGCTTTTGATACAATATTAGGAAAAGATATATTTGAATTTTACATTGATTCGATTTCACAAGATTGGAATGGGATAGATTCTTTAATTACAATTATTACTGATACAATTGGTGATTCATATTTTGATACATTATTATTACAAGTATATCAAGTTAATGACTCACCAGAACCATTTGAATTTTTCCCTAAATTAAATACATATTCATTATTTTCTGAAGACTCTGTATTTAATAATGAAAATGAAAATTGGATTTATAGATTACCATTTAGTGATGTACCAATTGAAAATGAAAATCCTTTAGATATTCTAATAAAATGGAATAGAACAACAGATATTGATTTAGTTGATTCATTAAATAATCATTCAAATAGAATAAAGAATTTATTTTATAGAATTGAATTAGAAGGGGATCGGTCGGGTTACAATTTTATTTTAAAGTCAGGAATAAATGACTCAATTTTTAATGATTTAGATTATTGTAGTAATAATTTTGAAAGTATTGGAATTGATACTTCTCCGTGTGAAAATTTAAATCTTCTTGATTCTAATATAGCATTTACTAAAATTGATTTAACTCAACCATTCTTAACTTATAAAGGTGCATTTTTTGATTCGCTATATGCTATACCTGATACAATAACTAAATTATTAGATTTAACAAATAATAAGTATTATTATTGTAATAATGGTTCTAATTTAGAATATGCTACAAGTGAATGTAACGGTCAATGTCCTGAGAGTTGTACAAATACTAATTATCAATTAAAAGTTATTGCGTACAACGCAAGTAGGGTGTACAATCCAGATGATTCAGGTGGAGATGAGGGTTATGATTTTCAATATATGGATTCTCCTCAATTTGCAGATCCTGAAGATAGCAGTGCATTTAATGTAGATTTAACTTTACCTAATTTTCAATTTAATGTAATTCGTAACGATATTTTCTGGGAATATTATGATTTATATATTACAAATAGTGAATCAATACTGGAAAGTGTTCCTGGAACAAATTATTCTCCTTTATTAATAATTGAGTATTCTGATAGTATAGTTATAGTTGATAGAACATCTAGCGAACATGGGCCAATTCATTATACTGGCAGGTTTATGGATGAAGGTAATATTACTTTTAGTTATTCAGCAAGAGACTATGCAAAGAATTATGGAATTTCATCAAAGACTATATCTTATAAAATAATTGATCCATTAGAAAGGGTAATTGTATCTACACCTTCAAATTCGGGAGAAATTATTATTGAAGGAGGCACAATTAATGAAATCACTGGTATTATTGCAGAAGATATTGTAATTAAAAATGAACTTAATAAAACTGAAAACAATATTCATGGTGTATCATTTAAACCTCACTACCAACCATTATTAAATCCTATTAATTTAAAATTTAATATTAATTTATTAAATTTACCAAATGCAAACCCTTGGAATTATTCATTATTTAAAATAGAGAATGGTAATTGGGTAGATTTAGACATTCGATTTGAAAAAAATGATGAAATAATTTCAACATTTATTAATGAATTAGGTGAGTTTTATGTACAATTTAATTCAGATGCTGTAAAACCAATTCCAAATGAATTTGTATTATATCCTAATTATCCAAATCCATTTAATGGAAGCACTACAATTAAATTTGAAATTCCTAAACGAGAACATGTAAATATTAAAATTATTAATATTTTGGGTGAAACTGTAAATAGTATTTATAGTGGATTTCTTGAAGCTGATTTACATTCATTTAATTGGAATGGGAAAGACAAAAACTCAAATATTGTTTCAAGTGGATTATATTTTATTCAATTAAATATAAATGAAAAAAAACATTTACAAAAAATAATGTACATTAAATGAAGAAATTATATATTATTTTAATTTTAATTTTTGGATGTGGCGATGTAGATGAGCAGGTAATCGGATATAATGAAATTGTACATTCTGCATGGGAATATTTTTCAAATGAAGAGTTTGAACAGGCAAGAACAGAATTTACAAATGCGTTGGATTATGAAGTTTTAGAAAATATTTCTGAAGCTTATATTGGAATTGGATGGTGTAATTTATATATTGCTAATCAAGTAACAGATATTATTGAAATAGATAGAAGAAACGAATTAAGAGATTTTGCATATGAAAATTTTATTAATGCAATTAATTTTAATGATACATCCGACGATAAAATATCAAATGAATTAATGGCAATAATGTCAGCTGGACTTGTATTTGTTTATGATTACAAATTACTAAATTATTATGATTTATATTATAATAATATTGAAGATTATAATGAACATTGTTATTCTGGTGATAATTCAGATGACTTTAGAAGTAATTGTATTATTCCTATAGCTAAAGATATTGTATCAGAATCGAATCGATTGATTGAATATCAAAGTAATTTTGAATTTCCTTATGATGCATCAATCAATATAGATGATATTCGATTTATTAGAGCAAGGTTAGCTTTTTCTTTTGATGACTTTTCTTCTAATGAATTTCAAACTTCAAATAATACAGGTGAAGAATTATATTTTATTCATCAATTTGAAATATGTTTAATTAATGATTTACCATTAGAATGTACAGAAAATTTAGGATTTGATGATTATTGCATTGGAGTAAATAATGATCCTCCAACTTTTCCGAATATTCCCGTAGAAGACTTTTTAGGTTGTTTATCTTCTTTTTATACTCCTACTGAAAATCCTTAAATTAAAATGGAAATTATTATTTCCATTTTAATTTCATGTATTATTATTTCATTTATTTTAATACTAAAAACACAAAAAAATATCAATAAAATAAATACTAAAGAAGATGAACCTTTTTTATCTGAATGGGATTGTCTAGAATGTGGTTTTCATATTCAACTTGGAGACTCATGTACATATTGTTACACACAGAAACCCTTATAAAATCAAATTAAATAATAATTTTTATACTATAACTTTTTATTTATTTAAACATTGGAGAACTAAATGAAATCAATAATACTACTTTTACTTGTTTTATCAATTACAAGTCTATCTGCAAAGGAAGAACTTCCAATAGGTTTTACAACTGATGAATGGGCAAATAGGTATTTAATAAGTGAAATGTCTAATCGAACTGAACCACCACCATATCCAATACGAAATATATCTGAATTTGAAAGAATGCAGGGAGTGGTTATTAGGTATCCATTCGGTATAACTACTTCTATTATTCGTGAAATGGCTGAGGATATTATTGTTTATTGTTTAGTTTCATCGAGTCAACAAAATTCTGCTTATAATTCAATGAATAATGCTTCTGTTAATATGGATAATGTTGAGTTTATAATTGGTAATACAGATTCTTATTGGACGCGTGATTATGGTCCTTGGTGGGTTGTAGATGGAAACAACGATATTACTGTTGTTGATCATACTTATAATAGGCCTAGGCCAAATGATAATCAAGCACCATATAAATTATCTAGTCATTTA
The DNA here is from genome assembly GCA_964529325.1 of uncultured bacterium. Taxonomy (GTDB): domain Bacteria; phylum Fidelibacterota; class Marinisomatia; order SCGC-AAA003-L08. The sequence continues at coordinate 6,364 of CAZGWH010000027.1, read as the reverse complement.
AATACACCATATTATGAAAGTGGAATTATTACAGCTGGGGGTAATTATATGACGGATGGATTAGGTATAGGTGCATCAAGTGATTTAATTTATTTCGAAAATGATGATTTATCTGTAAGTAATGTACATGAACTTATGGAAGAATATTATGGGATAACAACTTATCATGGCTTACCTGATCCGAATAATACATATATAGATCATATTGATTGTTGGGGAAAGTTTTTATCACCGACGAAAGTACTAATTAGATCTGTACAAACTTCACATGCACAATATGATGAAATTGAAGAAACTGCTTCATATTTTGAAAATTCTTTAACTGCTTATGGTGAACCTTGGGAAGTGTTTAGAGTTTATACACCTACAAATCAACCATATACAAATTCAATAATTTTAAATAATAAGGCTATTGTTCCAATTATGAATAGTTCTTGGGATGATGAAGCATTGGCTGTTTATCAAGAAGCGTTACCTGGGTATGAAGTTTTAGGTTTTTCAGGTAGCTGGGAATCTACGGATGCGTTACATTGTAGAGCAAAAGGTGTTCCTGATTTAGAAATGTTACAAATTTTTCATAATCCTTTGAATGATGTAGAGTTTCCAGATGGAGATTATCCTATAAGTGCTGAAGTATTACCAATTACAGACCTTGGTATAATTTGGGATGAAACTAAATTATTTTGGAAGAATGATGCAATGGAAAATTATGAAGAAATACCATTAATTGCTACGGGTTGGAATCCAAATATTTATGATGGATTTATTCCAAGTTCTCCCGTTGAAACAAATATACAATATTATATCCAAGCATCAGATCATTCTGGAAGAATAGAAAAATTACCATTAGCAGGGTATTTTGAATTTCATACTGTTGGTGGAATAAACTTCCCTTCTGGGGATGCAAATATGGATGAATTAGTCAATATTATTGATGTGGTTTTAGTTGTTAACCATATTTTAGGAGAAGTTGATTTAAATGGTACTGCATTACTATTAGCAGATATGAACGATGATGGAATAATTAATATTTTAGATATTATTTCAATAGTGAATGTTATTTTAGGGAATTAATTCTGAAGCCACATAGATTTTATTTTAACAGGAGAAAGAATAAATTATTTTTTCTCCTGTTTTTATTTACATTGATATTTCTTGAAATCTCACATTCTCAAGAATTTAATACGCAATTAATCTATAATTTCCCATATGAAGTAAATGTAAATGATATATGGGGTTATTCAACACCCTATGGAGATGAATATGCAATTGTAGGTTTACAAAATGGAACTTCAATTGTAAAAGTTTCAGATGATGAAATTTTGGAAGTGGGGTTTATTCCTGGTGAAACATCGACTTGGCGAGATATTAAGTCTTGGGATCAATTTATTTATATAGGTACTGAAAATGGGTCAGGTGGGATTCAAGTCGTAAGCATGGAAACTCCCGATAATCCACAACTTGTAAATGTTTGGACTGGAATTGGAAGCTCTCATAATATTATGGTTGATAATGGTTTTTTGTATATTATTGGAAGTACTGAAAATGATTTACTTATTTTGAGTTTAGAGGATCCAGTAAATCCTGAATTAGTTGGAACTTGGGATGGTGATTATTTCCACGATGTATGTATTAAAGATGATTTATTATTCGGGTGTGGAATATCGTCTGATATTATGTATGTTCTCGATATAAGTAATAAAGATAATCCAATTTCTATTTCATATTGGAATGGAGTGCCATCAGCCCATGCCTGTTGGGTAGATCCTAATAGAGATTTACTTTCAACTGCATCAGAAACTTCTGGTGGGCATATTATGAATTGGGATATTTCAGATTTAAATAATGTTCAGCTTCTATCGGAGTGGGCACCCGACAGTAGTGAAACTAAATCTGCACATAATGTATTTATTAAAGATAACTTTGCATATATCAGTTATTATGTTTTTGGATTACAAATTATTGATTTAACTGACCCTGTAAATCCAATTTTAGCAGGATATTATGATACTTATCCTGGAATGAATGGATTATTTAATGGTGCATGGGGGGCTTATCCATTTCAGTCGAGTTGTAATATTTATATTTCTGATAGGCAATTGGGGCTATTCGTTATTGAATTTGATGGATGTTCAGGTGCCGATCCCGAGGACCCAGTCCCTCCTCAAAATTTATCAGTGTACAGTGATTATTTAACACCAAATTCGATTAGTTTAAATTGGGAAAACCCACATTTATTATATAATGGTGAACAGTTAAATAATTTTAATATTTTTATTTATCGTAATGGTGAATATGTAATTGACTTTTCTCAATCAATTGAATCATATACAGATATGAATTTAATCGATGGAAATGAATACGTTTATGAGCTTAAAATTAAAAGTAATATCAATGATAGTTTAAGTATTGGTACTATTGGAAAAGCATGGGCAGGAGGAAATCCTCAACCTAATCCTCCATTCGTAATTAGCTCAAATACAATAGATTTAACAATGGCTCAAATTGATATTCAAATTTCAAATACTCAAATTGATGGAACTCCCTTGGATGATATTGATCAATTAATTGTTATAAGAAATGGGAGTATTGTAGATAGTATTTCTATATTACCCAATGAAATAATTCAATATCAAAATTTACCAATTCCAGGTTACTTTTATAATTATCAATTTTATTTAATTGATAATGAATCTCCAATTAATGAAAGTTCCAAAACAAATAATATAGATATTTATATTGGTGAAGAACCTGAAATTGTTGTGATTCCCCTTTGCGAAAATACAATTGATGATGGTGAATTATTTATTCAAGATTTGAATTCGATTGGTGTGAATTCTTATATTTTACACGAAAATAATATTTTAGCGAATGGAATTTCAGATAATATTGAATCCCTTTTTATTTTTGCTGGTATATTCCCTAATAATTGTCAAATTTCAAATTCATTAATACAATTGTTAATTGAATTTATTCAAATAGGCGGAAATATTTATCTTGAAGGTGGGGATATATGGATGAATTTAAACCAATCTGAATTAATTAATTATTTTGGTGTAAAATTTATTGATGATGGTGAAAATAATTTGGAATTGATTTTAGGATTAGAGGGTACAATTTTAGATTATATAACAATTAATTATAATGGTGAGAATAATTGGATTGACCAAATTCATGCGGTTTCACCTGCTTATCCTATACTTAAAAATCAAACTCCTGAATATATTTCGACTATTTTTTATCCAACTCAATATTCAAATACAATAGCATCTAGTTTTCAAATTTCAGGTATTAATTCTGATGCTGAAAGAAGAAATTTAATTTCAAAATTCCTATTATTTTTAGAATCAGGTATTGAACCTGATTGGATTAAAGGTGACTATAATCGAGATGAATTAGTTAATATAATTGATATTTTAATGGTTGTTGATGTTATTATAGAATATTCAATTCCAAATGAAATTCAATTTTGGATTTCTGATTTTAATCATGATGATTTAATTAATATTCAAGATATTTCACTAATGGTTAATACGGTTCTTTTTAATTAATCCAATACAATTTTGATATCCTAAAATTTCATTATCAATACAATTTGGAACATCATCAATACATAAATTATTATTGTTAATCATAAAATTATATGGGTTACTAAATTCTATATTTAATTCACAAAAATTTCCAGGTATTATATGTAATTCGTTATTATCCAGGTAAAGTGTGTTCAAATTTACCATATTACCCAAATTAAGGGGTAGGTTAATAATTGAATTATACCCTAAATCAAGATAGTTTAAGAAGTTTAATTGTGAAATTGATTCGGGTATATAAATAATATCATTAAAATGAATATCCAACCAATTTAAATTTGTAAGGTTACTTATTTCAGAAGGAATTGTTGTTAAATAATTTATCGATAAATTTAGTTCTTCTAAATAGTTTAGTTCTAAAATTTCTTCAGGAAAATTAATAAATTCATTAAAGCTCAAATCGAGAAAGTAACATGATTGTAAATCAGTAAAGTAATGAGGTAAGTATGATAATCGGTTATCAAAGAGATTTAATTCAATCAATCCAGATAAAAATCCAAAAGATTCGGGTAGTTCAATTATTCGATTAGAACTTAAATTTATAGATTCAAGGAATTGTAAATTTCCCAAATAATCTGGTAGTAAAGTGAGTAAATGATTATTTAAATCAATAGTTTTTAACTCGCTTAATTGGTCAATATTTTCAGGTAATGTATGTATTAACCCATAACCATCATTTCCAGATAAACTTAAACTTGTTACTCGTCCCAAATTCCAAGTTTGCATTCCTCCAAAATCATTTAACGAAATATTTAATCCATTAATATTGATGATTTCTTGCAGAATTAACATGTCTGAATTATTCCAATCACAAGATTGAGTTAATGGGTCAATAGTTTCATATAGGCAAAATGGAATGTCACTATAGCATAAATAGTTTTCATTTATATCAAATTGAGTTATATCTGCAAAATTTAAATTGAGTTGACATATATTTGAAGGAATATGAACGATAGAGTTATTTCGTAAAATAAGTTTATCTAATTTATCTAAAAAATTAATTGAATTTGGAATTATATATAAATCTGCATTATTTGAAATTTCCAGTTCAACAAGTCGATTATCTTCCCACTTTTGATTACCAAGATTTTCTATATTTATTGTAGAAAAGTTATTTAAAATAATTATTTCATTTAAAAAATCAATATCAGTTTCAAAACTTGTATTAGATGGAATAGTATTATCAGTTTGAATAATATATTTATCTCCACAAAATTGATAAATAAAAATGAAGGTGATAATAAAAGAATATCTAATAAATTTCATGATTTAATTTAAGATTATTTATTATAGGTTTGTATTAAATTATATAATGTTTAAAAAATGGTTTATCTTATTTTTTACAATGTCAATAGTATTTGCTGATGTAATTAATGTTCCAAGTGATTTTCTTTCCATTCAAGAAGGAATTAATAACGCAAATCAATTCGATACGATTTTTGTTTTTGGTGGAGATTATTTTGAATGTATTTCAATTGAGAATTCATCAATAAATTTATTTGGAGTAATTACCGAAAATGATACGAGTAAAATTATGTGTGAATTCCCTGATTCAAGTATAATTTCAATTGATAATAGTTTTAGCGAACAATCAATTATTTCAGGGTTTTATCTTGATGGTTTAAATATGGCAAATGGTATTAACATTATAGATGGAAATAATGAGCTAAATGAAATTTATTTATCAAATTTTCAAGGAATTGGTATTAATATTGAGGATAGTGAAATAAAATTAAATAATTTTTTTGTAGATAACTCTGGATTATTTGCAGAACGAATAATCCATTCATATCAATCGGATGTTGAATTAAATAATGGTTTTATTAAAAATTTTCACTCTACTGAGTTAAATAGCTCTGTAATTGTATCTTTAAATTCTAATTTTAGTTTAATAAATTTTAAGATTCAAAATAATTCTATTTTTGAAGAAGGTACAATAAAGCTTTTCGGAACAAATTTTAAGTCTCAAAATAATCAGTTTAGTAATAATTATTTAGAATATGGGCATGGTGGAGTAATAAATGCGTTTCAAAGTAATATAGAAATAATTAATTCTAATTTTGAAAATAATGAATCACCACTTGGTGGTGCAATTTACTCTGCAAGTACATCATTAAAATGTATTAATTCTAATTTTATACAAAATAGTAGTAATAATGGAGGAGCAATATATCAATCGGGTGATTCATTGCTAATAAAAAACTGCCTATTTAGTGAGAACATTTCGGGAATAGGTGGTGCAATATCTTCTGTTTTTGCAGATGTTATTTTTGAAAAATCAATTTGTGAAAATAATTTTGCTCAATTTGATGGTGGTTGTATTAAGATAGCAGATGGAAAACTATTTATTGGTTTTTCAAATATAATAGATAATAATTCATTATTTAATGGAATGAGCCTATCTTGTGATAATTCATCAATATTTTTATTAAGTTCAATTTTATTGAACAATTTAGCACAAAATAATAACTTTCAACTAAATCAAAATAGTCAAATATGTTTATCCCACTCATTATTCAATATCGAAGAATTATTTACATTTGGTGAAAACCAATTAATTTGTAATCAAAATAATATCAATAATTCCATGATTGTAAATCCAATTATATTTGAAAATAATAGTTATTTTCCAAATTCTGAATCAATTTTAATTGATAATGGTAAATTTAATTTAATAATAAATGATAGTATTTATTATGGAATTAATCCGTTTTTAATATGGGGTGACAATCCAGATGTAGGTTCTTTAGAATATTATCCACACGAATTTATTG
>CAZGWH010000026.1:0-29474 GCA_964529325.1 uncultured bacterium | reverse complement strand
ATGTGTTAAGTTAATGATACGATAATATAGATTGTTACTATGAAAATAGATAAAATTAACACAAAAATAATAGAATTAGTAATCAATAATTCAGGCATGCCATCATCTGAAATTCATCAAAAAATGGATTTAGATGTAGGATTAATAACGATAAAAAGAAGATTGTCGAAATGTATTGAGCTGGGATTCTTAAAGACAGAAGGAATTGGTAGGGCGACAAAATACTTTATTCATCCCAATTATAAATTTCTATATCCGTTCAATGTAGATAAATATTTCAAAAAGGAGATTGATGAAAGAGGAATCAAAAATGGGTTCAATCATTTTTTAATAACTGATATTTTACCAGAGATAGAATTATTTTCAAAGAATGAACAGGAAAAATTATCTTTATTACAAAAAAATTACGAACAAAATATAATTCAACTTTCAGATACGATCTATAGACATGAATTAGAAAGGCTAGGAATTGATTTGAGTTGGAAATCGTCACAGATAGAAGGCAATACATATTCATTATTAGAAACGGAACAGTTATTAAAAGATCATCGGGAAGCAATAGGTAAGAAAAAAGACGAAGCTCAAATGTTATTGAACCATAAAAATACGTTGGATTATATTATTGAAAACAGAGATTTTTTTAAAAATATCTCTGTTACTAAAATTGAAGAAATACATCATATTTTGGTCGATGATTTAGGAATTGAAAAGAATATAAGAAAACGGCTTGTGGGTATAACGGGAACCAATTATAAACCTTTGGATAGCGAATTTCAAATTAGGGAAGCATTGTCTGATATGTGTGTTTTGGTTAATAATAAAAATGATATTTTTGAAAAAACGATATTACTTTTAACATTGATATCTTATATACAACCTTTTGCAGATGGAAACAAAAGAACAGCTCGTCTTATATGTAATGCGATGTTATTGAGCCATAAATATTGTCCTATCTCCTTCAGAACCGTTGAACCAATGGATTATAAAAAGGCGATGTTGTTATTTTATGAACAAAATAATATTCATGCATTAAAATCAATCTTTATAAGACAATATGAATTTGCAGTTCACACTTATTTTCTGTAATATATTAAATATTAAAAGTATAATCATCGAACAAGAACAAACTATACGAACAGAAGAATAAAAAATGAAGAGTCAAAAAAATCAAATAAAAAGTAAGTAATGAAAAATGTACACGAATCTGAACAGGTTGAATTTAAATCTACATTTCAAAAAGAGGTGATTGAAACTATTGTCTCTTTTGCCAATTCCAAAGGTGGGAAAATATATTTAGGGGTATCAGACAATGGAAAAATCTTAGGGATTCATGTATCAGATGAAACAATTCAAAAATATATTAATCAAATCAAGCAATCTACTAATCCGTCAGTTATCCCAGATATTGAAGTTGTCGAGGAAGAAGGGAAAAACATTTTAATAATTGATGTTCAGGAGTATCCCATAAAACCTGTTTCCTTCAAAGGTCGTTTTTATAAACGCATAAAAAATTCAAATCATTTAATGACTCCTGTTCAGATTGCCGATGCACATGTAAAAATGATGAATAGTAGTTGGGATTATTATAAAGATCCAAATCACACCATCGATGATATTTCGGAAGAAAAGGTTAAGCTCTTTATGGAAAAATCTAGTATTGATGATAAAATTTCGTCTGTTTTAGATAAATTTGAATTAATTAAAGAAAAAGCTATCACTTTTGGGTGTTATTTACTTTTTACAAATAATGATAAAGCAATTTTAACAACAATTGAAGTTGGAAGGTTTGCTTCAGAGACAGTTGTGAAGGACGGCTATACAATTAGGGGTGACCTTTTTTCTGAAATCGATCAGGTGATGGAATTTATTTATAAACATACAAATAAAGCATATATTATTACGGGAAATCCGCAAAGAGAAGAACGCTGGGATTACCCGATGGATGCAATCAGAGAAATTGTAATTAATATGATTGTTCATAGGGATTATAGAAGTACTGGACATACGACGGTTAAAGTGTTTAATAATCGAATTGAATTTTTTAATTATGGTAAACTCCCACAAGAACTAAGCATTGAACAGATTAAAACAGGTAATTATAAATCTATTCCAAGAAATCTTCAAATTGCAAATATTTTTAAAGAAGCAGATATAATAGAAAAATATGGCTCAGGTATAAAAAGAGTCATTGAATCTTTTAGAAAATATGGATTGAATAAACCATTTTTTGAAGAAATTCAAGGAGGGCTAAATGTTGTTGTATTTAAAAGAAAAGACAATGTCCCCGATAATGTCCCCGATAATGTCCCCGATAATGTCCCCGATGAAAGATTGGACAAAATAATAAAATTAATCGATAGTAATAGTAAAATATTGATAAAAGATATTGCTGATAATCTTAAAGTCTCAAAACGAACTATAAAAAGAGATATTAACAAACTTAAAGAGCAAAAAATACTTCAACGAATTGGTAATGAAAAAACAGGATATTGGGAAATTATACATTCACCAAAAAACAAAAATTTTAAGGAAAAAGATTAATGAAATTAATCTCAGTCGTCGGTGCACGATCTAATTTTATAAAAATAGTTCCATTTATTTATTATATAGAGGTATATAATAAAACACATTCATCCAAAGTTGAGCATTTGTTGGTGCATACAGGCCAGTATTATGATGACACAATATCAATTCAATGTTCCGAAGCAGATATTAACTTGGATATTGGGAACGGGTCATACACAGAGCAAGTTGGACAAACTATGATTGCATTTGAGAAAATGACCAAAATGGAAAAGCCCGATTGGGTCGTTGTCGCGTGGGATATGAATGCAACATTGGCGTGTTCGGTTATAGCTAAAAAATTATAATATGTTTAAAAAATATAATATCATAATAAAACCAACTTTTTTTATTATAGATATTTTAATTATAATAATATCATTTTTTTTAGGTTGGTGGTTAAGAATAGGTTACGAATATCAATTATCAATTTGTAATAAATTTGTTAATCCATTTTTTTATAAATATGGTTCAATTTTAATTATTTCTATAATATCATGGGCAATAATTTCATTAACTTTAAATTTACAACATGTTCCGAGAAGAAACCACTCTACTCAGTTTTGGAAATATTTTGTTTACCCACAAGTTATTCAAATTTTTATTTTACTATTTAGTATTGTATTTAGTAATTTAGATTTTATTCCTCGATTATTTTTAGCTTATTTTATCAGTTTACAATTCGTTGGATTATGGATATCTCGTAAAATAAGAAAATTAATTGTAAAAAAAATGCGTGGATTAGGATTTAATTTTGTTAGATTATCAATAATTGGTAATCAAAATGTAATTGACATCACTAAAAATTGGGTGAAAAAAAATCCGGAATCTGGATTTTATATTAGTAATCATTTTGAATTTAAACCTTTAAATTTTAATAGTCAAAAAGATTATGCTTTATCAATTATAGAGCTTTTAAATACAGGTGACTATGTATTAATTCAGTCTGAGTTTTTAAATAAAAAAGATTTAATTGAAATAATAGATTTAGCAGAAGATTTAGGTGCATATATTTTTCATATTATTGATATTGAAACTATTGATAGCTTTGAAACAAATGGAAGAATGCTAGGCCCACACTATATTATAAAATCAAGATTTGAACCATTAAAAGGTGGAATGAGTATAATTAATAAAAGGATATTTGATGTCATATTTTCGTTATTATTTTTAATATTTATTTATTGGTGGGTGTATCTAATTGTAGGATTAATTATAAAATTGAAAAGCCCAGGCCCTATTCTATTTAAACAAAAAAGAGTCGGGTATAAGGGTAGGATATTTTATTGTAATAAGTTTCGAACAATGAAGTATAATTTAGTAAATGAAAAAAAAGCGAATGAACTGACTTCCGTTGGTGATTCACGGATTTTCCCTTTTGGCGAATTATTAAGAAAGTCAAATATAGATGAGTTTCCACAATTTATCAATGTACTATTTGGAGAAATGAGTGTTGTAGGTCCAAGGCCTCATATGATTTCTGAAGATACAAAATTAGCAAATTCATTAAGTAAGTATAGAATTCGTTATTGGGTAAAACCTGGAATAACAGGGCTTGCAGCAATGTCTGGATATAGAGGTGGGACAGAAGATTTAAATGAAATGCAAAAACGAATTAATATTGATATTAAATATATTGAGTCGTGGACATTTTGGTTAGATATTAAAATATGTTGGTCAACTTTTACTGAAATGATAGGTGGAAAATCAAAGGGACATTAAATTAATATTTTAGAAAAATCAATATGTTGGTTTATTATTTTATTTTCATTCTCATTTGGGAATTTAGTTTTAAAACCACTTGGAAATTTTAATTTTGAATCATCGGGTGGTGATTGGATAATTAAAAATAAATCCATATTTACAGGTGGTGTAGGGATACAGTATTTTTACATAAATAATAAAATTAAATTAAAGGGTTCTTTTACGAATAATCGATTTTTCGGTACTCGATTACGACCAAATTCATTTAATTCCTCTAAAGGAATCGCATGGGCATCTAACCATGAATTAATTAGTGATAAATTTGATTATGATATTGCAGAAATGGAATTACAATATGTTAATAATCAGTCAATATTTTTTATTAGTACACTAAGCCCAAAAGTTGATATAAGTCGTTCATCATTAATAATTTCAAATAAAATCCCGAGTTTACCTCATTTTGGGTTTAAATGGAATATTGATGAAAAATTAAAATTTCATTATATTCATGGTAGATTAAAAAGTGGTGTGAATGATTCAACGATGATTGATATTATGGGAAACAAGACAAATGAAAAAGATCGATACTTCGCATTTCATCAATTACAATATAGACCTAATAAGTTTTTAGAAATAAGAGCTGGCGAAATTGTAGTTTATGGAAACAGGGGGATAGAATTAGGTTATTCAATTCCATTTATCCCTTTTTGGTCAATGCAACATTTTTTAGGTGATTTAGATAATATTCAATGGAATTTAATTTCAATTATAAAGCCAATAAATTCTTTGAAATTATATAATGTATTTCTTATGGATGAATTTAGACCGGGGTTAGTGTTTGAAAAAAACAATAGAAATTGGTTTGCATTTCAGTTTGGAATAGTAAAAGATAATATTTTTTGGAATAGTGATAAATTTCAAATTGAATATTCTTGGACGGATCACCGTATTTATCGCCATCGGTTTCCAATTAATGATTTTTATAGTTATGATTATCCTTTGGGGTTTTGGGCAGGTCCTCATGCAGAAGAATTATTTATTAGTTACAAGTTTACAATGATGAATACTGATTTTGAAATTAGTTTGTCTAACGCAAAAAGAGGGGAATTATCAGAGCAAATGATAATTGACCAATATGCTACCATTTATAATGAAAGATTTAATGGTATATCTGAGAAAAAATCAATATTTAATATACAAGTAAATCGAGTTATATTTGAAAATATAAATGCTTTGGTTGGGTTAAAGGTGATTGATTGGAAAAATGCAGGGTTTGAACCTTTTAATAATTATAACAACGATAAACTAATCGATATTAAGAAGTCATCAATTAATTTTAGCCTTGAATATAATTATGATTAATTACTTAAATATATTGAATAATTTTTTATTAATAATCTGTTCTGATGGAAATTTAAAATCAATATAAAAGTTAAATATTTGTGAATTATAGGGGCCTAATTCATCAATTTTTTCATAAGAAGTGAGTATATGTTTTACATTTAATCCAATTGTAGAATTAATATTATAAATATTTAATGGAATAGTCGTATTTAAATCAAATATTAATCCCAATGCTGTTTCTTGATATTCAAATTTATGCAGTACAATTGTTGCTCCTGGGCCAATACCGATATTGATTACATCATAAATTTTATGGTTAAAAATATTCCAAACATTAATCATATTTAATAAATAAAAATTCTCGGTTCCACCCATTAATGAAAAGTTTATTTCTCTATTAAATAAATTCATATTGTAATAATTATTCAGTTTGAGAAAAAACCATTTATTTTTGCTCTGTCCTCTTTCAGAAAAAGCTAATAAATTATTATTAATTGGTGAACATGATCCAAATCCAATGGCAATTGTCTTTGGATATTTTTCGGTCCAAGTTGTCATTTCTTCCTTGGTGACTAAACCAATATAAGTAGAGTCTGAAGAAACTTCTTGAGAAAATAATATTGAAGTGATTAATAATAGATAAATAATTTTTATATGCATTTATATTCCATAATGTGAAAAATTTAATGTTATATTCGTTGTTATTTTATGGATATCAACTAATTATTTCTAAATGAAATAAATATTTTTTATAAAGGAGTTAATTTAACTAAATCGAGAAATATTATATTAATAAATAGATTTGAGTTTAATTATTAATTCAATTTATTTCATTTTTATTGTAAATATTAAATTATATGTGTAAAATTATTAATTATTAATTATTAATTATTAATTATGATTAAGGAATAATTATTAAATTAATATTCATTTTAAATTAGAGAATTAAGAAATTACACTATGAAATACACTAAATATTTTACAATTTTAATCATTTTTTCGTGCTTGTTTTCACAAGGTGAGCGATCTACAATTTATTATAATGGAAATCCTGTTGGAATTGAAACTGGAAATTTAGTCTATAAAACAGATTCGTTAGATATGCGTTTTAGTAATATTTTTACTGTGGATCATGATTATATTCTTGAGCGGTTTTCATTCTATTTGGGATTTGAATCATTTCCTGATTCAATAATTATTCAACTTCAGCATGATGATAACCAATCGCCTGGAGAGGTAATTGATGAATGGAATATTGTGATGGATGAAGACTATCCACATGGTTCAGGTTATAATATTTATACACTTACTGAATGCATTCAATTAGATGAAAATTCTTCGTATTGGGTTACATTATTGTCACGAGGTGATGGTGTTCTTAAATGGATTCATACCGATGAGACTTGGCCAAATATTATGACGATGAATGGAGGAGACACTTGGTCAAATATACAAACAAGCCCTCCTGGAGCAAATATAGTTTATGGTGAGCAAATTTATTATCAAGATCCAATTTGGGGTGATGTAAATGAAGATTTAATTACTAATGTCATCGATGTTTTGACAGTTGTTCAACATATTTTAGATGTAATTGAATTAACCCCCAATCAATTTTTTATTGCAGATTTAAATCAAGATGAGGATATTAATGTCATCGATGTTTTAGGAATTGTCAATATTATTTTAAGTAATGAACCATTGATGTCTGAATGGTTATTAGAAGATATAAATGATAATTCAGTTTCATTTGGAGAAATGATAGGTCCTGAAGTTTATAATGGAAATATTTCTCTTTATTATTTTGGAAAAGCGGGCTGAGCGATGTGCAGACACCGGTTCGGTGTATTAAATGAGTTACATCTTGAGTTACAATCTGAAGGAATTACAGATGTTAGCATTATGGGGATTAACGGATATCAATATATAAATGATAGTTATGATGGTATGATTGAAGAAAGAGTCTTACCGTGGACACAGGATATCCTTGAAGTAAATGTATGGGGGGAATGGGAAGTAATATTGAGAGATTTATTTATTTTAGATCGTGATGGAAAGTTTATTACAAAAATTAATTTAACTTCATACAATCCTGACCCTAATTCGACTTGTGGACAAAATTATGATACTATTAAAAATGTTATTCTAAATGCAAGGTAATTTGAGATGGATGAAAGAATGTCTCAAATTATTAAGAAACTCAATTGGGATTACCATTATCCTCCCCAAAATATTTTAAATTTAATTAATAAGAAAATAACTTATTGTGGGCATTGGGATTTTGAGTTGATTTTTACTCGAATTTTAGAGCGATTGACTTGGTATGACATTTTATATATTTTTGGACCAAAAGAGTTGAAATTAAATTTAACAAAAACTCGAATTTCAAAAATTTATCATGAGGAACTAAAAGATCATTTTGAAAAATTACGAAAAATATTATGTGGAGAATCTATATCCTTTACAAAATGGGGTCCTGAATTTAGTAAAGAAATTAAATACACCCTTTTTTCTAACCGGTGGTACAGCACTTAGTCGTTTTTATTTTAATCATCGATACTCGGATGATTTAGATTTCTTTGTTATTAATGATTCTAATTATAATAAATATGTTCGTTTAGTTCTTTCCGAATTATCAAATAATAGTCAATATGTTGTTGATTTAAAAGATGTAGATATTGGGAAATCCTTTACTCGTATTTTTTTAACTTCATCAAATGATGTAGATTTAACACTTCAATTAGATTTTATTAATGATATTGCATCACATTTTGGTTCAATTTTTTCTCATGTTGAATTTGGAAAAATTGATGGTTGGAGAAATATTTTATCTAATAAATTAACGGCTCTTTTTAGATCAGAACCAAAAGATGTTGTAGATATATGGATTATTTCCAAAAATAAAAGTTTTAATTGGGAAGATATTTTAAATGAATCAAAATCCAAGGAAGTTGGTGTAACTCCTGAGATTGTTTTTGAAATTTTAAAATCTTTTCCAATTCAATATATAAACCAAATTAAATGGGTACCGGGGGTTGATTATGATGATTTTGAATTAGATATTGAGTTAATTGCTAATGATATTCTTTTCGGTAGAGATAACTCTTTATTTGAAATTAATAATTCGTAAATAATTTATATTTTTTTGATTGAATTATGTCAAGGATTTCATCTTGAATAATCCCATTTGTTGCTAATATTTTTTTACCTGAAGCTGGTAATTTTTCACCTTTCCACCCACTTGTAAATCCACCTGCTTCTCGGAGAATTAAATCGCCAGCAGTAATATCCCATGGAAATAAATTTATTTCAAAAAAACCATCAAATCTGCCTTGGGCTACAAAGCATAAATCTAATGCGGCCGCACCCAATCTTCTTATCCCTTGAGATCTCCGGTATATATCTCGAAATAAATCAAAACTTAATTCCCATTCATCATTATGGTCATAGGCAAAACCAGTAACTAAAAATGAATCACCTAATTTTTTTGTTTTACTTACATGGATTTCTTCTCCATTTCGAAATGCACCCTTATGAATAACGGCATGATACATTGCATCAACAGCGGGATTAAAGACAATCCCTATTACGGCTTCACTTTTATATTTAAGTCCAATAGAAACGGCAAATATAGGTAAAGAATGAACATAATTTGTTGTGCCATCTAAAGGGTCAATTACCCAAGTCCAGTCTGAACCCTTGCTCTTAAATTCTTGTTCTTCTGTCATAATATCATGAGTTGGAAATTGACTTTGGATTTTTTCAACAATTAATTTTTCCGAAGCTAAATCTGCTTCAGAAACTAAATCTACACGAGATTTTTGCCTTATGTTTTTCAAATTTCCATAATGGTACATTAAAATTTCACCCGCTTCTTTTGCAAGTGACATTGTAAAGTTTAATTTAAATTCTAAGTCTAAATTCATAGTTGGATTAACTGATCAAATAATTCTTTATTATTTTGAATTTTATCAGAATTACCAATTATTCCTCTAACAGAGTTTTTAGTGAATATTTCCATTGATTCTGAAAATGATCTCATTTGTTCGACAGTAGTTGATTTAATCTCAGATAAAATTCTATAAAGATATTCATCAGAGCTACCGACTAAAAATCTATTTCGAGCTCGAGCACCTTGCATATATGGATTTAATAATGGATCAAATTGACTATAAGTACCAATAATTAATTGTTCTAATGATCTATTTGACATTGTTATGTTTTTGATAGCATTTGGGATTTGATTAAATGTAGTAAAAGTAGATTTTACATTTGGGTCTCTATAGCTTACAAATGAAAATGCACCTGTAATAGAATCAAGAATTGGGAAACAACCATATGCCCCTCCTTTTGCTCTAATATTTTCATGTAAAAATTCATTACCTAAATAGGACTTTAATACTTCGAATGCCCCATTATAATTTACTCCTGAATCTATAATATCACCTGATTGAACCGCATATATAATTTCTGCTGATGAAATAAATGCATCATTTTTGAATTTTAATTGGTGTTCAATTTTCTGTTTTGGGTGTTTTATTGAGTTGAGATTTTTTTTAATTTTTTTAAGAAGCGGTTGTGCCGTTACAATATCTTTTTCCTCAGCAGTAATAGATGTTACTAAATTATGTTGATTAAATAATAACTTGCTAATTTCTTGAATTGCAGACAATACCTCAGATTCTAATGTATCATAATTATGAACAATATTTTTTAAATTAAAATAAGCTGTTGAGCCTGAAACTTCTTCTAAATAAACACTCGAATTATGGAGTAATGACCGGGTCCTATATAAAGGAAGATGATATCCTTCACTTTGTACATGATTTTCCACCCATGCAAAATTTCGTTTTAATATTTCTTTAATGCGTTTCCGATTTGAAAAATCATGATTAAATATTACATCCTCTAAAATTTCTAAACCCTCAGAAATATATTCTCTCAATATTTTAGTTTCTAACCAAAAGATAGGGCGGTATGAATCTCTATCTTTTCTTTTATTAAAAATTGAAAATTGGTGATTAAAGGATCCAGTGAAAATATTTATCTTTTTAGCAAAGTCAATATAATTGAGGTTTTTTGTACCAATTTCAGTTAATATATTTCCAAAAATATCAAGATAAGGCAATAAGCGTTGAGGAATAGTCGAACAATCAAAGCCAATACTAATGTAAGAAATTCCTCCTGTAAATATTTCTGAAATAATGGATGAAGTATTATTTTCCCCTATTTCAATTAGAGGTGAAATTAAATCTAATTTTTCAGGTATATCATTTTTATTGATAAAAGGTAATGTTGCAATTTCAGCTTCGGTATTTTCTTTATTTTGATATTTTTCAAAATCAGATGTTTTTTGAATCAATTTTGAAATTTTATCATTTGATAGACCTGTTTTAAAATCTGCTAATTTTTGATTTAGAACTTTTGATTCATTATCACTTTTACCTGGTTCTGGTTTTAGTGAAACGCAGACAGATTGGTCGAAATTTAATAATTTAGTTTCGATTAATTTTTCTAAATAATTTTCATTTAAAATTTTATTTCGTATTGAGTTAAATAATTTATCAAACTTTAAACCTTCGAAAGGGTCTTCGCCGAGTTTAGTGGATTTTACTATTCTCATTCCATAGTTGAGACCTCTTTGACTGTTACAAGATTCTTCTCTATTTTGAAATTCAAATCCATTGAGTTCTGATAATATTAATTCTTTATCTAATCCATTTTTAACAATTTCTTTCATTGAAGATTTAAATAATTCAATAAATTCATCCATTTTTTCAGGTTCAGAACCGATTACTTCAGCAAACATAATGGTCCGATAATTATTATCGATTAATCCACCTTCAATGTCTTTACCAATTCTTGAATTATTAAAATCTAATTTAAAGGGTGATGCATCTGAAGAAAATAATATTTCCCCTAATATTTTTAGTGCAAGAATTTCTTCTTCATTATCGGCAGTCGAAACGGGAATACCAATTGCTAAAAATGTTTTTTCATCTGTTTTATCATTAGCGTTTATTGCATAGGAGGATTCAATTTTTTTGAATGATTCAACTTGGTTTCCAAAATTTATATCTTCTTTGATTTCTTGTTTTTCAAAATTAGATAGATAATTTTTATTCAGAAATTCGAGTTCTTTTTCTAAAGGTGCATTTCCATAAAGAAAAATAACCGAGTTTGAAGGATGGTAAAATTGGTTATGAAATTCTTTTAAATAATCCCAAGTTAAATCAGGTATATGAATTGGGTCACCGCCTGAAATATGTGAATATGTTGAATTAGGCATTAAATGTTTAAAAAGAGTGTACCATGTTTGAGTTGTTGGATTTGAAAGTGCACCCTTCATTTCATTATATACAACCCCCTTTATTTCAATCTGATCATTTGGATTTTCAAGATGATGTCTCCACCCCTCTTGCATAAATGCGAACTCTTCTAATTTTGGATGGAAAATAGTATCCATATACACATCCATAATATTGAAATATTCTTTTTCATTTCGTGTTGCAAAAGGATAATAAGTTGTATCGGGACCTGTCATTGCATTTAAAAATGTGGTTAATACACCTTTAGAAATTTCATTAAATACATCTTTTAATTGAAACTTTCGTGAGCCAGATAAAACAGTATGTTCTAATACATGAGCTACACCATTTGAATTAATTGGTAATGTTTTAAATGATACCGTAAATGTTTTATTTGTGTCACTATTTTTTATTGCAAATAGAGGAGTATCTGTTCTTTTATGCCTAAATTCAAATACTTCAGCATCTATTTCATTGTTATATTCTTTTCTTAATAATTTAAAATCAAAATAAAAGTTATTTATTTTTATGATTTACTCCATTATTTATAGGTTTGAAATTCATTATTTTTATATTTTGTCCAATACTTATTTAATGCGACTTTTATTTCTGGTAATAGGAAAAATGCTCCAATTATATTTGGAAATGCACATGATAAAATCATCATATCTGAAAAGTCAAGAACATTTCCTAACTTAGTTACGGAACCTAAAAATATACATCCCAAAAACATAGATTGATATATAATGAGTGATTTTTTTCCAAATAAATATACCCACCCTTTATCGCCATAATAATACCACGAAATCATCGTGCTGTATGAAAATAGAAATACGACAATCGTAAGTAAAATAGGAAACCACGAAATTACTGAACTAAAAGCTCTGGATGTAAATTCGGCACCTTTTGAAGAGTTAGATAATCGCTCCTTTGCAATAATTAAATTTGCATTTAAATCAATCGCTTTCTCACCTGTTGCAGACTCTAATGCGAGTTCGGTTTGATATACATCTATCTTAGCAGAATTATATTCTTTTAATAAATCATTATCTTCTAATGTAATAAGTAAAACAGAAGCTGTCATAAAACAAATAACTATAGTATCAATAAATGGTCCAACCATCGCAACTATTCCTTCTCGGATTGGTTCATCCGTTTTTGCCGCGGAATGTGCAATTGCTGCTGATCCTACACCGCCCTCATTACTGAAAATTGCTCGTCTTATTCCAATTACCAATACACCAAGTAGTCCGCCATAGAATGCATCGGGAGAAAAAGCTTGAGTAAAAATTGAACTAATAACTGAAGGTAAACGATTTAAATTTGTTAAAATTATCCACATCGAAGCTGAAACATAAATTAGTACCATTGCTGGAACAATTTTTTCAGTCGCTTTCCCAATTCGAACAATTCCACCAAAAATGACTAGTCCAACTAGACCTGCTAAAATTACACCATATAGCCAACTATTTTGTGCTAATAATGGTACTTGAGTTGCAACTAATTCGTATGATTGATTTGCTTGGAACATATTTCCACCGCCAAATGCACCACCAATTATGAATATCGCATAAAGTACACCAAGTACCTTCCCAAAAAAACCAAATCCTTTTTTCTTTAAACCAATATCCAAATAATACATTGGACCACCAGAAATTGATCCATCTGGATTAACTTTTCTATACATTTGAGCTAAAGATGCAGAAACAAACTTTGCGGACATGCTAAAAATAGCAATAAACATCATCCAAAAAACTGCACCAGGTCCACCTTGAGCTACAGCAATGGCAACCCCAGCAATATTCCCTAATCCAATAGTTGCTGATAATGCAGAAGTTAAAGCTTGAAAATGACTAATTTGCCCAATATCATTAGGGTTATCATATTTCCCTCTAATGACTTCAATTGCATGCCCGAAACCTCTGATATTTATAAATTTAAAATAAAGTGTAAATGATATTGCTCCTGCTAATAAAACAATTACAACAAGTGGAAACCCCAAAATATCATAAAATAAAACCATTACTAAATATTCTACAAAAATACCAAAAAATGAATCTATTTTTTCAAGTATAGTTTGTGGATTTGATGTGAATATATTTGCTAAAAGTGTTGTCATTATCTCTCTCCTAATAAAAAATGGTTAAAAAAGTCGGGCAGATAATAGGGCAATTAGTATAGTCAAAGCAATAAATGAAAATTGTTTTATTAAATTGGCTTGAAAGTCTAATTTGTAAACCTAATTTTAAACATAAATAACAGAAGAGAGTATGAATAAAACTAATTTTTCAATTGCAGAATACCTTGCATATCATTTACCCTTAATTGGATCAATTGCATTTATATTATTAAATTTAATAGCAATGATAATTTATCCGGGAGGTACTTATCAAAATCCTGAATTTAGTTCGTATATGTTTACCCAGAATTATTTTAGTGATTTAGGTCGTACATTAACAATGGATAATACTTCAAATTTTTATTCAAGTTTTATATTTAATTTTGGACTTTTCATGATTGGCGCTCTTACCTGTTTGTTTTATTTTTATTTACCAAATCTATTTAAACAAAATAAAACCTCTTATAAAATTTCAATTGGTGCATCAATTATTGCAATTACCTCTGGAATTGCGTTCTCTGGAATTGCATTAACACCATCGGATTTATATTTAGATGCACATATGTTCTTTGTAAAATGGGCATTTAGATCTTTTTTAATTGTCGCTATTTTTTATATAATTGCAATTTATAAAGCACCTGAGTGGAAAAATAAATATGCATTGCTCTATGTTGCTTTTGCTCTTGTATTATTTGGGTATGTGTTGGTTATGGAATTTGGACCCGATGGAAAAGAAACTTTATATGGATTAATTTTTCAAGTAGTTGCTCAAAAGATAATTGTTATTTCATTTGTAATATCTATTTTTTTCAAATCAATAGGTGCAAAAGAAGTATATAGAAATAGAGAAAATAATATCTGTTAACTTAATTGAAATTGTATCATCATAAATTGAATAAACTAGAGGAGAAAACTAAAATTGAATTTTAAAAATAATATATTAACTATAATAATTGGAATGTCTCTTTGTTTTGGATTAAACCTAACTTTACATGATTTTGATAACCCTGAGGCAAGTCATATTTTAGACACACATATAATGGATGATATTTTAATCGTGGTCGGCATGATTGGTGGTATTGAAATATATGATATATCTAACCCAACCATTCTTAATCATATTGCTCATTTTACACTCCCTAATAATGGAGCGGGAGGTGGGTCTAAACCAAATTGCGTTACATCTTATGGTCATTATGCCTACTTTACAGCACGGAATGGTGTTGGAATTGTCAATTTTGAGAATCCAAGTAACCCCCAATATATTGGCTATATTCAAAATACAAATAACATGATTTTAGAAAATATGGATGTTTTTGAGAATATTCTTGCTGTTTGTGCACATACAGATGGTGTATTATTTTTCAATTTAGGTAACCCTGAAAATCCAAGTTTAATACAAACTTTTGAAACAGAAAATGCATGGGCCGTAAAATTATATAGAATATCAGAAAATCTAGATTTACCCATTTCAGCATATATTGGAGATGCTTCTACATTGAAAATAATTGGAGTGGATGAAAATGAATTAACGGTTTATTCAGAATTAGAAATGGAACATGCAATTAAGGATGTTGAAATTATTAACTATAATGCAATTATTGTTGATGGTGTATTTGAAGTTGATGTTTTATTTGTCGCATTAGGTTCTGGAGGTGTAAATGTTTATGAATTACATGGAAATTACTTTGAATATATTGGGAATTATAATACATCAGGAATGGCAAACCGATTAGATGGATTTTCATATTTTGTTGCAGTTTCTGATTGGGATGATGTTGAAATTTTACAAGTATGGGATTTTGTTTATGGAGTAATCGCAAAAACAGGCTTTAAAAATACAACCCGACGAACCATGGCAATTGCTGTTAAAGATAATTATATTTATTCTGCAGAATGGGCGACTGTGCAGATAATGGAATATGGTGAAATTGATGGTTCTGATATTGATTTAAGTGGCTATGAAATTAATTATCCCTTTGTTGAAAATGGAGATTCGAATACAATTTCAATTGATATTACAAATAATGGAAATTCTCTTCTTGAAATAACAGATATTTTTACAACAAATAATGAATTTACTATTTCTGAATATTCAAATTTATTACCAGGTGAGTCTCAATCGATTGATGTTACCTATACTGCTGAAAATATAAATGCTTCGGGTGGATTACGCATTTGGTCAAATGATGAAGATGAATCAGATTTAACATGTGAAGTCAACGGGAATATTAATGGTGCAAATATTGGTGAACCTGCACCTGATTTTGAACTTGAAATTGTTGCGAATGGGGTTGGAAATTATAGGTTATCAGAACATTTGGGTGAAATAATCGTTCTTGCTTTCTTCTCACCGCTCTGACCTGTTTGCAGTCCGGAGTTATCGGATATGGAAACTGCAATATGGCAGGAATATGATGGTAATGTTCAAGTAATCGGAATTATCAATACAGCAAGTAATAATCAACTTACAAGTTTTGTTGAACAAAATAGCATTACTTTCCCAATTTTATATGACCCTGGAAGCCCTGGTGGTGTTCAAGGAGGCGAAACTTATGATTTATTTTATTTACCCAATGATGGCTCTCCATATCCAAGAGATTTTATTATTGACCAGAATGGTATTTTTCAATATGCAAATAATGAAATTGATACAGAGTGGATGCTATATGTGTTAGATGAATTAATATCAAATAATGTATTATTAGGTGATTTAAATTATGATGGATTAATAAATGTAGTGGATATTATCTCCGTTATAAATATAATTATTGGAACAATATTACCGACAGAATATCAATCGTCAGCAGGTGACATAAATGGTGATAACATCATAAATGTAGTGGATATAATTGTAATGGTGAATATAATTTTAGGTGAATAAGCTACTATTTAATCAAAAAAAGAGAAAATGATGAAAAAAATATATAAAATAAAAGATATAAAGGTCATATTATCAGTATTAATAATGTATTCATGTTTATTTAGTGAGTTTGTAGAAATTGTTAGAGATACTTATGGAATTCCGCATATAATTGGTGATACACCGCGAGATTGTGCTTTTGGTTTGGCAATTTCAATGTATCAGGATCATCCTAAAGCATTAATAGATAATATACTCACTATTCGTGGTGAATTGACCCAGCACTATGGAGCGTCATTTTTAAATCAAGATGCATTTATTCGTTCTTTACGGCTTCAAGAAAAAACTACAGAAGCAATGATTTCCATATCGCCTGAGATATTTCAATATCTAGAGAGTCTTGCAAGTGGTATTAATTATTCGGTATCAACATTCCCAGAGGATCTACCATCTGTAATAAATGAAGATGCTCTTTTGCCCATTACTGCGTCAGATATTTATACATCAAGTTACTTAAAATCTATTTCACATGAATGGAATCAATTTGTAAAAGATGCTGGAAATTATTATGTTGAGCAAAGTATTTTCCCAAATGCTCAAGAGGATATGTCTAATCAATGGGTTGTTACACCTGAAAGAACAGCAGATAATGCGTTGTATATTTTATGTGATCCTCATCTTCCTTTTAATGGGCTTACTGCAAGTTGGAGTGCTCATTTAAAATCGTTGGATGGAAATCTTAATTATAATGGTTTTTATTTTATTGGTTCACCACATCCTGTGATGGGGCATAATGAGCATTTTGCATGGTCTCATACTGCAAATAAACCTGATTTTGCAGATGCATATATTGTGAGTTTAGATCCTAACAATGAAGAACATTATTTATTGGATGGTATTTCAAAACCGTTTAATATTTGGACTGAAATAATTTCTTTTGCAAATGGTACAGAACAACAAGTTACGATGAGACAATCGTCTGACCATGGTGTATTTGTTAAAAATTTAAATTCTAATACAGCACTATTTGCTAAAATAGAAGCAGAAAATATTGTATCTGGATTTGAGCAAGGTTATCGAATGATGACAGCTCAGTCTGTAATTGAATGGGAGAATGCATTAACTCTTCATCAATATGATAAATGGAATTGCTTAGGAGGTGATGAACAAGGAAATATTTTATATATTTATAATGGAATTGCCCATTATCGAAATGACCCTGTATTGGCTCGAGAGGGAGCATTAGATGGCGCAACATCATCTACACTATGGCAAGAATTAATTCCATTTAGTACACTTCCTCGAGTAGAAAATCCTGAATCGGGGTATATTCAAAACTGCAATGATGCACCATGGCATGTTACTCCAAATCCTGGTTTTGGTGAAAATGATGTTCCAATTGAAATATGGCAGGGTAACTATTTTGGTTCCCGGGGAAAAAGAGTAACGGAGTTAATTGAATTAGGGGCAGATACAATTTCATTTGATTATCTAAAGAATATTGCGTTAGATATTAAAATTTTAGGATGGGATTCTCTTAAACAAATTTTACCATTAGCATTAGAAGAATCAGATGCAGATAATTTTCCACATCAAAATGATGCTGATTCACTTGCAAATATATTATTTAATTGGAATGGATTTGCAGAAAAAACATCAACAGAAATGTCCTTATTGTTTTATTTGCGAGAAATATTACCTAATTATTTAGAATTTCTAAATCCATTTTCATTTAGTGAAGCCGATCGAAGAATTTTGGTAGAATCATTAGTTATGGCTAAAGATGAAATGGTTAGTCGGTATGGAACAATTGAAGTTCCTTGGGGAGAAATACATCGTTATTTTAGAGGAAATATGAGTTTCCCTATTTCAGGTGCTCCTGAACATTCTGATTTATCATCATCGCGAATGGGTAAAGGAATGTTAAAAAGTGATAATATTTTTCATTGTAATGCAGGGAATGACCATATTTTATTAATCCGATTAAAACCAGGAGAAGCACCACGGTCATGGTTTATGAAGCCTAATGGACAATCAGAAAATCCCAATTCTCCGCATTATAATGATCTTACTTATTTTTATTCTCAAGATAGTCTGTTGCAAAATTGGTATGATGAAAGTGATTATTTAAACCATTCAGAATCAATTGAAACTCATTTTTATAATTCTGGCGAAATTGTAGTAGGTGATATAAACCAAGATGGGGAAGTAAATATTTTGGATGTTGTGATTGCTGTAGATATAATTCTTTCAGTTGAATATAATGTAATTGGTGATGTTAATTATGATGGGTTTGTAAATGTCATTGATATTGTAATTATTGTGAATATAATTTTAGAGGAATAGATTTATAATATTAAAAAAAATAGCTCCATCGGAGCAGACTATTAGGTCACTCTTACAGAGTTCATATTTGTTTAGTTTAATGGGTGTTATAAATTGGTCACCTCTCCGAGGTTTAAAAATGAACAGGTGAGTAATGATTTTTTTTGGTGTATTTTAACTGTGCAAATTATTACCCTATTTTATTTTGGACAGATACAGATGTCTGTTTCTACGAAGATACATATTAATTCCCTTTTTTAGTAGTGGCGATGCATGCATCGCTATAAATTATGGATTAATTTATATTTTCAGGTAAAAGAATGCTTTCAGCAAGGGGACATGTCCCCTTGTCATATAGTATGATTTTTTAACTTTACAGACTTTACAAACTAATTATGGATTAAATTATATTTTTTATTCCACAGGGTTTAATTCCCTTCGACAAGCTCAGGGCAAGCTTAATTGCTTTTATTATTAGTGGTCAATTTTAAATTATTTTACTCCAGAGGAGTATTATATTTGTAATTAATACATCCAAAAAAAAATAGCTCCATCGGAGCAGACTATTAGGTCACTCTTACAGAGTTCATATTTGTTTAGTTTAATGGGTGTTATAAATTGGTCACCTCTCCGAGGTTTTAAAATTAATTTCTTCTCCGCAATTCTGTCATTTTATCGAACATGAAAAGTATGGTAAATTATAGGACATTATGGCAGATTTTAAAGTATATTCAGATTATGACCCACAGGGTAGCCAACCAAAGGCAATAAAGCAATTAAGTGAAGGTCTTTCAAATGGGGAAGCATTTCAAACCCTTTTAGGAATTACAGGCTCAGGAAAAACATTCACTATGGCAAAAGTGATTGAGAAGGTTCAAAAACCAACTCTAATTTTATCTCATAATAAAGTACTTGCAGCTCAACTTTATGGTGAATTTAAATCACTTTTTCCAGATAATCATGTAGAGTTCTTCATTTCTTATTATGATTATTATCAGCCTGAAGCCTATTTACCAACAAAAGATTTATTCATTGAAAAAGATATGTCCATCAATGAGGAAATTGATCGAATGCGACTAAAGGCGACTTCTTCATTGGTTACTCATAAAGATGTGATTATTGTTTCAAGTGTCAGTTGTATTTATGGGCTTGGAAATCCAGATGATTACGCTAAATTAATGGTACATTTTCAAGTAGAAACATCAATTGAACTTAAACCCATTTTTAAAAAATTAGTAAGTATTCATTATGTGAGAAATGATTTAGTATTAGAACCAGGAGTTTTTCGTGTGCGGGGAGATGTTTTAGAAATTTATCCAGCTTATGAAGAAATTGCTTATCGAATTGAATTATTTGGTGATGATATTGAACAGATTTATTCATTTCATCCCGTTTCTGGTGAAATATTAAAAGAGCAAAAAGAATTATTTATTTTCCCTGCAAAACATTTTGTAACTACGCAGGATAATTTAAATAGAGCTTTAGTTGATATTCGTTCAGAATTAATGGATAGACTTGAATATTTACGAGAAGCAGGATTATTGGTAGAAGCTCAGCGATTAGAGCAACGAACATTTTATGATATGGAAATGATGACAGAGTTAGGTTATTGTTCTGGCATTGAAAATTATAGCCGTCATTTAGAAGGGCGTAAATCAGGTACTCGACCACATACATTATTAGATTTTTTTCCAGATGATTTTGTCATGTTTGTGGATGAATCTCATGTGAGCATTCCTCAAATTAGAGCGATGTATAAAGGCGATTTATCACGAAAAAATACGCTTATTGAATATGGATTTAGGCTACCTTCTGCAAAAGATAATCGACCAATGAAATTTAATGAATTTGAAGAAACCGTAAATCAACTTGTATTCGTTTCAGCGACACCTGGAGAGTATGAATATATTAAATCTGATGGACATGTTATTGAACAAATCATTCGCCCTACAGGATTATTAGATCCACCAATAGAAATTCATCCTTCTACAGGTCAAATTGATTATTTAATAAGTGAAATTAAATCTCGGATTGATGTAAGCGAACGAGTATTAGTAACAACGCTAACAAAAAAAAGTGCTGAAGATTTATCAGAATATTTAGAAGAAGTAAATATTAAAGCAAAATATTTACATTATGGAATTGATACAATTGAACGTGTAAAAATATTAAGAGGACTAAGGCTTAAAGAATTTGATGTACTGGTAGGAATCAACTTATTACGAGAAGGATTAGATTTACCAGAGGTTTCACTTGTTGCTGTAATTGATGCAGATAAAGAAGGATTTTTGCGTTCTCGTTCATCATTACTTCAGGTTTCAGGGCGAGCCGCACGAAATGTAAATGGTAAAGTTATTTTTTTTGCAGATAAAATTACAAAATCTATTCAAGCCGTTATTGATGAAACAGGAAGACGGCGAAAATTACAGCATGAATATAATCAAAAAGAAGGAATCAATCCAGCAACAATTTATAAATCTGTGGATGATATTAAACTGACGACCTCAGTTGCAGATGAAAAAAATGATTATTATGATGCAAGCCCTGAAGAAATGCCAGAGTTAAAATTAGATAACATGGAAGATTTAGAAGCTATTGAGTCGTTGAAGAAAAAAATGTTTAAATATGCTAGAAATTTACAATTTGAAAAAGCGGCAATGGTTAGGGATAAATTAACAGAAATTGAAGAGCGATTAGAAGGACAGAATAATTAATCCAAAATTTAAGAGAAAATTATGATTGATATAGATAAAATACAAAAATCAGTTGGAATAATTGGTGAATCTGAAGAGATGCGAGATATGCTACATTTAGTTGGGCAGGTTGCTCCAACTGAAATTTCAGTATTAATTAATGGAGATTCTGGCTCAGGCAAAGAAATGGTTGCAAAGGCAATACATAAAAATAGTCGGCGAAAGTTTGAGCCATATATTATTGTAAATTGTGGAGCAATTCCTGCTGGAATTATTGAAAGTGAACTTTTTGGCCATAAAAAAGGAAGTTTTACAGGTGCAGGCGAAGACCGAAAAGGATATTTTGAATCTGCGCACAAAGGGACAATTTTTTTAGACGAAATTGGTGAAACGCCTATGGAGACTCAAGCTAAATTATTACGAGTAATTGAAAATGGTGAATTTATTCGAGTTGGAGATACAAAAACGCAACGAGTAGATGTAAGGGTGATTGCTGCCACAAATAGAGATTTAGCTGAAGAGGTAAATAATGAGAATTTTAGGAAAGATCTTTATTTTCGTTTAAAGACAATTACCATTCGAGTTCCATCATTAAAAGAACATTTTAGTGATTTACATTTATATGTGGAACGATTTGGATTAGAATTTTCAGCAAAAAATGATATCTCATTTAAAGGGTTTGGATCAGATGCATTTCAAGTAATGAAAAAATATCATTGGCCGGGTAATGTAAGAGAATTAAAGAATTTTGTTGAAAGCCTTTTGGTTATTCAAATGGGGCAACGCATTACGGGTGATATGGTTACAAAGGCATTAGGATTAGCCGGGAGTGATTCAACAAATCCAAATTTACCCGTATTTATTGACAGGGAGTCTGATGATGTAGAGAGAGAGCTAATTCTCAGACAACTATTATTTATACGACAAGAAATTAATGAAATAAAGCAAATGATTCATGGTGGTGGAAAAATAATTCCACAATCTCAATCTGAACAACCTATGAATTCAGCCTTATATTTACCTGCAAATATTCCTTTAGAAAATCAGGTAAATCCTTCAGAAATTATGGATATTGAAAGTGGGCGAATTTCTGCAATTGACCCTGATTCTATAGGTGATGTTTCTATGAAAGATGTTGAACATGAGTTAATTGAGAGTACATTAACAAAATTGAATCATAATCGGCGAAAAACAGCTCATGCATTAGGATTATCTGAGCGAACTTTATACAGAAAAATAAAAGAGTATAATATTATTAAAAAATGAAAAAGCTTTTATTATTATTTAGTTTAATTATAATTCAAGGATGTTCGTATTATTCTGTGAGAGGTTCAATTCCTCCACATATCAAAACGATTGCTATTGCTCCAATTATAAATGAAACAACTGAATTTGGAATAAATGATCAAATAATGGCTCAAGTATCTGATTATTTAATTCGAGAAAATATATTAGAAGTTACAAATGAAAATGATGCTGAAAGCCGATTAACGATTGTATTAAAATCATTAGATGATAAGCCTCTGACCTATTCACTAAATAACCAAGGTTCATCAGAATATGAACGAGTTGAAGAATGGCAAATTCAAATTAATGTTGAAGTAAATTGGCATGATGTTAAGCGTGATGAATCTCTATTTAATAATAATTTTCACCCTTGGGGTGCGTATGGAACGGGTACGGATATAAGTACCGATAAAATTGATAATGATAATGATGGAAAAGTAGATGCGGAAGACGATGATGAATTTGGATCTCCTCGTGAATCAGCATTACGAATTGCTATTGATAAATTATCTGAAGAAATTATAAATCAAATTACATCTACTTGGTAGAAAGGAAAATATATGGTTAAAATTCTAGTTCAAAATGCTGGAAATTATGAAGGACAAAAAGTAAGGCTTAATGGTTGGGTATATAATTCAAGGCGAAGTGGTAAAATTGGCTTTTTACTTTTTAGAGATGGTACAGGAATTATACAATGTATTGTCATAAAAAATGATGTTGGAGAAGAATTATTTGATTCATTTAAAACATTAACACAAGAATCTTCTATTTCGGTAGAAGGTGAAATTGTGAAAAATGATAGAGCTCCAGGAGGATTTGAATTATTACTTTCAAGTTTAGAAATTCATCAGTTGATAGAAGGGTATCCAATTTCTCCTAAAGATCATGGTACTGAATTTTTAATGAACCATCGACATTTATGGATTCGTTCAAAAAGACAACATGCTATTTTAAGAATTCGTCATGAAATTATTAAAGCTACGAGAGACTTTTTTGATTCAAATGATTTTACTTTAGTTGATACACCTATTTTTACTTCCAATGCTTGTGAAGGTACAACCACATTATTTGAAACAGACTATTTTGGTGAAAGTGCGTATTTATCACAATCTGGTCAACTTTATGGTGAAGCAAATGCAATGGCTTTTGGTCGGCAATATAATTTTGGTCCAACCTTTAGAGCTGAAAAGAGTAAAACAAGACGGCATTTAACAGAGTTTTGGATGGTCGAACCTGAAATTGCATATTGTGAATTGGATGAAAATATTGAATGGGCAGAAAAATTAATCACTTTTATTATTGATAGGGTGATTACAAATCGAAAAATTGATTTAGAAACATTGGAACGAAAGATTGAAGATTTAGAAAAATTTAAAGGTGTATTTCCGAAGATTTCGTATACTGAAGCAGTTGAAATGTTACATAAAGGTGGATTTGATTTTGAATGGGGTGGAGATTTCGGATCACCAGAAGAAACTTACATTGCAGAACAATTTGAAAAACCTGTTGTAGTACATCGTTTCCCTACAGAAATAAAGGCGTTTTATATGAAAAGAGATCCTGAAAATGAAAAGGTAGTTCTTGGAATGGATGTACTTGCGCCAGAAGGATATGGAGAAATAATTGGTGGAGCTCAACGGGAAGATAATTTAGATTTTCTATTAGAACGAATTGAACATGAAAAATTACCTCAAGAAGAATTTGAATGGTATTTAGATTTAAGACGATACGGTTCTGTACCACATGCTGGGTTTGGTATGGGAATTGAAAGGGTGGTTTCATGGTTGTGTAAACTTCCTCATGTCAGAGAAACAATTCCATACCCGCGAATGATTCAAACATTGAGACCATAATTTTTGAAAATAGGATTGGCACAAATAAATTCTACCGTTGGGGATATAACAGGAAATTGCTCAAAAATAGTTGAGTATATTAATAAATATTCTTCACATTGTGATATTATGGTTTTTCCTGAACTTGCATTAATAGGTTATCCTCCTCAAGATTTATTACTCGAGTCAAAATTTATTGAATTAGCAAAAAATGAATTAATGACTATATCTGAAAAAGTGATTGACTGCATAGTTTTAATTGGGACAATTCGGAAAATTGACAATAATTTATATAATACGGTTGCAATTTTATCACCCAATAATACAATTGAATACCGAGATAAAACCTTGCTTCCAACATATGATGTATTTGAAGAAGATAGATATTTTACATCATCAAATAATATCCAACCTGTTGAAATTAGTATGAGTGGTGAAGTGGTAAAGTTGGGTATTCATATTTGTGAAGATTTATGGGATAAAGAAAATGATATAGATGTTGTGAACGAATTAGCTAATAAAAATTCAGATATTTTTATTAATTTATCCGCTTCTCCGTTTTGTATCAATCGTAATGATGAACGAATTCAAATAGCAAAATCAAAGGTTAAACAATATAATAAACCGTTTATGTATTGCAATTTGATCGGTGGGCAAGATGAATTAGTATTTGATGGTGGTTCATTTTGTTTAGATTCAAAAGCAAATATTATACATCAATCCATTTCATTTTCTGAAAGTTTTGAAGTTGTAGATTTTGATAAATTAATAAATAAACAACTCATTAAAGAGCCAGAAGAAATGCAATTATTTAAAGCATTAAAATTAGGTATTAAAGATTATTTTCAAAAAACAGGTCATGAAAAAGCTGTTATTGGATTAAGTGGTGGGATAGATTCTGCATTAACTTGTGCAATTGCATCTTACGCACTTGGGAATGAAAATATTTATGGTTATGCACTCCCATCAAAATTTTCGAGCAATCATAGTATTGAAGATGCTAAAAATTTAGCAAATAATTTAGGCATACATTTTTCAATTATACCAATAAAGGAAATTCATAATCAATTTTTAGATACGCTTTCAAATAATATAGATGTGAAATTACCAAGTTTAGCATTGGAAAATTTACAAGCTCGAATTAGAGGTAATATTTTAATGGCATTATCAAATAGTTTTAATGCATTATTATTAAATACGAGTAATAAAACAGAAACAGCGTTAGGGTATTCAACACTTTATGGAGATATGTGTGGTGCAATAGGAGTAATTTCTGATTTAAATAAACATCAAGTATATTCATTGTCAAATTGGATAAATAAATATTTTGGGGAAAGTATAATTCCTGAAAATTCAATAAATAAAGAGCCATCTGCAGAATTGAGAGAAAATCAAGTAGATCCCTTTGATTATAATGAAATTTCGCCCATGGTTGAAAAGATAATTTCTGAAAATAAACATTTGCACCAATTAACTAGACGGGGTTATGATAGGGACGATGTACAGGACATTTTAAGAAAAATTAGATTCTCTGAATTCAAACGAAGGCAAGCTTCTCCAGGAATAAGGGTTTCTAAAAAGGCATTTGGTATGGGACGAAAATATCCCATCGTAAATCAATTTAAAGGATAGATATGTATAAAAAATTAATTAGTTTATTAATAATTACCGGATTTATATTTTCTGGGTTTAATAATAATTTAAGTGGAAATGACTGGGAAAATTGGTCAAAAAATGAGAAAGGTACTTTTTTAAAAGGATTTTATTCAAGCCAATTAACATTAAATAATCATTTAAAAAATGCAATTAAATATGAAAGTGCTGGTGATCCATATTGGCAAAAACCATTTGTTCTTGTAATGTATGAACAAAATATGAAAGAATTTACTTCTGTAAAAATGGGAATTAATATTGATGAGCTAAGTGGTCGGTTAGATGCCTTTTTTCAAGATGTTGATAATAAAAATATTTCAATTATGGAATCAATTCGTATTATTAGCTTAAGAGCTGAAGGTGATATTGAACGAGCAGATTGGTTTTTATTACAAAGTCGGCGAAATGCTGGAGATAATTAATATGTAATTTATTATGCAATTTATAAAAAATCGTCCCGCCATAAAATTATTACCGTTCTTAATAATTGGTATATTAATTGCTGATTATTTTCCTTATTTAGGAATTCCTATCCTAATTTGTTTCGTGTTTTCGGTATGGGTAATTTGGAGTAAATTTACATTTATTGCTGTTCCTATTTGTCTCATCTCAATTGGATTTATCAATCATTCAATTTTTCAATCTACTGTAGAACCACCATCACATTTATTAAATCAATCTAATTCGTTCGTTTTTAAAGTTCAATCTGTAAAACAAAAATCTAAATCAGTAGAATATATATTAGATCCAATTAATTATCATTTTGGAAATACTATTTTTCGTTCAAAAGATAGCTTAGATATTTCTCCAGATGACATTTTATTAATAAATGGAAAACTTGTAAAACCTCATGGAAATAGAAATCCAGGTGCATTTAATTATAAAAAATATCTACTTAGGAAAGGAATAAAATCAGTTTTATTAAATAGTCGTATTGATTCGGTAATATCACAACCTTATTCATTAAATAAATTTTATTTTTCAATAAGAAAAAGTATTAATAAAAGAATAAATAAATGCGTGGATAAACCATATAATTCATTAATTATGGGGTTTTTATTAGGTGAAAAAGGAGAATTAGATTATGAATTATTAGAACGGTTTCGCCAATTAGGAATAATTCATGTGCTTGCTGTCTCAGGTTTACATGTTGGGTTTATATTCATGGTTTTAAATTTAATTTCACAACTTTTTAGGTTAAACCCTTTTTATAAATTTATTTTGATTACTATTGGATTAGTAATTTATATGGGAATTACGGGTTACCCATCCAGTGTAATTCGTGCAGGTACATTGGGAATTTTGTATTCTTATGCACAATATCGTCAAAAAATACCAGATATTTGGAATATCTTAGCTTGGACAGCATTTTTAATGTTAATATTGAATTCAAATTCGTTATTTAATGTAGGATTCCAGCTTAGTTTTGGTGCCGTTTCAGGGATTATTTTTGTTATGAACCAATTTAATTATTTGAAAGAAAAATATCATTTTAATTATAAATCAAGAATAATTCGATATTCTTTGTTGTTCATTGAAGGTATGGTCGCATCTTCTGGCGCACTATTAGGCACCTTTATTCCTGTTGCATTTCATTTTCATGAAATGTCATTAATTGGTATATTTTTTAATATCATTATTATTCCACTTACTTTTTTAATGGTTATATTTGGAATAATTACAATAATAATTTCTTTCTTAAACCTTTCTTTAGCATCACTTTATGGAGAATGTGTTTATACAATTGGATTAATATTAAATGAAATCTCAATCTATGGTGATAGTTTGAATATTCAAATGTTATCATTGGGAGGGCTTTCAAATGTGCTTATTTTCATGTTATTTTTTGGATTAATCCTCCTATTTTATTTTAAAAACCCTAGATATTGGCAATCATTGATTATCTATATATTAATTATTTCAAATGTTTTGTTATGGCAAGAAAATTTTAATCAGGATAAAATTACGATTACATTCTTAGATGTAGGCCAAGGGGATGCATGTATAATTCATTCTAAAAATGGAGTAATATTGATTGATGCAGGATATGTTGGATTTGGTAAAGATTATGGGAGAACTGTCATATTACCTCATTTAAAATATTTAGGAATAGAAGAAATTGATTTGGCTATTTTTTCACATCCCCATGCGGACCATATTGGTGGATTTGATTATTTAGCTAATCATATTAATATTAAAGATATTTGGGATACAAAAAATAAATTCCACACGAAGTTATATAAGAGAATTTTATATCAACATACTGAAAATGGGTCAGTAATATCATATCCAAATCCAGGTGAAAAGTATAAACTAGGTGAGATTTATTTAACAGCATTATTTCCTGATAGCTTAAATGCAATGAATGCCCCTAATATAAATGAAGCATCTTTAGCTATTCGACTTGACCATGGTGAAAATTCAATTTTATTTTTGGGTGATGCTGAACATGAGGCAGAATCTATTATTTCTCAACTATTAAATGCAATTAATTGTGATGTTGTTAAAATTGCCCATCATGGTTCAAAAACAAGTTCAAGTATAGATATTGTAAATAATTCAAAAGCAAATTTTGGTATTATATCCGTTGGTGAAAATAATAAATTTAAACATCCATCTAAAGATATTGTAAATAGATGGTTAGAAAATAAAGTAGATATTTTTAGAACGGATGAACAAGGTGCAATTACAATTATTTCAGACGGGTTGATGATGAGTTTTTATACGGAAGTGAGAAAATAGTTTTTTTGAAAAAACTAAGTATTTCAAAACAAACTTAGTTTAAAC
>CAZGWH010000025.1:26063-30006 GCA_964529325.1 uncultured bacterium | reverse complement strand
AATCTCCATTACTCCAAAGCTCAGCATTCCCGGCAAGTTTACTACCCTCATTGGTGCCTCTCCAGCCGGTATCATCGGCTTCTGATTGGCTCATTCCCAAATACATTTCTAATGCTTTATATTCGTCATCCGTTGGCACATGCCAACCATCGGGGCAGACTCCTCTACTGTCATCTACAGCATACCAATTGTAAAGATTACCATAGGTTTCTTGATGAGATAAATCATCATTGTAATAACCATAAGCACCTGTGCTTAGATTCTCCCATACATCCGGTTCAGATGATTCTGATTGGACATATTGGATTGCATCTCCATTATTATAGTGTGTTACCTTTAGGTTCTCTGACATCCAGAGCTGTTCACCAATTTGGACAGTTTCATATTCATTTCCATCTATATCTATACATTCATTAGGATCAGGTACTTCATCATCATTTAGTATTAATTGGACTAAAAAAACTATATCCACTACATTCATAAATCCATCTTCATTGTAATCACCTGCAGTTAATTCATCAATTGTAGGAATAGAATATTCCATGATAATATCAACCATTAATACAATATCAACTACATTAATTACACCATCTAAGTTTATATCACCGAGTAATCCTCCGCAATAATATCCAGGTTCAGGATCTTGACCATTACATACACCACAATCGTCAACAATATTACCTTCACAATCACAGGCTCCATCTGGTAGAGGCTCATTACATCCACATTCTAATACTTCAGTTTCTCCATCACAAACACCTAAACAATCTGCCTCTGCAATACCACCACATACACCAAAGCAGTCAATTTCAGCAATGCAATTACCTAAACAATCAAAATTTTCTTCCGCATAATTGCAACAGGAATTATATCCAGATTCACAACCAATAGAATCTGCAATATAATTACAGGCAGATTGATCATTACATGCAACTATATCACAATTCATACAATTAATTTGTTTAGAACATTCTGAGTAATTGCCATTGTCGTCCCATACTTTTAACATTACATCGTGAATATCATTGTCTTGAAAGTTATATTCTGGATTCTGCTCATTATTTAATTCTATTCCATCAATTTCCCATTGCCAACTTGTTGGACCATGTAATGATCTATCAAAAAACTTATTATCTTGATTATTATTTTCTATATATTCAAAATCA
This sequence comes from uncultured bacterium, assembly GCA_964529325.1. GTDB lineage: Bacteria > Fidelibacterota > Marinisomatia > SCGC-AAA003-L08. The sequence goes on along the minus strand of CAZGWH010000025.1, from coordinate 28,840 downwards.
CATATGACTGGAGGTTTTTCTATTGGAATAGTAGACATTACAGAATATGCAAAATCAGCTGTTGATTGTCCATAAATAGTCATATCAATTATATCTGGAGGTGAATTATCATCCCATAACTCAATTAAATACAAAACATCATTTATAATTATAGATTCAGTATTTAAAATATAATCAGACCATAACCCTGAACCTTCTAAACCGATCAATTGATGGGAGTCTATAAAATCAGACTCCAGGGATGTACCATTACCGGTTACTGGATTCCAACTATATAATCTGTCTTTGATTTCTGAACTAATCAGTTCTATTGGAGCAAATGTATTAGGATCTGATCCTCCTGATAATATATATGAAGGCTCTCCAATTGGCCATATTGGTACCACTATTCCGGCTGAGGGATTCCCAAGTATAGTCCACATGGTAGATAATATTGGATCTTCCCCAAATAGTCTGCCTCGGAAAATTACTGAAGATACATTTTCATCTCTTGAAATACTTCTTTTAGTATCAATATAACCATACGGATTTCCTACTGCTAAAATTTGATTATTATATGGGATATCAAATAATTCAAATCCACTATCAATTGGAGGAATATCAGATTTAATAAAAGACCTTACAATTTCATTGAGTATATTTTTTTCATTTATATTAGATAGCCCAGATAGTTTACTCTCACAATATTGCTGCCTATAAACTGCTTCATCAGGATAAGAGAGAGTAGTATTTGGATCCGTATCAAAATCAATGTTATTTAATAAATCAGGCAAATCTGTATATAAAAAATTAGACCTACATACTGGTGGATTTGATTGCAAAACATCATAAACTTGATAATTACCATCTTCATCTTTTTCAAATCTTTTAAGTCTAGAATTTTGGCTGTCTTCATTAGCAGACATTAATAAAAAGTTAGCAGATATAAATTGATTTTGGTCATCATAGTCATAACTATTGATGTAAGTATTAAAATCATCGAAGTTAGTACAGGTAGATAAAACATGATGCATAAATTCACCATTAAAAGTACTATTAGCCTCTTCTTCATAATCCACATACGCATTTACTATTGAAAAACCATACTCATTAACACCAGCCCAGGTTCGACCATCAATATTATTAGTTCCAACATTAACTAGACCTACATAGTTAATTTCTTCACTATTATAATAAACTTTATTTTCATTATAATTATTTCTATCTCTTACTTTAAATAAAAAAGGACGACCATCATTATCATATCCTGCACCAATTGTACAAGCAGAAATAATTCCAAACATATTAATTGAAATAAAAAATAAAATTCTAAACATATTCAAAACATAATCTTATAAATTAATCTGTAAAATAAAAAAATAATTGGATTATCTGCATTAATTTTCCAAAATAATTCCGACAATTTGGACAATATCTACCACATTTACGGTACCATCATTATTTATATCAGCAGAATCAAAATTAATTTCACCTTCATCATCCATTATAAAAGTAACAATCATGACAATATCCACTACATTAATTTCACCATCCATGTTTGTATCACCGGGCATGGATTGTAAATCAGCATATACACAAACCTGTTCAGTTGCTTCCGCTTCACCATACGGAAATAATGCAACAATAGAATAACAATTATCTCCAAACAATGGTGTACTGTCAATAAAATCTGTCTCTGAAATCGTAGTTAATTCAATATCGTTCCTTAAAATCCGATAATTGATTTCTTCCCTAAATTGTGAATTAAATAAAGATGCAATTGTATTCTCTTTTATTTCCAAAAATTCCGGCATTTTATTTCTGACAAAAATATCTTCTTCAAATGGTGATATTTCAGGCTCTCCAGAACAATCACCACCATCATAACCAAATGCTGCGCAATCAAAATCTTCCTCAAAATTGAACGGATCCCAATTTACATAGCCATCTTCATCACACCAACCATCTCCAATCACATTATAGGGCCAACAGTCACCATTACAATCTTGAACTTGGTTTAAATCTGAACAAGATCCACAATCGCCACCATCCCAACTACCGGCTTCACAATAGAGGAATGCACCCCATTGACCAACATCACAGTAGCCATCACCAATCCAGGAATATGGCGCGCAAACACCAAGGCAATCCATAACATAATCTTGAGGACAACCTTCAGTAACACAATCATCCGCCTCTTCTGGAAATGCTTCACAATCAAATAAAATGGAAACACAATCTTCCGCAGGAAGATTTAATGGATCTGTACCGCAATATCCATAAGTGGTACTGTAATAATAAGTCCCATCATCACATGCCCCATCACTTAGCCATGATTCGGGGGCACAATAGCCATTACAATCCAAAATTTCACCTTCGTTGGGACATGGACCAACTGGGCCTGTTTCCGGTGCTGTCCAACTTAAACTTACCGTTTCACTATCCACATTGAAGCTTACATTCAAACTGGTTGCAGTATTATATTCACAATTGCCGTTAATTGTAGCATCCGGATTATAATTTGTCGCGAAATCATCCACACAGCCAACACAATCATTATCACCTTGACAAACTCCACAATCATCCGTTTCGGCATCACCTCCACATTCGCCGTTACAATCCAAAATATTTTCATTACAGTCACAGTATCCATCTGGAATGCCATTGCCACCACAGACACCACATTCATCCGCTACATGTCCTTCGCAGTCACAGAATCCAACGGGTACTCCATTACCGCCACATACACCGCATTCATCTAAAATTGCATCACCACCACAAACACCAAAACAATCTGG
>CAZGWH010000025.1:0-25963 GCA_964529325.1 uncultured bacterium | reverse complement strand
TCAGATTGGTCAATAATTGTTACATTGCTACTAATATCTGCCGAAACAGTCATTCCAACTAAAATCACACTATTCATGGAATTTGGCCATGGCCCCCAATCTGGATCGTTTGTAATATAATCCATTAGTAAAGAAGTATGTAATTGATTACCCATTTGCATCCAATCAATATAGGTGGTAATATAATCAAACCCCGAAATTTCACCTGTTGAAATATCTCCTGATAATTTTAATATGCCTGGATTAAGTTCCCCGAATCCACCATTTCCATACCCAACGGCATAAGCAACAGGTGTCTCCGCATCAGGGTTAACAATTCCAACTCCATATAAAAACCAAGGACCAAATGTACTCCCATCATCACAACACCCTCCTGAAAGATTCATTCCTAAATATAACTTTTCAGTATTACCTTCAGGAACTTCAAATGAACCTTTATATGATGCAAAAATTGATGTAATATCTTGACCTGAAGAAGCATCTCCTGATACATCTGTACTCAAAGTTGCGTAATAATTATTAGATGGAGGCCACTGTCCATTAATATTATTAGGAGATTGCGATACTATAATTTCACCTTGATCTTGCCCTACAGCTTCAGAGTTAACAAGTGCAGAAATAAACCAATGTACAGCATTAGAACCTGAATTTTGAATCGAACTATGCCATGTATTTTCAAAACCATATGAGCCAATTAATCCTAAGTTATTAGTACTAATCCACGATTGTTGCCCATTTGTGGAAAGCTTTATTGATGAGGATAAAATACTATTTCCAAATTCTTCAGTTAAATCTGCATTTATTATAAATTCAGTTCGGGGGGCAGTTGAAGTTAAATTTGTGAGTACTTCCTCTCTATTTCGAAAATCTAAATTATTTACTTCTAATTTTGCATCCATAATTGTTCTAAATAATACTCGTGACAATTCCGATTGTAATTTCATCCTACTTTCTAAATCAAATTCATGCTCATTATTTTCACTAAACAAAAACGAAAATATCGTAATTTGTAAAATAATTAAATTAATTAATATTTTTTTCATAATCAATTTTTCCTTTTAAATATGTTAAATTATTTATAATTATCCGTCGATAATTTACAATTTCTAAATAATTTAAATTGTATTTATTTAGGCTACAAACTTTACAATTTTAAATAAATTAAAAATATGAGTTTTTATTATACAATATTTCTAATCTTTGAAGCAGTAAAAAAAAACACTTAAATTATTAATATGTTATTTCTAATTAATTATAATTTTAAATGAAGATATTTAATAAACACAGAAAATTAATAATATTAAATGAAGATTCTGCAGAAATGCAAGAAGTTCATCTTTCTGCGTCTAAAACTATATTATTAGTAATAACGGGTATTATGCTTTTATTAACTCCTGTTTTTTCATTTGTTTGGTTTTATTTTACAAACCCATCCTTAAAAGAAGTTAGAACAATTCGATTGGATAATCAAAAATTGGTTAAACAAATTGAAGAAAACCAACAGAATTTAAATATATTATATGACCATCTTAACAAAGTCCAAGACCATGATCAGCGACTACGAAAAATGGTAAACCTCCCTCCAATACCTAATGATATTAGAAAAATGGGGACTGGTGGAAGTATCAAAAAGGATCAATCCTCATTAAATTATTTAATACCAATTGAGAATTTTGATTTAAAAATATATACAAAAAAAATTGAACATGCAAGACGATGGGCAAATCTTGAAGAATTAAGTTATATTGAAATAATCGATAAAGCTGATAATAACCTAAATAGATATAAAGCATTACCAGCAATAATTCCTTTAGATAAAAATATTTGTGAATTTACATCCGGGTATGGAATGAGAAGAGATCCCGTTACAGGTAGACGGAAAAGACATGATGGACATGATTTTTCTGCTAAACGAGGAACCCCTGTCATTGCAACTGCAGATGGTGTAATTAAAACTTCAAAATATTTTGGTTCTTATGGAAATTATATTGAAATCGATCATGGGTATGGCTATAAAACAGTTTATGCTCACATGAATAAACGAAAAGTAAAAAAAGGTCAAACAGTTATACGAGGTGATATTATTGGAACTGTTGGAAATACAGGAAAATCTACTGCCCCCCATTTACATTATGAAATTAAAAGAAATAACAAAAGAGTTAATCCCAAGAATTATTATTACACATCATCACATATTTAGGTGCTGGAAAGTTTTTTGTGTAAATGATTAAAATGAAAGAAACTCCTATAAAAGCAAGAAAATCAATTAGTGAGTCAATCAATTTCTATAGTCAAGAACGACCACTTATATCTCTTGATAGAAGTACTCTGGATAAAGTAAAATTTTATACAAATCCGTATTAAAATTAGCAAGTTAATGAAAAATAATAAGGGCTTATAAATAATTTTGTGTAAATGGTCAAACTGCTTAATATAAAAGCATATTTATGAACTCAATATATTTAGTACTTTTTGGCCTAACTTCATTTTACTTAGGGTATCGATTTTACAGCAAATATATAGCAAAAAATATATTTGACTTAAATGAAGATATAATTACTCCAGCTCATGAATTTAATGATGGAGTTGATTTTGTCCCCACACACAAACATATATTATTTGGACATCATTTTACTTCAATTGCTGGAGCCGCACCCATTATTGGTCCGTGTATTGCTTCTTACTGGGGATGGTTACCTGCAATTTTATGGGTCGTTATTGGGACTATTTTTATTGGTGCAGTACATGACTTTGGTGCGCTTGTAATCAGTTTAAAAGAAAAAGGGAATTCAATAGCTGATATTACCGGAAAATTTATAAATAAAGAAATTAGAATTATCTTTTTAATATTTGTAATGCTATTAACATGGCTTGTACTTGCTGTATTTTCTATGGCAATTTCAGGATTATTTGTTTCTATTCCAACTTCTGTTATACCAATAAACATTGAAATAATAATTGCACTTTTTATTGGAATAATTATTTACAAAAAAAAATTAAATGCAACAATTCCATCTATTATTGCCCTAATTCTCCTATATTTTTTTATATGGGTTGGTACACATTTCCCAATTGATTTTCAAACGATATTCAATGTAAACAAATCTCAGGCTATAAATATATGGATATTGTTATTATTTGGATATTCTGCTATTGCTAGCCTATTACCTGTATGGTCATTATTACAACCAAGAGATTATATAAATAGTCATCAGTTATTTGTTGGCTTAGCACTGTTATTTGCAGGAATTTTCTATGCAACACCAATTGTTGATGCACCTATGATTAGAACTCAAATTGAAGATGGTTCACCTCCTATTTTCCCAATGCTATTTGTTACAATTGCATGTGGCGCTATTAGTGGATTCCATGGTTTAGTTTCGTCTGGTACGACCTCAAAACAAGTTGACAAACTTAAACATGCACGCATGATTGGTTATGGAGGAATGTTAGGTGAAGGAACATTAGCCTTAGCTTCTACACTTTGTGCTGTTTCAGGAATTGCACTCGTAAACAATTGTACAATACCATCAGTTGGTGTTGTTGAAAATTTAAACTGGGCAGTATATTATGATTCATGGGCACATGCAACTACAAATAAAGCTGTTGCATTTGTATTAGGTGGTGGTGCACTTTTGGAGCAAATTGGAATTTCAGCAGAAATTGCAAAAACATTAATGGCCGTACTTGTTATTTCTTTCGCAGCAACAACACTAGACACTGCAACTCGTATTCAACGATTTATAATTAGTGAATTATCATTATCATTAAAAATCAAAATATTTCAAAATCGTTATATTTCTACAATTCTTGCAATAATTCCAGCAATAATATTGGCGATGTGGAAAATACAAATACCTGGTTCTGAATCGTTTAAACAGGCAGGCTGGGTTTTATGGCCAATATTTGGAGCAACAAACCAAATGTTAGCAGGATTAATTTTAATGATATTAACATTATATTTTTGGAAAAAAGGAAAGAAGGTAATTCTACTTTTTATACCAATGGTATTTATAATGTCAATTGCATTTATTTCCTTATATACAAAAACTATTCAATTTAAAACTTCTAATAATAATTTATTATTTGGGCTTAGTATTATTTTAATTCTTCTATTTATTAAAATGATTTACGAAGGAATAAAATATTACTTCAAAAATAAATTAACTTTTACAGTTAATAAATAATTAAAATGAATAAACATACTGCTGGAATTTATGTACATATTCCATTTTGTAAAGTAAAATGTATTTATTGTGATTTTTATTCAATTACTGAACAGGAACATCAACGAGAACATTTCACAAACATGCTATGTAAAGAAATTGAACTTTATTCTAAACAACATCATTTTAATTTTAGCATTGATACTATTTTTATTGGTGGTGGAACTCCATCCATATTAACCCCTTTCCAATTAAACAAAATTCTTGAAACTTTAAATAAGTTTTATAAACTAGAACCAAATTGTGAAATAACAATGGAAGTAAATCCTGGAGAAGCACCTGTTCATAAATTGAAAAGTTTTAAAGCGTCTGGAATAAATAGACTTTCAATGGGATTTCAATCATTACAGCCTGAATTACTCAAATTCCTTACACGGATTCATACGAAGGAACAAGCATTGGAAACCTATAATAATGCCCTAAATATTGGGTTTGAAAATATAAATATTGATATGATTTTCTCAATCCCGAATCAAACACAACAAATGCTTGAAGGTGATTTACAAACTATTATTGAATTAGCCCCTAATCATATTTCTGCCTACTCCCTTACCGTTGAACCTGGAACTGAATTAAATAAAATGGTTAAGAAAAATATTACAATTATGCCAAAAGATGACGATGACCTAAACATGCTCTTATTTGTAAGGAAATTTTTATCTACACATTATTACAATCCGTATGAAATATCTAATTTCGCTTCAGCGGGAAATGAATGTAAACATAATATTCATTATTGGAATTCTGACCCATATTTAGCATTTGGACCATCAGCTCACGGTTATAATGGATATCAACGATGGTGGAATGTTAGATCTTTAGATGAATATTTAAAACGATTAGAAATAAATAAAAGCCCAATTAATCAATCAGAAGTTACATCAGACTCTATGAAATTTAATGAAATATTATTAAATGGACTTCGGTTACAAAGTGGAATTTTAATCAATAAGTTAAAAGCAATAAATCCAAATTATAAATTAGATTTAGAATATGGATTAACAAAATGGAGAGAGAAAATTATCTTAAATGAAAAATCCCTCTATCTAACTGATAAAGGGATTCCATTTTTAGATTCTATATTACTTGATTTATTTATTGATTAATGAAAAATAATGCGATAAGGTATAACCATTTGATTTTTATCATTTTGAAAATCAGGAATATGTTGTAATGTTTCTTGGATTTCTTTTAATGTGCCTTTGAAATAAATTGAATTTGTTAAGCTTGCCCCATCGCCACCAATTGAAAAACTTCGATGTTCATCTCTTTTTGGATATTCATCTATTTCATATTCATTATCTTTTAATTCAGCCATATTAACTACTAACTGAATAGCATCATTTAAATTACCAATTTCATCAATAAGGTTTAGTGATTTAGCTCTTACCCCTGACCACACTTTTCCAATTGCAACTTCATGTACCCCAAGTGAGTCTAATGCATCTCTACCATCCGCAACTCGTTTTAAAAATTTCCCATACACATGTAAAATTCCATCTCTTAAAATACCTCGTTCATCTTTATCCCATAAATCACTATCAGAATAATAATCAGCATGTTTACCAAATTTCATCCCATCTGAATGAATTCCTAATTTCTTTTTTAATCCACTTAAATTAGGTCGCCCAGAAATAACACCAATTGAACCCGTGACTGTTGCAGGAGATGCCATAATTTTATCCGTTTGACATGCGATATAATATCCACCAGATGCAGCAACATTTGACATTGATGCAATAATTGGTTTAATATTTAAGGAGTCCGAAACAGTTGTTTTATAAATTTCTCTCCACATTAAATCTGATGCTAATGCAGACCCACCACCAGAATCAATTCTTAAAACAATTCCTTTTACATCATTATCTAATCTTGCTCTTTCAATTGCACTAGATATTGTTTCATTTCCCATTACAGAAGATGGACCTTTTATTCCGCGTTGACTTTTACCAAGTTTAATTCCACCGACTGCATATATAATTGCGATTTTATCATTCTCCTCAATCCATTCATCAACATATAAATCTGGATTAGAAATTGAATTAAATGATTTTTTCTTTACATTTTTACCATCAATTTTTGAAATATATTTATCGAATTCATCAGGATACATTGTTCCATTTATTAAATTTGAAACTATTGCTTGATCTTCTCGGTATGGTCCATTATCAATTATCTCTTTTGTTTTTTCATTTGTCCAACCCCTTCCTTCAGAAATTGAAGATACAAATTCTTCATAAACATCCTCAAAAAGCATGCTTAAATTTTCTCTCATCTCTTTTGACATTGAATTTCTAATCATTGGATCTAATGCCGATTTATATGGACTAATTTGTTCCACTTCAAAAATAATTCCAAGTGTATCTAATAAATCTTTATAGAATGCAACTTCAATACTTAATCCTCTTAAATCTACACCAGATAATTCAGGAATATATATTTCATCTGCCATACTTGCGAGTAAGTAAGATGAATTTGAAATATAATTTGCATAAACAATAATTTTTTTACCCTTATTTTTAAATTCATGTAATGCATTTTTAACATCAATTAATTTTGTAATTCCACCACCAATATATTCTAATTTTAGAATCATTCCATCAATTTCATCATCATTTGTAATTTGATTCATTCTATTTAGAAAATCCCTCAATTGATAATATCTTTCATTATTACTTCCAAACAATAAAGACATTGGATCTAAATTGAAGTTATCAAAATTAAATCCTTTTTTCTCTCTTGCAGGCTCTTCAATAAATATTCCATCTAACGTTAATTCAATATAATTTAAGTTTTCTCTCTTTTTTGGTTTTATTGGGAATGTTAATCCTTTGGATTTTTGATTGTTATACCTTAATGAAATATTTGTGTGTTTGTTATTATCAGAATTTGATAATCCTAAAATATTAATATTTGAAGTGTTAAATGAAATACCAGCTTGTATAATATTTTTTGAATGATTATAACTTGCCAATAAATGAACACCATAGGTTGTCAATAAATCTACAAATCCAGTAAATTCTATTTCATTATCATCCATAATATCATTTTTGAATAAATCAACACCAAAAGTTAATCTATTCCCAATTGGCCTAACAGCAGTTGCTAAATTAATTCCATGTATTTTTTTATCTAAATTATATTGATGTGTGAATCCAACAGAATATAAAGTTGATGGTCTATATAAAAATCCAGTTTTGAATATTTTTTTTGATGAATATGAAAACCCAGTGTATAAATTTGCATCAGATGAATATGATCCAGTTCCAATTATATAATCATAATCTCCATCTTTATTTACAGTACCAAAGATTCCAATTGAACCACCTCTAAGCCCTATAGCTAATTTAGAAGTGTCAGAAATTTGCGAATTAAATGCAAATCCCATCTGGAACCCTCTATCTACTCCTAACCCAGCGGGGTTATACGAAATTGCATCTAAATTATCAGAAGTTGCATAAGATAATCCGCCAAAATAATTCATTTCATTCGCAAATGAAATAGTGAATAGCAAAATTAGTATTATTATTTTTCTCATTTATTTTCCTTTATAAAATTAATTTAACTTTAAATATATCAAAAATTAATATGGTTTGTATATCTAATTAATGTAAAAAATAAAAAAGGGGTTTTATACAAAACCCCTTTTTAGTATTTATTATTTAAATAATGTTTATTTCATTAACATAAGTTTATCAATAAATATTTCATTATTTGCTTCCATTTTTACAAAGTAAAGACCAGAGGATAAACCGTCTGCATTCCATTGTATAGAATGTTCACCACTATTTTTCATTTCATTCACTAAAGATGCAACTTGATTACCTAACAAATCATAAATATTAAGATTAATAAAAGTTGCTTCTGCAATGTCATAACTAATTGTAGTTACAGGATTAAATGGATTTGGAAATGCTGAGGTTAAACCAAATGATTTAGGCGTATTTGTAATTTCTACATCAACGCCATTCCCTGAAGCATCTGACAATAATATGATTCCTTCAATCTCAATATTAGAAATATTAATTTGTACTTCATTGGACAATTCTGGATTTAATGTATATCCAATTGCGATTCCATTTTCAGTCGTTAATTTCCAATTAGGATTAATATTTACATTAGAAAATTCACCATTATATGAAAATTGAAATCCAGCAATACCAGAATCAACAGTTAGAATCAATTTATCATTAATTATTTGAGCTTTACCCTTTGGAGAGGCATCATTTAATTGAAGCCCACCATTCAAAATAATATTTACAATTCCAACAATATCTAATACATTCAATGCACCATCAGAATTAATATCACCAACTACCCATTGATAATCAGTCGGATTTTCTAATGCTCCAATAATTATATTTATTTCTAAAATAATATCGGTCACATTGACATTTCCATCCATATTCAAATCACCCATCATTAATTCAGCTTCTAATAAAGCACAATCTGAATTTGATAAATTTGAAATTCCCTCATCATAAACAGCAAGGACATCATAACAATATTCAATCCCACCAATTACATCAGAATCATCATATTGATTTTCAGTTGTATAAGTAATAAATAAACCATCACGATATAAATTATAACCTAAAAATTCTCTTGTAGAATTAGTTGTTGTAAAATTAATATTTTCCCTATCACCTTCAGGTGTATGATAATAATCATACAATTTTCCATTTACAATTGTAGAATCTCCACCACAGAACTCATAGAAATCAGGGCAACAATCTCCTAAACTCTCACACTGATCATCACACCAACAACTATCTCCACCTTGCCCTCCACAATTTCCTTCACAAGAATCTGTAACTGGCGCATCACAATCATCAGGACAAGAAGTATAGTCTTCGTCTGCATCACAATATCCATCACCACAGAATGTTTCAGTTCCTCCACCGTCGCAACCTGTACAATCACCTTCATCACAATTAAATGCTTCACAATCAAAATAAACACCCCATGATCCATCATCACATAATCCATCACCTAACCAAGAATCTAAATATGAATTATCTTGACATAATCCAGCACAATCAGAAAATTGACCTTCAGGGCAACTTGTAGGTTCATCCCAAGAAACAGTAATTGAAAAATCTCCTGCATTTGCAGTTAAATTCAATGGCTCATTTAATGCATCATTAAATTCTAAACCAATAGTTGTATTAAAAGAGAATTCGCCTGAAACAGGACAATTTTGTGGATTATCAATACATCCATTTGTTATTGAGGGTCCAAAAACAACATTAAATTGAGCAACTGTACCCAAAGGAGTATCTTCCGATGCTACTGCATAAAACTGATATGGGCCTGATTGATTTGCATCAATACCATAAAAAGTTTCACTATTATAATCAATAGAAACATATTCATTATTTGTTGTAATAGTTAGTCCTGGATAATTCCAAAATCCTACATTTCCTGAATTTCCATAATTAACTTCAATATTTGCATATTCACCTGCTCCCCATACTCCATCTCCATTTTCATCAAAAATAATTGCATTTGTTACTTCGAATACAGGTGAATTTACAACTATAGAAAATTCACCACTCCAACTATCATTCCCATTACTTAAACTATAATTAAAATTAATTAAATGTCCATTTGGTGTATTAATTGCAGTATAAAAAGTAAATGTTGATTCACTCATTCCAGTTGTTCCTGATGTTATTGCTTCAAATGAAATTTCACTTCCATACATTGATACATACGCATCACTTGTACCAATTATACCTGATACGCTTTCAGAATTTTCAACACCTACATTTTCTAATAATAAAGAAATTGCAACCTCTTCACCAAAATCAACCATACCATTATCATTTGGATCAGTTGCCAATTGATAATTATTATAAACTAAAAATGCACCTTCAGGTGAAATTACACTAACTGTTGTTTCGTACGGATATTTATTATACGAAGTAATTACTAAATCTAAATCTCCAGGTGTTGTTGTTGCATTTGATATATCTAAATTTAAATTCCCAGATGTATTTGTATATCCAGAAACCAATAATTCTCCATTTTGTGATAATGCAACTAAATCACCTTCGATTCCTGTTGAAACTGAAAAATTTGATTGGCCTATTAAGATGGTACCATCATAAGTTGCAGATAAATCAGTTGGAGGTAAAGTTCTAATATTTACAGATGGGTCACCAAAATATGTCCAATAATTAGTTTCATTTATTCCTGAACCACCTTGCATATCATTCATATACATACAACCATTCGTTGCAATACCACCAATAGTTCGTGTCTTATGTTCATCTAATGATTCAGTTAAAATTAAATTCATTCCATATTGACCATGCATTGGAGGTTCCCAGCTTTGGCTTATAGTTGAACCCATATGAGCAATTCCCCCAGAAGGATTTCCATTATGTGTTGCTCTTAACCAAGCTTCTGCGAATGACTCATCATACGCATCAAATTCTCCAACATTACATCCCACTGTAATCACGAATGGTAACATTCCTGAATTTGTTAAACCATGTACATCATTTATGCCTAATGGAGCACCGTTGCCCCAACCAAGTTGATATCCATGTCCAGTATAATTAATAATACTTCTTCCATCATTAATCGCATTAACTCCTTGTGAAAGCGTTCCACTTGGGTCTGCAATTACGGGGCATTCATCATAATTATAATCTAATAATAATGGACAAAGTGCATCTTCATTAAAAACATCATCAGTCATTCCACCCCAACCAGGACCTTGATTAGAAGCTATTCCAACCGACTGAGTGTACCAACCACCGTCATTCGGATATCGTTCATAATCAATTGACCTTGTAACTTGAGTTTCAATTTGAGATGGAGTAGAACCAGAAAAACGACCAACTATAACTTCAGCATAACTATCACCACCATCAATAAAGCCATAACTTGGATCAGATAATGAACCACTAATACTCGGTGATGGAACTTGAGCTACATCTCCAACTAATAATAAAAATGTTAATCCATTATTATGATAATAATCAGCAACAAATTGTTTAATATTGGTTGAATTCCCACCTGCCTCTGTAACAGAAACCATTTCAACAGGAATTCCCTTTAAATTTTTCCAATCAATTAATGGATTCATTGTTGCCATAAATGTTTCATTTGAAATTATTAACATATTTCCATGATCAACTAAATAATCAAATCTTAAATCATTTGTTATATTTTCAAAATGAGAATTATAAATACTTTCAAATTCCATTGGTCTATTTTCTGGTAATAAATCTCTATTTAATACATTTACTAATCCTCTGCCATTTGAAAAAACTTCAATTGTAATTTCAGAATAAACTCGAAGTGTATGTGTAATTGGATTATATTGAATTGGATAGGTAACAACAGATAACCCTCTCACATCTCGTAGAATATACGGTTCTCTAAGTTCTGCAATTTGATTTGGATAAAATGTATTTTCAGAATAAACTTCACCATATTCATACGGAACCGTTTCAGGATTTATTAGTCGAGATAAATTTCCTTTTGAAGGTAAAATTTCATAATTTTGATAATCAGTAAATATTGAATTAATAATTCGATAATCCATTGCACGATTATCAGGGATAATAATAGAAGCAGATAACTGAGGTAAATCTGGTGCACCCTGTTCTAAAATTTGAGCACCTTTTGGATGTCTAATAATTGAACCTAATTCTCCATCTACATTATTATTTGAAAAACCATTTATTGTAAAAGTTAGGGTTGTGGATGAAATATCAGAATTTATAATTCTCACTTTTTCAGAATTTTCTACATTTTCATTTACACTTACCCATTGCGAATTTGATAACCCAATACCAACCAATAACACACTTAATAATAAATTACTTATATATTTCACCATTTCTCCTTATTGAAATTAATTAATTTTATTTGATAAATAACTTAATACAAAATTCTATTAAAATGTAATATCAGATATTTTTCAAATTGTATCATTATATTTAAACAAAACATGATTATTTTATTATTCCATATATGAGCTTTCAATTAATTTATAGTACATTAAAATGAGTAAATTATGAAATATCAAGCTAAACATAGTATACAAATAGGGTCAAAACTAAAAGTAAAAAAGGAAAAGTTTACATCTTATGGATTATTAAATATGGATGAAATTGTAATTTTAGAAGAAATAACCCATTTTCCGTCACGATTTAAAGTTAAAGATAATAATGGGAAAAGTTGGATTTTATTCTCCTATGATTTTGAAGTTTTAAGTGAATAAAAAGAATTTCATTTTTATTATCATGATAACCTTTGGTATAGCTAATAATATTGAGAATTGCTTGGAATCAAATTTTAATCAAATCCTAAATGATATTCAAAAGTATGGCAGTAGTTTACAAATAATTATTGAGAATGATACAATATTTGGACAAAGTATCATCGATTTCAACTCAAATGAAATTACGATTGAATTATTAAATGAAAAATGGTCAAATTTAAAAATTGATCAATATTTCAATGAAGACTATTCGCACGGAGCATCTTCACCTTTCACACTTAATATTAACCAAATTGATTGCATTATTGAAGTAAATCGACCAGATTATTTTAAAGAATACTCTTTTATTGCTTTAGTAGGATTAGCTTTCTGGGGAATTTTATCTATATTCCAATTAATTTAGATTTTCATTCGGATAGGGAAATAATTCACTCGCTGATTGACTTCTACCATATTGATCTTTATAAATAATATGCTTCCTTGAGAATTGGGTTGGTGAAATTATTCCTGCAGCCGCAGATAATGAATTTAATCCTGTTCTTAGAGTAACAATATAATTCATCACTCTAAATTTCTTTTCTTCTACAACTAATGCATTTTGTAATTTATCATCAGTTGTTGCAACTCCTACAGGGCATTCATTCGTATGGCATTTTTGAGCTTGAATACATCCAACAGAAATCATCATACCTCGGGCAATATTCACACAATCGGCACCTAAGCCAAGTGCTATAGCAACCTGATCTGGAGTAATTAATTTTCCAGAACTAAATATTTTAACCTTTTCTCTAATCCCATATTTTCGAAGTGTATTATCAACAATTACAATACCAGACTTTATTGGCAATCCCATACTATCAGCCATTTCTTGGTAGGTTGCACCAGAGCCACCTTCACCGCCATCAACTGTAATAAAATTAGGTCCTTTACCTGTTTTAGCCATGTATTTAACTAACTCATCTGCTGTATTATCGTCACCCATTACCAGTTTCACACCAATTGGCTTACCACCTAAATTTTTCATTTTTTCAATTAATTCAACTAATTCCTCTGGGTTTGAAAATTCTTTAAATCGATTTGGACTATTAATATTTTTCCAAGGTTCAACACCTCTAATTTCTGCAATTTCAGGATTTACTTTTGCACCTTCAACATGTCCACCCCTTATTTTAGCTCCTTGATGAATTTTTAATTCAAATGCTTTAATCTCTTTCACTCGAGATTTCTCCTTGAATTTATCCCAATCAATCTCACCGTCCACCGTTCTAATACCAAATAAGCCTGGACCTATTTGCATTACAATATCGCCACCACCTACTAAATGATGCGGGGAAAGTCCACCTTCACCTGTATTTATCCATGAACCCGTAGCCAAACTTAACCCTTTTGATAATGCTTTAATTGCACTTTTCCCCAATGCACCGTAACTCATTGCACTCATTCCAACTAAACCTTTTACAATCCATGGTTTTTCAATATCTCCTTCACCTATTTTTATCCAATGATTTTCATCCAATAACCATGGGCTAATCTCAATTTTTTCAGTAAATTCTTTTCGAGAAAATAATCCTTCTTCTTTTAAAACATACCTTTTTGTAGATATTTTAGGATCAGTTATTACTTTCATTTCTTCATTTAATTTAGGAAATGCAGCATTTCGAATATACCAGCCCGGCTGTTCAAAATCTCTTTTTGACCCAAATGAAATGATTGTTTTTAAATATTTCCCTGCAATTACAATGTTTTGATAATCTTTACGAGAAAATGGTTTACCACCTGTATCTGAATCAAAAAAGTATTGACGCATTTCAGGTCCAATTTGCTCAAATATATATCGAACTCTGCCTAAAATAGGGTAATTTCTTAAAATTGAATGTTGTTGTTGGCTTCTATCAAATATATAAAAGTATAAAAATATTGCAGGTGGTACCAAAAATGCCATACATAAAATCGCAAATGATAATATGATTAAAATTGAACTAATTGTTGAAAGCGTCATGATTATTTCCTATTTGTTTCATTGAAAAAATTATTTTCAATTATATAAGCGTTCTATTAATGGCTTTTCGCCATCCAGAAATTAATAATTCTCGTTTTTCATTTGATATATTTGGTTGATATACTTTATCTACTTTTCGTGCAGAAATTAAATCAGAAGATGAGTTCCAAAAACCTGTGGCTATTCCAGCAAGATAACCCGCCCCTGTTGCGGTTGTTTCAATATTAACGGGTTTATTTATTTTTATATCTAAAATATCAGATTGAAATTGCATTAAAAAATCATTCTGAGTAGCACCTCCATCCACTTTTAATTCTATCAATGGTTCTGCTAAATTTGATTGAATTCCATTAATTAAATCTTTAACTTGGTAAGCAATACTTTCTAATCCTGCTCTGACTAAATGACTTTTATTTGTCCCTCTTGTAATTCCACAAATCAATCCTCTTACATCCATATTCCAATAAGGTGAGCCTAATCCTGTAAACGCAGGAACCATATAAACTCCACCTGTATTTTCAATTGACATTGCCAATTCCTCTGAATCACTTGCATTTTTAATAAACCCTAACTCATCTCTTATCCATTGCATAACGGCACCACCAATAAATACAGAACCTTCAAGTGCATATACAGGGTTTCCATGTTCATCACATGCCAATGTATTTAACATACCAGTCGTAGATTTAATTCTTTTTTGGCCCGTATTTACTAAAAGAAAACAACCCGTACCATAGGTGTTTTTTATACTATTTGGTGTAAATCCATTTTGCCCAAATAATGCAGATTGTTGATCACCTGCAATTCCTGCAATTGGTAATTCATCATCAATTACTTTTTTATCCGTATAACCAAATATTGAAGATGATGAAAAAACTTGAGGAAGAATTTGCTTTGGAATATTTAAAATTGAAAGTAATTGATTATCCCAACATTTGTCATCAATATTATATATTAATGTTCGACTTGCATTAGAATAATCAGTTGCATGAATTTTACCATTTGTCAATTTCCAAAGTAACCAAGTATCAATTGTACCAAATAAAATATCGCCATTTTCTGCTAACCCTTGGGCATTTTCAACATGATTTAATATCCAGTTAATTTTTGTACCTGAAAAGTAGCTATCAATTAAAAGTCCAGTCTTCGATTCAAAAGTATCTGATAACCCTTCATTTTTTAGTTGATTACAAAACTCTGATGTTCGTTTACATTGCCATACAATTGCATTATAAATTGGTTTCCCTGAATTTTTATTCCATAAAACAGTCGTTTCTCTTTGGTTTGTAATTCCAATACTGTCAATTTCTGAAGAATTGTACTTTTTTAGTGTGTGTTTAATTAGCAACAAAGTCAATTCCCAAATTTCATTTGGACAATGTTCAACCCAACCTGGTTTAGGGTAAATTTGAGTAAACTCAGAATATTCTTTATTAATTACCTCACCAGATTTATTTAATAAAATTACCGTTATTCCAGTGGTTCCTGCATCTATTGATAGAATGTATTTTTTCATTTATCTTCTAATAAAATTTCATATTCTTGTATTAAATCAGAAACAATTTTATTAATAGGGTTTATTTCTTTCACAAATTCACATGAAGGACCTGCACACCACATATTATTATATGTTGCATTAAGGGCAGAATTCCTTAACATTTTAAATCCCTTATACGCTGTTAACATTTTTGCGTATTTTTTTAACTTTTTATTTTTATTTAAAACTGATTCAAACCAAGATTGATGAGTGCCTATTTCTTGAACAAATGGAGTATTAATTACGGTGCAAGGTGAACCCGATAATTTAGTTGTCATCACAATATCCTTCGCACCGCTATCAATAATTGCCTGTTTATATTCTTGTGTTATCTCAGCTTCTTTACAGGCAATAAAAATAGTCCCCATTGAAAGTCCACATGCCCCTAAATCTAACATATCTTTTATGCCTTTTCCATTTCCAATTCCACCGGCAGAAATTACAGGAATATCACATATTTCTAATAATTTTGGTATTAATTTTTCTGGAGTTGTTGGTCCAGCATGTCCACCCGCATTTGAATTAACAGCAATAATTGCATCAGCACCTAACTTTTCAACTTTTAGTGCATGTTTTTCATCTACAACATCACAAAATACTTTAATTCCGTTGGGCTTACAAGCTTCAATTACTTTTTGTGGTGAACCAAGTGAAGTCAATATAAAATCTACATTATAATCCAGACATACTCTTAACTGTTCTTTAAATTTAATATTTGATTTATTTACAATTAAATTTATTCCAAACGGTTTACAATTTGCATCTTTAAGCTCTTTTAAAGCTATTTCAAATTCTGGTATTGTTCTATAGTTTAATGCAGGAATTGCTCCTGTTATACCCGATTTTACGGCTTCAATTATCATTTTAGTATTGGATACTAAAAACATAGGAGCCATAATAATTGGATATTTAATTTTTAACATTTTTGTTAATTCAGTTTCAATTGGTTTAATCAAAATCTATCCTATAAATAAATTATTAAATATTTTAAATGCACCCACATAAGTTCCAATTGCTGATCCTAAACTTGTTAAAATGAAAATAAGAAATACTTTTAATAACTTATTACTCCACCATTTTTTAGGTGATGAGAAATCATCCGTAACAGAAGTAAAATTTTTAACAAGTGGTGGTGCAAAATTAATTTGAACAAAAGCAGACACATAACCCGCACCAATCACAGGAGTTAAACTCGATAATGGAGCACCGAAAAATGCGGAAAGAATTGTCATAGGATGTGCGAATGAAATTATTGCTCCAATCATTGCAGGTATCCCATTTGCTAAACTCCAAATCAATATATTTTCTCCAGCCTTACCCAACCCTTGATTAATTCCAATATAAACAATTGAACCAATAATTAATACCGGGATAGACCAACCAAATATTTTCCAGCCTAAAGAAACAGGAGGAATTTTTTCTATTTCGGATAAGTCAATTTTTTTATTTGTTTCAAGGTATTCTATTATTCCCGACATATGTCCCGCACCTACAACTGCAACAACCTTATTTCCTTTTGATAAGCGAATTTTTTCTGCAAGGTAAAAGTCTCTCTCATCAATTAAAACTCTTTTTAAAGATGGTACCGATTCACCTAAACTTTTTATCATTTTGGATATAACATCTGTTTTCCTTAATTCAGCAAGTAAATCCTCATCAATTTCTTTTTCAATATCATCAGCATCATCACCTGAGAATATTAATTTTAATTTTTCCAATATTGATAAACTTTTCCATGTTCGTCTTAAAGTTATTCGAATATCGCGATCACATAATTCAATTGGAATATTTAATTCTTCGGCTGTATTTGTAGCAATTAAAAATTCATTCCCCGGTTGAATATCTAACTTTTTAGCTAGTTTTTTTTGGTATGAAGCTAATGCAACATTTAATAATAAAGTACTTAATTGTTGATTCTTAATCACTTCTTTAAGGTTTAAATTTTCCCATTTTTTAGCATTTTTTAATGAAGAGAATCTTTTTTCATCCAATTCCAAACATACACAATCAGGTGATTCATTTCGTATCACTTCATCAACAAGGTTTGCAGACACTTTCGAAATATGTGCAGTTCCAATAAGAATAATTTCTCTATTATTAATATTTAATATTTTAACATCATCTGAATAATTTTGATTAGAATTCAATATTTAATTTCCTTTAATAAATTTTTCTTTAAGAAACTCACGGACTTGTTTTTCTTCATTTTTTCTTATTTTACAGACATTTTCTCTATGCTTAAAAATTCCAATAAATGATACCAAGCTCGCAATAAATAAAACATAGGGATCAGCACTAAGAAAATATAAACAAAATGGACTAATTACATATAAGAATATTCCAGTTAGACCAATATAATTAAATAATATTGTAAAAACCATAAGTGTAAAAAGAATCAAAGAACCGAATTGAAAATTAATAACAAAAAACACACCTATTAATGACGCAACTCCCTTTCCACCTTTAAAATTTAAATAAAAAGGAAATATATGTCCTAGGACAGCAAATAAGCCTGAATAAATTTCAAGATTATGACTAATTTGAAATATATAAGAAACAATATTCATCGCTATTATTACTTTTACCATATCTAAAATAAAAGTAAGAAATCCAAATTTCACCCCCATTACCATTGTAACATTAGATGCTCCTGCATTTGCGGTACCATGATCGCGAATATCTATTTTATTTATTGTTTTTCCCAAAATATATGCACTTTGAAAAGAACCACATAAATAACCTATTAAACTTGAAATAATTATTGCTGGCATTAGTAGAACTCTATTAATATCCTAATTCATTTTGAAGAAATTGATAAAATTTACTATAAAATTGTGCATCATGGATTGGACCTGCATTTATTATTTCGCCATTTTTAATTTGTTCTCCTTGTGCTGAGATACGAAGTTTAGTTTCATCAATACCATATTCAGAAGCATTTATTGTTACTCTATATCTATATATAATCTCACCATTTCCATCGTGATGGTTAGAGAATATTGGTACATGGCTATCTGAAGAATGTTGAGAATTGTCATTATTATTACTTCCTCCAGAAATAATATATAAAATACCACCTACAATTGTAACAATAAATACACCTACTAGAATTTTTTTCCAAACAGGAACTTTTTCGACAGCTGAACTTTCTTGTCTAATTTCAGCTTGCTTTCCTTCTGATAGTTTTGTGGCGATAAGAATCCCCATATCAGAATCAACTTCTTCAATAGAATAATACATATCTTGCAAAACATTCATCGATGCTTTTAATATTTGGCGTGATTCTCCAAAAACAATTCTTGACTCCATTTCTCTTGCCTCTGGAACTGAAATTGGTGGTTTTGCTCCACAGCTAATAATAAAAAATGTTAAATAATAAACAATTAATTGTTTTACAGTTTTCATTTTCTCTTCCCTTTTACAAATGATTTTAAATTATGTCCTTTTTTCTTTAAGTATTTTTTTAACTTTTGATTTAATTGTTTTGCCCAAACAAATTCAGTCGCCAAAATACCTAACCCAAATATAATTGTTAAAATACCCTGCCCAGGTGTAAACAACATAATTACACCGAAAATTGTAATTAATGTTCCAACAATAAAAATAATGGTTTTCCAAAAATTTCTAATAAAAAATGTCACCAATTAATATCTACTTTTAAAAGAATTAATTAACATATTGAGATACAATCCACCACCCAATAAATATTCCAAAAATCCCAATAATACCTGCAAATTGATCGGGTGCTGGTGGTCTTAATTTAAAAATAGCAAATATTGCACCTACAATACCTCCCAATACTAGTGATTTTAAAAGCGTAACTAAATTTAATTTTAATAATATTTCGTTCATTGTTTCCTTTTTATTTTTTTGAAGGACAAAATTCACCAAGAATACAATCCTGACATTTTGGTCTATTGGCAATACATGTTGCTCTTCCATGGTCGATTAATAAATGAGAAAATAATGTCCAATCTTCATGTGGGACTATTTTTTCTAATTCTCTTTCAATTTTTACTGCATTTATTGTTTTAACGAATTTTAATAAATTTGTAATTCGTGTAACATGTGTATCAACAACCATTCCTGGAATATTAAATGCATTTCCTAAAACAACATTTGCAGTTTTACGCCCTGTCCCTGGTAACTCATGAAGTTCATCCATCGTTTTAGGAATTTCTCCATTATATTTAGCTATTAATATTTCACATAGCTTTTTTATAGATTTAGATTTATTATTATAAAATCCTGTTGAATATATTAATTTACCAATTTCCTTCTGTGATAATTCATTTAATTTAAAAACAGTTGGATAATTTTTAAACATGTTAAATGTAACTTTATTTACCCGATCATCTGTACATTGAGCAGATAAAATGGTTGCAACTAATAATTGGAATGGAGAATTATATTTTAATGAACATTTTGAATTTGGAAATTCCTTTTTTAATCTATCTAAAACATATCCCATTCTAATATTTTTATTTTTTAATGATTCAGGTGGCATAATTAATTTGTTTTAATTCGATTAAATATTCCCAATTAAAATCTTTTATATTTTCTATATTTTCTACGCATAATTTAGCTTTATTAATTATTATTATTAGCTCATTGATATTTGAAATTCGATTATTAGATAAAAGAAATTTTTCTAATTTTGGTAAGCATTTACTAAATAATCCTTTTGCACCTTTTAAATTTAAATTTGTAACATGAAAATATCCGACAGATACTTGTATTAACCCTTGAATTAATAATCTATCTTTAAAATAATATTTAGTCCATAAATCTTCCCAATATTCATGAGCATCGTAAAAATTTTTATTATTAAAAGCAACAATACCTTTGTCAAAAAGTAAATCCATTTCTTCTTGTTTAGTCAATATTATTTTCAATTAAATGAGATGCATAACTTAATAAGTTATTATTTTCGTTAGAATTTCTATATCTTAATATGATTCGAATTGAATCTAGAATTAATATATTCTCTCGTTTAGTTAATATTTTTTCATTATCATTGATAATATCCAATAATACTCCCCTACCTTTTTCTATTAACTTTTCAGCAAATTCAGATTTTATATTAATTAAATTTAATTCATGGAAAATTGAACGATCAACCAAATTTAATTTATTAATAATCTCTTCATTTCGAATAAATTCTGTGTTTTTTATTTCAATAATACTCGTAAAAACATCAATTAATTGAGTTTTTGATAAGTCTTTAATCGAAATTTTATTTGATTTTAATAATTCAAGTGCTAATAATATTGCATTTTTTACTTCAATTCCACTACAAAATTTTACAGACCTATATATTGAAAGTATTGTTGGTAACTTAACTAAATCTTTTATTGAATAAATTATTAATAATTCAAGAATAGGTTCACCCGTAGAAACTTGTAATAATCTTAAAATTTCGTCTTTAGATTCATCAAATTTCTTTTCATTTAATAAAATTTCTAAATTTATCATGCTTGCAAAAAATTCAACATTTGAAAATTCTTGCTCTAAATTTGGTTTCACTTTAAATTGATCAATATAATCTGCGTTCCAATTAATCAAAATTTGATTTGGTTCTGAAGGATTAATACCAATTAATGATTTTGAAGCTTGAATAAATCTAATCGGGTGATAAATAGAATTTTCATTATTTTCTAAAGAATAACATTCTATTAGTTGTTTTTCAATTATTTGTTTTATTGACATTATTTCATTTAAATATTCTTTTTTTCCTGCGTGGTTAATATGATGATATTTTCCTAAATTTATATGTGAAAATTTACTACCACATCACACCACTGACCAATTCTTTCAATTTAATTTTTTTTCAAAATAAAGAAATTAATTAATGGCTCACGCTGGAGCACATGCAATAATAGGGATGTATGCTGGAAAACTTCCATTTATTAAAAAGAACTTAATTGTTCCAATAATTATTGGTTCACTCATCCCCGATTTAGATATTTTTGCAGTTGCATTTGGAAAGCTTTTTACTAATATTTTAGACCCAGTTCATTTTTTTCACCGTAAAGCCACACATAGTTTTTTATTTATTATTTTTATTTATTTATTTTTTCAAATATTATCAGAGTTGTTAAAAAAACCAAAATTAAGAAATTGGGGAAAGGGTTTATCAATTGGAATTCTATCTCATATTCTGGTGGATTCATTTTTTTTCTTATATGGAATACATCTTTTATGGCCATTAGGAAATGAGTTTAATCTTTGGGATAAATATCAACCTGCAGTAATTATTTCAAATCTATTATTAGCATTTGAATTTCTATTCTTTAGAATTCTTGCGTGGATTATTTTAGAATTATCAATTAATACCCCAAATTTAAATAATCCTGGATTTTTACATCTTATATCAAAATGGAAAGCTATTGAATTTTATTTATTTATAATTTTTATATTTTTAGCAATAATAAATATTCCTGGTTTTGAAATTTTATTTGGATTAGGATATTTACCTTCATTACTCATGAGTATAATTTCAGTTTGGGTAATGCAAGACTGCTTTATAGACAATAATCAAAATGGAGAAATTAATGGATCATAGTCAATTAGGAAATTTAGTTCTATCAATTGGAATTATTATTTTTGTAGCACATATTTTCACTGCAATGTTTAAAAAAACTAAAATCCCAGATGTATTACTTTTAATATTAATTGGAATATTAATTGGACCTAGTTTTTTAAACATTTTAAAACCTCAAGATTTCGGGTTTGCAGGACCTATTTTAAGTTCAATTGCATTAATATTAATGTTATTTGAAGGTGGGAATCATTTATCAATTAATAATTTAAAAGAATCACTTAAAGATAGTATCCCTATTGCGTTAATTACTTTTATAATCACTTTTTCCATAACGACTATTTTGGTATTCACTTTTATCACACAGGAGATTTTCACTTCAATTTATGCAGGAGCTGTACTTGGAAGCATTTCACCAGCAGTTGTAGTGCCATTCATTAACCTTTTAGAAATTTCACAAAAAACAAAATCTCTTTTATTTGTAGAATCAGCTATCACAGATGTTTTAAGTATTGTTTTAGCATTAACATTTTTAGATGCATTTATTAGTGGGCATTTAACTGTTTTAGGATTTGTAGGCGAATTGCTCACTGCATTAGTAATGGCAACTTTATTGGGACTAGGTGGGGCAATTTTATGGTCAATTGTGTTAGAAAAAATTCGTCAATTTCCAAATACAATGTTTACCACTCTTGCATTTTTATTTATCATTTATGGTTTAGCTGATAGCATGGGTTACAGTGGTCCAATAACGGTATTAGTTTTTGGTATTCTATTAGCAAATGCGAGAAAAATCCCGATAGCAATAGTTAAAAAGTTCAGTTCAAATGAATTAGCAGAATTTAGTGCATTTGAAAAAGAATTTTTCTCTGAAATTATCTTTTTAGTTAAAACATTTTTCTTTATCTATTTAGGATTATCAATACAATTTGGTAATTTTTTCATATTAGTTGGCGGTATAATAATTACACTCGGTATATATGCATTTAGATTTTTAATTGTTAAATTTATTTTACCAAAAACTGAATCAATTAGAGAAGCAGTGCTCATATCTTCTATTATACCTAAAGGGCTTGCTGCGGCCGTACTTGCAGAATTACCACTATTTAAATTTACAGAAGGTGAATTACTTTATGATGGGTTTATCAAAGTGAGAGCTGTTGCATATAGCGTAATTTTCTTTAGTATTATTTTAACAGCAATTATGGTCTATTTGACAGAAAAAGATTTACTCTCTCTACCTATTCGCAAGTTTTTTGGAAAGTTTAAATAAAAATAATATAATCAAATAGCTATTCAATTATTCTGTTTTAATAAACAAAGTGAAGTAATTTTTATTACTTAATTTCAGCCTGCAAAAATCAGGACTCCAATGTAATAAACGCCATTATAAAATAGTCAAAGCGAATTAATATGAAATAATTATATAAGAAGACATTGCTATTTCAGGGCAATAACCATCTCCTTGGCAGACTGGCGGTGTAACACATGAATTTCCACTCACTCTACACGCATCATAATCAATTATATTACTTGCACCAATATATACATGATTTGTTAAATCAGTAATAAATGGTTCTACATCTAAACCAGGGCACCACCCTGCTCTTCCATATCCCCAAGTGCCATATTGATTTGGAATTGTTCCCTGAGAAATCATTTCAATTGACATACAATGATTATTTGCAGATGCTTCTGGGTGGTCCTTACTAAATTCATACTCACCTCCATTTATTGAAAATATATGGTTTGAATTACAAAATTCTGAACAATTAAAACATCCATTACTTCCCCAACCATGTCCTGTGATATAGGAAACAAATTCAACCTTAGTTGCATTTTCAGGAACTTCAAACTGAGTTGCGGGACGATTATCTCCGTAATTTGGATTAAATTGAACAGTACCATTCCAAATAGGAATAAACGATTGAGGAGTACTTTCGGCTTCTTCAGAATATAATCTTAGTTTGAGAGTGAGTAAACTATTCGGCCACCCTGATTCTTGATATTTTATCATTTTAACTCCTCCAGGTCTAGTATTAGCTAAAAAAGGAGTAATATCAGTTAAATGGTGGGGTTGACGGTCAAAGGGAGTTATCCACCTTGCAATTTCATAACATTCTGAATTATAATTCCAACCATAATTAAGCTCTTCACAAGATGTTTGCGACTCATTTCCAAAATACTGTGTTGAAATACAGGATTCATTTATCCAGCTAAAACCACTTTGTTCACAAATACCCTGCTCGGTAATCCATGAATATTCAATTTCATCATAACATATTCCATCACATAAATAAAGATGAGCAATACGATCATAATCATCACAACCTTGATCACTATAATTTCCATTTGAATCGGGACAACCTCTTAATAAATCAACAGATAATCCAGAGTAATTATTTAATTCCTCGTTAGTAGGAAACTCAACTAATTGCGTAATTGTTGATGCCCATCCACCTGTATAAATTTCTCTATCAAAAATTGTGATTTCATCATATTCACGATTTGGTTCATAAATATTTTCAAATTCATAATTAAAATAATGAGCTTCATGTGCAATATAACTTAAATGTGTTCCTGTAAAACTTGAGGGGTTTCCTAAATAGCCAATTTGCCTAATTTGCTGAAATCGATCAATAGCAAATGCAACTTTTCCAGGTAATATTTCAGATATCCAATTATTAATTGTAGATACCCTTTGAGGAATAAAATGAAGATGAGAATTCCAATGTATCCATTCTTCTTCTGTTAAGTTTTGAAGAACTTCATCAAAATCAGCCTTCATATCAATTGCCATTTGCTCTGGATTATTTCCTTCTGATAAGAAAAAATAATGTACATTATCAGGCGAATTATTAATAAAATCTATTTTTGTATTTGAATTCCATAAAGCTGAAGAATTTGCAACGGCTGAATGATAATGAATAAAAATATACGAATTATTTCCATCCCAATTATTTCTAAAATCATATTCTGCACCAATATCATTTGTTATATTAAATATAATTTGTGTGACATCCATAATATTTATATTTCCATCTGTATTAACATCAGCATATAAAACCTGTTCGTCATTAAAAATAATAGTACTGAGGATGTGGTTTATGTATAAAATAATATCTTGTATATTTAAAGTTTCATCTTGGTTAACATCTCCATGTAACTTCGCATTTAAATCGGGTAGTTTAAACTGGCCAGCAAAATCAAAATAATGTTGTCCATAAGGGCCAGGATTAAAGTCGATTGCACTCAATCCTTGAAATAAAATAAAAAATGTAAGTATGTTTAATTTAATTTGTTTCATTGAAATATTCTTCCTCATTTAGTTTATTTAAATTTACTTTAATATGATAATAACTAATTACTAATTACTTTCGTCAATATTTATAAATATTATTTCATACCTAAAATATTT
>CAZGWH010000024.1:0-30374 GCA_964529325.1 uncultured bacterium | reverse complement strand
ATTAAAAAGCCTCACAATTTGCGAGGCTTTTTTATGTTTTGCGGAAGCGTGTGAGAATCGAACTCACCAAGGACATTTCTGCCCCTCAAACAGCTTTGAAGACTGAGGTGTCCACCAGGAACACATTCGCTTCCAATTATAACTAATCAATGGTAGATAGTCTATTATCTATTCTAACTTTCTTAAATAAGTTGTGATTGCTAAGTCTTTTTTAATTTTTCTTTGTATTTCTTCTGCTTCTTTTTTAGATTGGTAATAACCATATCTTACGGCAAAAAGTATTTTACCTTTTACATTTATTTCATCAATTCGTAATTGATAACCTGATTTTTTAAATTTATTAATAGATTGGTTCGCATTAATTTCTTTACCAAATGCACCAATCTGAATTGTGAATTTACCTTGTGGTTGATAACTCACTGTTTCAATTTCTGAAGAAGATATTATTTTTTTATTTGATGAAAAATTAGCAATATTATTATTCGCCCAATCTAAAATATAATTAGCCGAATCAGGAAATCCTAAATGCAAATATGAATTAATTATCAACGAAATTGAAGGTGAAATATATTCAGATGTATCATATTTTTTTATTAAACTTTTCAATGGTTTTATTACAAGATCAAATTCATTATTAATAAAATGAATATTTGCTTTTTTATACAATAATACAGGTGCTAAATGACCCGATAAATCTGTTAATTCTATTTTAGAAAAAATATGAGCGGATTCATTTCCATCAATTAACATATACCCATTTAAAAATTGAAAATCAGGTTGATTTATTTCTCTTTCTGATAAATTTTGAATATATCGGTTCACATAATCTAAATTTCCAGAAATGATATGTTCTCGTAATGATTGAATTGGGTATGCCGAAATAGTTGTGAATACCATTATTAAAAATGGCAATATTAATTTCATGCTTGAATTGATGTTCCTTTGGGGCTATTTTTTTCAAGCCAATCAATATCACCCTTCACATTATGTGAATTCATTTGTTGGTAAACTTCTTTCATAAATAACGAAATTAAATTATCACAATCTTTGCGAACTTCATTTAAATCGCCTTTATAAGTTGAAAGTTTTAATCGAATAACATTGGCAATTAATGAATCAGGCTCTTTTTCAATTGCAAAAGTAATCATATCAATTGCCTCTTTACGACTACCTTTTTGATTATAAAAATCTGCAAGTGATGAAATTGCATCTACATTATCTGTATCATTTTTTAGAATTTTCTTAAGTATTTCTTCAATTTCATTAAAGCGATTTAATGCAAAAAGTGCATCTTTTATTTTAGGTAACACTAACCATGATTGCTCTGACTCTCGTTCTGTAAATTGAACCCACATGGGAATAGCTCTTGCTAATTGTTGTTTTGCCAAATGAACAAATTCAACATATTCTTGTTTTTCACCTTGGGTTTGAAACTCTTTATCATCAATATCCATTGCTTTTTTATATGCAATTTCACTTTCATCTGCAAAGGAATTTCCTAAAAATAAATATCCAGAAGATAAATCGGAATCAATTTTCAAACTGTCTTCTAATAATTCTCTAGATTTTTGGAACTCTTTATTTTTTAATGCAATCCGACCTTCTTGAATTTTATATAATCCAACAAGATGTGAATCTTGTGTTTTTGTTACCTCTTGATATTGATGCAAATATTCACTGGCTTTCCCCCAGTTTTCTTTCTTTTTATAAAAATCGATTAAATGAGATAATGCCCATTCACTTGTTCTATTTAAGTTTAGAATATTTTCAGCCTCTGAAATTGCATTTTCTAAATTTCCTAAATCAGCATAATCAAGAGATAAATTTTTGTGAAGTTCAATTTTTTCAAATGTTGTAATTTTTGAGCGAATTGTTAAATTTTTATGTATCTTTAAAGCTTGAGTTGGATTACCACCTTCTCGAATTACTTGACCTAATTTAATATACGCTTTTACATTACTGGTATCATGTTGAACAATAGTTTTAAAATGTTGATACGCTTCTTTTCGTTGGCCTGAAACTAATAAATCTAATCCTTCAGAATATGATTCTTTAAGTGAAGATTTACTCCCTGGCCGAAGACTGATATAATAATATACCCCCCCACCAATCGCAATTAAAACTAATAATATAAATAAAGGGTTATTCATAATTCTATATTTTCAGACGCATCTTTTAATTCAATATCATCTGATATTGCTTGATTTCTTAATGTATCTAATTCAACCTGTAATTTTCGCTTCCCTGACTTTAAAGACATGATTTCAGTTTTATGAGAAATAATTTGAATTGCGGATAATAGTAATCCGATTATTGCACCTATAAGAAATGACAATGCAATAATTACAGGTAATTTCAATGTAACTTCTTTTCCATAATAAAGCCAAATAGTTAAATCATTAGGGTTAATTACCTGATTTTGATATAGAAAAAACGCGGCTCCAACTAAAATTATAATTCCTAATAGTGATTTTATTAATCTCATTTAATTTTCTCTCTGTCCAAATAATGTGATGCCTCGTGCATCGGTGATTAAAACTTTTATAATATCTTTAACTGATTCATTGGATTTATCAAAAATAACCCATGTATTTCCATTTGTACGCCCTGCCCATTGATGTTCAGATTTTTTACTTTCTTTTTCAACGACAACCTCCTGTACTGTTCCAACTAATTTTTTATTTGCAATCAAGGTCTTTTCTTTTTGTAATAAAATTAATGATTCGAGTCGTGTCTGTTTTATATTTTCATCAATTTGATCTGTATATTCTGATGCTTTTGTCCCGGGTCGTGATGAATATTTAAACATAAAAGCACTATTAAATTCAACTTTTTCCATTACATCTAAAGTTTCTAAAAATTCATCATCCGTTTCACCAGGAAAACCTACAATTACATCTGTTGATAATGAACAATCAGGCATATATTTACGAATTTTATCGACTAAATTTAAAAACTCTACTTTCGTATAAGTTCTATTCATTCGCTTTAATATTCGATCAGCCCCAGCCTGTAATGGTAAATGAATGTGATTACAAATATTATCATAATCTTTCATTACTTGTAGCAAATCATCTTCAATATCTTGAGGGTGTGGCGAAGTATAACGAATTCGCTTAACACCTGGTATTTGTGCAATTTCTTTTAATAATTCAGGAAATGCACCCTCTGGAGTTCGATATGAATTTACATTTTGGCCTAATAATGTAATTTCAATAAATCCTTCAGCTACACATTTTTTTGCTTCTTCAACTATACTCTCTATTGAACTACTTCTTTCTCGCCCTCTTGTAAACGGTACAATACAAAAAGTACAAAATTTATCACATCCACGCATAATAGAAATCCATGCATTTATTCCTTCATTTCTTGATGGATATAAATCTTCATATACTTCAAATTTTGATAATTTTATATCAACTATATTGCTATTCTCTTGAGTTCGAGATTGAATTAATTCAGGAATTCGTCGATATGAATCTGGACCTAAAATCACATCAACAAATGGTTTAGATTCTAATAAATCATTTTTTAAGTTTTGAGCCATACAACCTAATACACCAAGAATCATTTCTGGTTTTTTCTTTTTCAAAATATGCAAATTTGATAATCGATTATGTACAGTTTCTTCTGCTTTATCTCGAATTGCACATGTATTTAAAAAAATAGCATCTGCAACTTCAATATTTTCGGTTTTTACATAGCCTGATTTTTTTAATTGAGTTGCAACAAGTTCTGAATCATATACATTCATTTGACAACCATAGGTTTCTATATAGTAGGTCTTATTATTTGAATATATTTTACTATGCAATTCTATTGTATTATTTTTCAAATTTTATTTAATTATTATTTTATATTGAATCATGATTAATAATAAAATGATTACAAATTTTAGGTATAAAAGCATATAATCATTATTTACATATAGTTGAAATTCAACCTTTTTATGTACTTATAATTTAAAAAGATTTATTAATTGAATTTCAATCCAATTCTAATATAGATAAAATAGATGCAAAAATATCGTCTCTCGATTTCAGTCCATTAATAACATGTACACGATTTTTATTCTCTTTAGCAATTTCAAAATACCCATTTCTAACTTTATTAAAAAAATCATACCCAGAAGATTCCATTCGATCTAAACCATTTTGCGAAAGTCGTAATTGGCTTTCTTCAACAGAAATATCTAAATAAAATGTAAACTGGGGAATAACTTTTTGTATTGCAAATAAATTAATTATTTCCAACTTTTTTATATCCATTCCTCGACCATAACCTTGATATGCAATCGTACTATCAATAAATCGATCACAAATAACAATTTTATTTTCATTTAATGCAGGAATTATTATTTCATTAATAATTTGTGCCCTAGCAGAAGTAAAGAGTAAAGACTCTGTTTCAGAAGCAATTTCTGTATTTTTTGAATTTAATAAAATTGTTCTAATTTGTTCAGAAATTTGTGTACTACCCGGCTCTCTTATCGAAATATATTTTATTTTTTGAGAATCAAATTTTTCTTTTAATAAATTTATTTGTGTTGTTTTACCACATCCATCAATTCCTTCAAATGAAATAAGCATTTTAAAGGGTATATCCTTCTTTTGCAATAATTAATACAAACTCACCTTTTGCTTTTTTATTTTCATATTTGCCAATTAATTCAATAATTTGCTTCGTCTCAACTTCTTCAAATTTCTTTGTTAATTCTCTAGAAATAGATACAAAACGATTTCCTAAATAATAATGAATATCAGTCAAAGTTTTTAATATTCGATGAGGAGATTCATATAAAATAATTGAACAATCTAATGTTGATAAAAATTCAAATCTTGTTTTTCGCCCTTTTTTTTTGGGTAGAAATCCATCAAAGAAAAAACTATCTGACGGTAAACCTGAAATTGAAAGAGCTGAAATTCCAGCATTTGCTCCTGGAATTGTTCTTATTTTTATATTTTGCTTTTGTGCTTGCCTTACAATTCTAAAACCAGGGTCAGAAATGCAAGGAGTTCCTGCGTCTGTAACTAAAGCAATTGATTTTCCATTTTGAATTTCATTACATAATTCAATTGCTCTTTCAATTTCGTTCCATTCATGATAAGAAACCATTTTAGAATTAATTTCATAATGATTTAAAAGCTTTTTAGTTTGACGCGTATCCTCAGTAGCAATAATATTAACTTCATTTAATAATTCAACAGCACGGAATGTTAAATCCCCTAAATTTCCAATTGGGGTAGCAACAATATAGAGGAATCCCATCAGTTATTTCAAACAATTTCCAAGAGATTCTGTTGCAA
This sequence comes from uncultured bacterium, assembly GCA_964529325.1. GTDB lineage: Bacteria > Fidelibacterota > Marinisomatia > SCGC-AAA003-L08. The sequence continues at coordinate 25,068 of CAZGWH010000024.1, read as the reverse complement.
TCTCAATTGCTTTATCTATATCTTCCTTTGTCACATTCAGATGAGGTCGAAAGCGAATTGATTGATCACCAGATGGTAAAATTAAAAGATTATTTTTCATCATTTCAGCCCAAGCATCATCTCTTTCAGTTCCTGATGGTAAATCAAATGCACAGAACAATCCTAATCCTCTTGCATTTGTAACAAATCCTGGAAACTCTACCATTAAACCTTTTATTTGTTGAAGTAAATAATCTCCCATATCTTTTGCATGTTCAACTAAGTTTTCATTTTTTATAATTTCTAAAATTGCCTGAAAACGAACCATATCAACTAAGTTTCCACCAAAAGTAGAATTTATTCGACTTGACTCGGTGAAAACATTATTATCAACTTCTAATATACGTTCACCAGCGAGAACCCCACATACTTGAGATTTTTTTCCAAATGCCATAATATCGGGTTTAACTGAATAATGTTCATGAGCCCACATTTTACCCGTAATTCCTAATCCGGTTTGAACTTCATCAAAGATTAAAAGCATATCATTATCATCGCATAATTCTCTTAATGCAACAAAAAACTCATCTCTAAATTGATTATCTCCACCTTCACCTTGAATTGGTTCAATTAAAATTGCAGCCATTCCATTTGGGTCATTTTCGATTGCAGATTTTATTTGATTTAAAGCAATTGCTTCAGCTTTTTTAACATCATCTAAAACAGATTCAGTAATTGGAAATCGTAAATATGGATTATTAATACGTGGCCAATCAAATTTAGGAAAATACATTGTTTTTCGAGGATCGGTAGTATTTGTTAATGACAAAGTGTACCCACTTCTTCCATGAAATGCCTGTTTAAAATGGATAATCTTTGTGTCTATTTCAGGAATACCTTTTTCCATGTTTTTTCTAACTTTCCAATCAAATGCAATTTTCAACGCATTTTCAACTGCAAGTGCTCCACCTTCTATAAAAAAAGCATGTTTTAAATAACTTGGAATTGCAATTTCATTAAATGTTTCTAAAAATTCAGCAAACATTGTATTATAAACATCTGATAATGTTGGTTTATGAATTGCAGCCTTTGCTAATTTATCTTTAATTGCATGAATTTTTGAATGATTATAACCAACTGCTCCTGAAGCAAACATTGAAAACATATCCAAGTATTCTTGTCCATCTCGCTCGTCAACAATCCATGAACCATGACTTTTATCTAAATCCATTATTGGTTCAAAACCATCGGCTAATAAATTCTTATTTAAAACATTTCTAACATTCGTTGCTAAAACTCCCATAATTTCTCCTAATAATTTTTATAAGTTAAATGATATACCTTGAGCTAACGGTAATTCCGTGCTCCAATTAATTGTATTTGTTTGTCTTCTCATATACGCCTTCCATGCATCTGATCCTGACTCACGCCCCCCACCTGTTTCTTTTTCACCACCAAAAGCACCACCAATTTCAGCACCAGATGTACCAATATTTACATTTGCAATACCACAATCACTTCCCATATGTGAAAGAAATTTCTCTGAATTCATTATATTATTAGTAAATATAGACGACGATAATCCCTGAGGAACATCATTATGCATTCTCATTGCATCTTCAATTGTATCATATTCAATAATATACAAAATTGGTGCAAAGGTTTCTTCCTGTACAATTTTAAATTCATTTTTTGCTAAGACAATTGTTGGTTCCACAAAAGATCCTGCTCTTTCTAAAACATTTCCACCATAAACTATTTCTCCACCTTCTTCAATAACTTTTTCTAAAGCATTTTTATAATCTGTAATTGCAGAGTCATCAATAAGGGGTCCCATTAAAGTATCACTTGATAAAGGATCTCCAATTGGTACTTGTTTATATGCATTAATTAAGTTTTCAACAAGTTCATTTTTCATATTTTTTTGAACAAATATTCTTCGTGTACTTGTACATCTTTGCCCAGCAGTCCCAACAGATCCAAAAACAATGCCAGGAATAGTTATATCCATATTAGCAGATTCATCTACAATAATCGCATTATTCCCACCTAATTCAAGAATTGTTTTTCCTAGCCTTCCACCTACAACTTCACCAATTCGTTTACCCATTTTGGTTGATCCTGTTGCTGAAATTAATGATACTCTTTTATCATTAATCATTTTTTCACCAATTGTAGAGCCACGACCAATTATCATATTAAATATTGCAGGATAACCTTCTCGTTTTAATACATCATTGCATAATTCCTGTATAGCAACTGCACATAAAGGCGTTTTAGATGATGGTTTCCAGAGTGTAATATTTCCACACACAGCAGCAATAAATGCATTCCATGCCCAAACAGCAACAGGAAAATTAAAAGCAGAAATTACCCCAACAATACCAAGAGGATGCCATTGTTCATACATTCGATGTAATGGTCTCTCCGAATGCATAGTAAGTCCATATAATTGGCGAGATAACCCAACTGCAAAATCCGCAATATCAATCATTTCTTGAACTTCACCATCTCCTTCAGCTTTTATCTTACCCATTTCCAATGCAACTAAGCTACCTAATAAATCTTTCTTATCCCTAAGCTCATTTGCCATTTTTAAAATTAATTGACCTCTAATAGGTGCAGGCACCATTCTCCAAGATTCAAAAGCTTTTAAAGATTCTTGAACTGCGGTCTCATAATCAGCCTCCGAACCCATTTTAATTTCGGCCAATTTTTCACCTGTTGTTGGATTAAATGATTTTAATATTCCTCCATCACCAGTTGCAAATGAAGGCGATCCTCCAACTCCACATCCTAGATTAGAGTCTTTTATTCTTAATTGTGTTAAAATATCATTCATAGTTAGATTCCTTTTTATTTACGCTTCCCAGCATCGAACTACATGTTCACTATTATTTGTTATTGATTCAATATTTGGTAATTCCTCTTTGCATTTATTCACAACAAATTCACATCTTGGATGAAAATGACATCCTTTTGGAAATTCAGTTGCATTTGGAACTAATCCCTTAATATTATATAATTCTGTATTTTTATTTTCACCTATTATAGGAATAGACTTCATTAATCCATTAGTATATGGATGTTTAGGTGATTTGAAAATTTCTTTTATCATACCTTGTTCTACAACTTGCCCCGCATACATTACTATTACTCTATTACAAATTTCTGAAATTACACCTAAATCATGTGTTATCATTATCACAGCCAAATTTAATTCATTTTGTAGTTGTTGAATTAATTCTAATATCTGTGCTTGAATTGTAACATCCAATGCTGTTGTTGGTTCATCAGCAATTAGTATTTCCGGGTTACATGATAGGGAAATAGCAATCATTACTCGCTGTCTCATCCCACCAGACAATTGGTGCGGATATTCATCTATCCTTTGGTCTGGTGCTGGAATCCCTACAAGATCTAACATATCAATTGCTTTTTTTCTAGATTTTTCAAAATCTAATTTTTGATGTAATTGAACAGCTTCAATAATTTGATTCCCTATCGTAAAAACAGGATTTAGAGATGTCATTGGCTCTTGAAAAATCATAGAAATTTTATTACCTCTAACATTTCTCATTTGATCATCATTCATTTCTAGGAGGTTTTCACCTTTAAATAAAATCTCACCACCTGCAAAAAAACCTGGTGGTTGATCAATTAATCTCATTATAGATAATGAAGTAACTGATTTTCCACAACCAGATTCACCTACAATTCCTAAAGTTTCACCTGCATTTAGATTAAATGATACATTATCTACCGCATGAGCAATTCCATTATCTGTTTTAAAATAAGTTTTAAGGTTTTTAACTTGTAATATTGGTTGTGTCATTTTCAATTAATTAGCAGGCTCATGCTTATCATTATTTTTAAATCCCCAATAAGCTAATGTTACAATCATAAAAACTAAAATCCAAAGAGAACTATAATAATACTCTTTGCCATTATATTCAATAAGTGAATTAAATCGACCTATCAACAATGAAATCCGTCCCATTACTGCAAAACCAAAAGATGCTCCAAATGAAATCATTAAAAAATAGATACCTATTTTACTAAACTTACTTATCAAACCTGTATCTTTTCTTGAGAAGAAAAAATATAATAATCCCGTTAATGTACCAAAAATTAAAATCAAACTATTTATTATTTCAATAGGTCCCACACTTAAATCAATAGTAGAACCTCTAATCTGTTCAACAATATCAGAACTTAAAAATCCATAAAACCTAAGCCCTGCAGCCATTCCTACTGTATATGCAATTGCCCACCGTGCTAACCATGATAATTTCTTAATTAACCTCATGAGCATAAACATTCCTAAAAAAAATGGGATTAAATAACTAAATGAAATTTCTTCAAAACCACTTTCAATACCAGTTACAGGAAATATATCATTTTTTGCTAATCCAAATAATGTTGTTAAATTTCTAATTACATGATATGGGAAATACCATAATGTCAATAAGAAGCTATCACTACTATTCATTTGAGATGCTGGCCAAAGCCGTCCAAATAAATTAGGATATACTTGGGTCCAGAAAAAAGTTGATGCCCAATACCCAGCTGAAACACCGACAAAAATATGCTCTGCAGATTTATAAAATGGATTATCTTTATATAAATAACTTAAAATTGATAAAGTGAATAGAACTGAAATCCATGCACCAATTATTTCGATATTACTCATTAATATTTCCGTCCTTTTTTACGCGTAAAGTAATAAGTTAAATTTCCTAAAATTATAAATAAAATAATTATAATATGTGCGAAAGATTGAGCCGCCATTAACCCAGTTGCAGAACCAGTCTCGCCTATTAAATTTTCAAATTCTGCTGCTCCAGGCATACCTGCAAGCACACCTAATATTTGCTCGTTTTCAACATAGGGTAAAATTTCAGTTACTTGAATTGAAGTACACCCTGTTGATAATGGGATGTTATGAGGGTCTGTTGCAAATTGCAACCATTCTTTTGAACCTGGGTACCCTGCAGAAAAACTAAATACAAAATCAAAATCATTTATATTTTGTATGTCTTTCATCATTTCTATATCTTTAACCAATGTGCCTTGAGAGTCAACCGTATAAAGCTTTCGGATATCAGAAGCGACTCCTTTTACGACTGCTTCATTTCCAGGCTTAAAACCTAAATTCACATAGTCCACACCATATTTTTTATTAAACTCATCCTTAGCTACTTGTTTAAAAGCATCTTGAGACATAAATAATCCATCAGGCCATAGTGCCATTGCATACACATTATGTTCATTTTTAAACAAAAGTCGAAGCACACCAATAGCCATTGGGTGAATCTCAGGCTTAGTACTTGGACCATATTCAAAAGATAGCAATATATTAGAGTTTGGTTCTAAATTTTTTAATGCATTATAAACCTGTTGTGAATGTAAAGTTGGTTGAATAGGGATTTTAATAGGAAATAATAACGGTAATAATACAGAAAGACCTACAATTAGAAAAATCCATCTTCTATTTATTGTACCAATATTAATAAATATATTTTTTATTAATTCCATTCTATTCTCCTAAAAAGGATCTTTCCAATCCCGTTATAATTCTAAATGATGTTCCTACAATACCTAAAGCAATCCCAATCATCATAGCTCTTGCACCAGCAGCAGTTGGTACAGTAAAAATCCAATTTTGTAAATTAGGTAAAAATAAGAAAGATGGTGCTTCAGGGTTCCAACCATTCAAAAAGGCAATTCCAGTATTTATTATAAATAGAATCAAAATTATTCCTAAAAAAGTTTGTTTATTTTTTATAAACGGTGCTATTCCTGCTCCGATTCCTAAAACACAAATATATCCAATAATCCATGCGGGAATTAATGCACCCACCGGAACTCGTCCCAACATTAAAATAATCCCAGAAACTAATAATAAAGTTGCTTCAAAGTTTCGAATTCTAAATGCTCTATATGAAGCTGAAGCAACAAAAAATGCCAATAATGCAAACATTGTTGCTGATAATGGAGTAAAAATATAATCAAAAATCCAATAAAATAAGGAACCATCTGTATTTAAATGTGCTCCCCATTTTTTTTGTTTAACTTCACCAGAATCCGCAAATGGTAACAATTCATTTAATAATGATTCCGCAGAAGATCCAGACATATATATTTTAGGAATTTCATATTCTGCCTCAGTAGAATTAATATTTGATAAGATTTGTTCTTGGGGAGATTTTGTTAATTTTGATACTATAAAAGAAAGTTCCTCCTTATTATGAATTCCTGATAATTCAACATAGTTTGTACCCCTAAAAAAGAAACCAGCAAATATTACTAGAAAAAAAGATAATACTGCGAGTAAACTGTATTGCCAATTTTTCTTTTTTCGAATAATATTTAATGATTGCAATTTAATTAAATTAAGTGCACCTAAAAATATAGCAAATGAAGCAATGATATCATACCATTGAGTTGAATCATTATCCACAAAATCTTGAATAAATTCAACATTTATAAAATGCCCAAATAAAGTCAAAAGCCCAATCGATACTACAATTAATAGTGGAATAATTCGTTTTAGCATATATATTTCCTTTATTAAAATGTTAAAAATTTAGTAATATTAAAATTTAATAAACCAATTTGATTAAATACATCAAAAAATAAAACAGTAATAATAGATACCATAATTAAAGATTTTACAATATCTTGGCCTTTTATACTTCCAAGCATTTCGGGTTTACCTGATAAATATGCACTTGCAGTAAAAAACTCTTCACCTATTAAAGTATAATCGCAGGCAGTTACAAAAAATGGGATTTGAGCCTGTGAACCTGTTCCAGCTATTTGAATTGCACCAATCGAATTCCCTGTTTCAGCAAAAATTAATGACTCTGCATAAAACTTACCTTGATAAAAACAGGCTGCTGGTTTTTCTCTCATCATTATTCCATTTACACCTGCTGCATATGCAAATTGATCTTCGGTAACATAATGAACCATGTCATCATAAAATAAATCTGGTCTCCCAGCTCTTAAATATGCCTCACTCGTCGTTTCTCTAGCAGCTTCCATTACAATTGCTTTAGAAACAGGAACATTTAACCCGGTCTCATAACTTGCTGTCATCTCTGCTACATGCCCTAGAACGACCATTCCTGAAACTGTTTCAACTTGATCCATATCTGAAATACCAGGAACAAATAAAACAGATTTACCCATTTCAGTCGCTCTACCAACAGCCTCTTCAATTGCTTTAAGTGCAGAAAGTGGCCTTAGATAAATTTCTTCACCAGACCTCGCCTTTTGAATGTAAAAACTAATTGTTAATGAGACAATAATTACGGATACAAAAATAGTATTTTTATCATTTACAAAAATATTACCATTTCCTAAATAATAAATACCAACGATAAAAACAAAAATTCCTATAAAAGTTATAATTCGTTTATCCATTTTGAGCTTTCTTTTCTGATTCTAATTTTTCAATTTCTAACATAAGAAATTCAACATTATTTTTATCTTCCATTAATTCTGCCATTTTATAATATGGATCAGATTTTATAAATACGGTTAGAAATGGTCCAAAAAATACCATTGTCTGACTACCTAAAAATGATACATATTTCATCATTTCTAAAAACAAAATTGCTGGTATTGAAAATCCATGATCAAATATTCGTTTTGCTAAATTTTTAATATGATCTTTTTCAGTTAATTCTAGTTCTTGCATCATTATTTTGATAAAATCATTTCTAAATTTGCTCGTGGAATAATTTCGATTTGATTATTATTAAATTTTACTTTTGCAATTCGTACTTCTGTTTCAGATTCTAGTTCAGTTAATGGTGAAGGTAATTCAATTACAGTTCCAACCATTCCAAAATAAGGATCTCTAATAACTCTTACCTTTGATCCTTCAGAAATAATTAAATCACTTTCAGTTAATAATTCAACCTTTTCATCATCTTCATGTGGAATAATTACTTCTGGTCTAATTACACCTGCTCTAATTTGAGTAGATCCATTAATTACAGCCATTCGCCCATCAAATTGTTTAAATATTTTAAAAGTTCTCTCTGCCATTGAAATTTCACCAAAACCCTCTGTAATCATCAAAGAAATTCCTAATTCTTCTGAGCCTGTAATTGCTACACCTAAATTATAGCCTAAAATTTTAGAAAGTGAATTATAATTAAATCCACCAACAACAATTCCTGCTACACCAATTTTTTTAGCTTTTTCAAACGCTTCAAAATTTAAAAAAGATCCACCGATAATAATTTTATTTTCATGGGACTCATTAATGTGATTTTCAGTTAATATTTCATCTCTTGAGTTTACAACTATTTCAAGAATACCTTGATTTTCTCCACCAATTCCTAATATCCCTTGAATTAAAGCTCCCTGTGATGCAACAACAACGCCCTCTTCTGGAATTATTGATTTTATTTTCCCAGATGAATATGCATTCACTTCAATTGGAATGGGTGGCTCAGATAAAATAACTTGACCTGTTACATCTGAAATATTTGCAATAGTTCCATCAATAGGAGATTTTAATTGACTCTTAAATAATCCAAATAATCCTTTACTTTCCGCAATTAATTGCCCTTTTGTAATAGAATCATCAATTTTTACTAGCATAGATTCTTTAACTATCTCAGAATCAATATTTAATTTTTTAGCGACATTTAGCATTTGTACATTTCCAGGAATTTTGGTAGAAGCTACAATTGTATTAATTTCTACTTTTTCTCCTACTTCAACTAGCACTTTACCTTTTAATGGTAATCTTCTATTCTTTTCGACTTTTGTATTCGCTAATACTTTTAATCCAGGAGTGTATGATCTTGCCATTACATTTTTCCTTCAGGGTATTCATTACTTGCATATGACCAATTATTTAAAGATTTAACTCTATCTTCATTATTTTCAGGTATGATAAATGGGTTCCGGCCTCTCCCATCTAAGAATATTCCAACTACTCCACCTCTTAATTTGGTGTTAATTGGTTCATTAATACCTGCCCCAATATCTAAATTTTTCCCAGGAATTAATTTTGAATTATAAAACCCATCAGGTGCACTTATTAATTTTAATTCCCCTGATTTTATTTCTCCTTTAATAATTTCACTATTAAAATTAATTTCATATTTGAACATTAAAGAGTCTTTTGGTAATTCACCTGTTGGTGCGATACAAGTACCTAAATAAATCAAACAATCTTTTTCAAAAACTTCTACTGCTGCTTGAGTATGTACTGTTGAAAGTACACCAAGTTGTGGCATCATAAAAATTGAATCTACTGCTAGTTGCGTTATCCCCTCTGGTATAAATGCATCAATTAACATTCTCGCAGACTGAGCTCTTCTTGGTGCATGAGATAAAACTCCACCAGATCCAACTAACAAATCTAATTCAAGCATATTTACAAGCGTATTACCTGAATTTGACTGTTCAAAGGCATCAGAAATTGTTCGTTCTTGTTGAACACCTTTTAAATCAACAGCAAATTCCTTATGCTGTTTAAATGATAGTCTTAGTGCTTCTCTTGCAATTGCTTGTTCAATTTTTAACGCAATAAGTGTTTGTGGAATTGTTGTCGGCCGAATCATTTTATTTGCAATTCGATTTGTCAAATCTTTTTGATCTAAATCAAATGGCACCCATCGTGATACATTTTCAATTCCAGCCTCAGCTAAAACATTACAAATTGAATAACTCATACCTAAATTTGCACTTACCGTACGATTAAACTTTTGTTTAAATACTGAAAAAACATCGGTTGTCGCTCCCCCAATATCAACACCAACAACTGAAATATTATCTTGTTCAGCAATTTTTTGTATTATTTCACCTACGGCACCAGGAGTCGGCATAATTGGCACATTTGTCCAACTCATTAATTTTTTATACCCAGGCGCTTGAGCCATTACATGTTCCATAAATAAATCATGAATTTTATCTCGGCTTGGTTTTAAATTTTCCTCCTCAAGTGTCGGTCGGATATTTTCAACACAGATTAAATCAGTTGTATTTTCTAATCTTTTTTTAATCATTTCAGTGGCATCTTCATTACCAGCAAAAATCACAGGTAATTTATAATTTATTCCCAATCTCGGTTTTGGATTTGCAGCCTGAAGCACTTCACTTAATTCAACAACATGATTTACAGTACCACCATTAATTCCACCCGAAAGTAAAATCATATCAGGGCGTAATTGCCTAATTCGTTTTACTTTTTCATGATATAATCGACCATCATTTGATGCGAGCACATCCATCACAATCGCACCAGCACCTAAGGCCGCCCGTTGAGCACTTTCACCAGACATACCCTTTACTACACCACCAACCATCATTTGTAATCCACCACCTGCAGAACTCGTTGAAATAAAAATATCAATTCCTTTATTTTCTTCAGAAGGACTCATAATCTTTTCACCATCTAATATTTTAATTCCAGATAGCTCTTCCAATTCAATAATCGAATTTAATACACCTTTAGTAACATCTTCAAATGGAGCTTCAACAGTCGTAGGAGCTTCACCTCGATGCGTTAATCGATAAACACCATCAACTTTTTGGATTAATATTGCTTTTGTAGTTGTAGAACCACAATCAGTAGCAAGTATTTTATTTATTTTATCTAATTTAAAACTTCCTGTCATAATCCTTATTTTTTTAATCGAGGGTCCATTGCATCTCTTAACCCTTCACCTAGTAAATTATAAATTGTCACTGTTATAAATATTGCTGTGCCTGGAAATACCGCCATCCACCATGCATAATTTGCCCCTCTTGCAATTGATAATATTGAACCCCAAGAAACAGATGATGCTGAACCAAATCCTAAAAAACTTAAACCTGATTCCGTTAAAATAGCTGATGCAATTCCAAAAACAGATATAACTAAAACGGGTGCTATTGCATTTGGCAATACATGTTTAAATATTGTTCTGGGAGCTGAATATCCTAAAGCCTGTGCAGCAACAACAAAATCCATATTTCTAATTTTTAAAAATTCAGCTCTGGTAAACCGAGCAACACCAGGCCATGATGTTAATCCAATTATTACCATTATTAACCAAATTCCACCACCAGGATAAAATGCGACTACCGTAATAATTAAAAAGAAAGTTGGAATAGTCATCATAATTTCAATTATTCGTTGAACAATTAAATCTAAAACTCCTCCATAATAACCTGCAAATGCACCTAAGATTAACCCAATCACAATAGCAATTCCCATTGAAATTAACCCAACGGCAAGCGCTGTTCGAGTACCATGTATCATACCACTTAATACATCTCTTCCAATTTGATCTGTCCCTAACCAATGACCTGGCCTTGGAGAATGAAACCGAGCTCGATAATCTAAACTTGTAGGTAAATATGGAACAATCGGCCAAACGACAGATTCATAATTCAAATTTTTCCAATCTGCATTTTGCAAATTATTCTGCCAATTTGATAATCCTATTTTTACAATATATTCTTTAAATACAGGAAAATATCTTTCACCCTTAATTTTACAAGTTAATGGTTTATCGTTAGATAAAACATCAGCAAATAATGCAACCATGAAAATACCTAAAATTAAATATGCACTAATTACAGCTGGTTTATTTTTTTTAAATTGACGAGAAACAATTTCTCTATATGATTGACCTTTTTTCACGATTAACTTTTACTTCCAAAGGTAATCCGTGGATCAACAATTGAGTATAATAAATCAGCAATTAACATTCCAATTAAAGTTAGAAACGCTGAAATTGTAAAAACGGCCATTACAATTGGATAATCCCTAGAAGTAATTGCTTCAAATGCTAATGAACCCATTCCTGGAATAGTAAAAATTGTTTCAATAATTACACTACCACCAATCATTGCAGGTAAGATATATGCTAAAATTGTTACAATTGGAATTAATGAATTCCGCAAAGCATGCTTATAAATTACGGTCTTTTCAGACAATCCTTTTGCCCTTGCAGTTCGAATAAAATCTTGCCGAATAACTTCAAGCATTCCCACTCTCATTTGGCGAGATAAATATGCAAAACTACCATAAGTATAAACTATTATTGGTAAAATTAAATGATGTAATAAATCTTTAAACTTCCCAAAAGTTGTTAAATATTCATAATTATTTGAATATAAACCAGCATAAGGAAACCAATTAAAAAAATCTCCTCCACCAAAAAAAATGATAAGCATCGTACCAATCCAAAAATTGGGTAATGAGTATAAAATAAAAACAGCAACCGTGCTTATTCTATCCCAAATTGAATGCTGATGTACAGCTGAAAAAATACCAAGTGGAATTGCAATTAAATAAGCTAGAATTGTTGAAATTAAATTTAAGGTTAATGTAATTGGAATTCGTTCTTTAATTTTATCAATAACAGGCTGATTATCTCTAAATGAATTCCCAAAATCTAATTTTAAAACATTAGCTGTCCAAATATGATATTGGTTTTGTGTACCGTTCCATTTCAAGTTAATTCTATTAAATATTGGTTTAGGAAATTCCTTTTCAATTTTTTCAAAAAATGAAAAATAAAACATAGGTTTATCTAAATGCCATTGTTTACGAATTAACTGAATCATTCGCTCATTTAGATCATTACCTTCGCCAGAGGATAAGTCCTGTGAAGAACCTATACCTGCTTTTAATTCAGCTGGATCTCCTGGAGCTAATCGAGAAATAGCAAAAGATAAAATCGTAATCACAAATAATGTGGGAATAATTAGGAGTACCCGACGAAATAAATAGTTAAGCAATTATGGCTCTATTTAGAATATTTTTGAAGTGTTTTGGGCACCCACCATTCACGCAAATCATACCCTGGTCTAAATGGATAAATCTCAATTCCTCTAAACCGTTTATGATATGAAATATTAGATTTTGGTACAACTACAAATGTATATGGTTGTTCTTCATGCAGTATTTCTTGAAATTCAAGCATGTATTCTTTTCTAACCTTTGAATCAAATTCTTTTCGATTTTTTTCAATCAACTCATCTACTCGATCATTTTTAAAACTTATTGAATTAGACCCTCTATTTTCGGCTTGAGATGAGTGCCAAATTTGATATGGATCTGAATCTGTTATTGGCATTGCCCACCCTAAAATTATTGCATCAAATTTATGATCTCGGACATTATTTAAAAATACAGACCATTCCATTGTTTGTAAATCAGCTTCAATTCCAACTTTACGCATTTCTTCAACCATTATTAAACCAACTTGTTTCCTCTTCTCATTTCCTACATTTGTTAAAAAACGAAATTTAAATTTTGTTAATTTTCCATCAATTATTTTATCTAAAATTCCGTCATTGTCCGAATCAGTCCAACCACTTTCTTTTAATAAATTACGGGCTATTTCGGGATTAAATGAATAAGGTTCAATTTTATCATTAAATTCAGGTCGTTTAAAATATACACTACTTTTAGCAATTTGACCGTCATTATAATAAACAGACTCAATAATTTGTTCTCTATTACATAAATGTGTCATTGCCTTTCTTACCATTTTATCTTTAAATATTGGGTGTGCATTGTTCCACCCTAAGTATGTATATGATGGATAATAAAATGTTTCTTTATTATAGTTTTCAGTGAATTTTTTAGAATCAGTTTGATTATAAAATAAATCTGGTGTTAAGCTTCTCACCATATCAATTTCGCCTTTCTTTAACCCTGTAAGAGCAACAGAAAATTCTTTAACTGACTTATAAATTAATTTTTCTACATAATTTACTTTTTCTTTTCCAGCTACTTTATCACCCCAATAATCATGGTTTCTCTCCAATGTAATTCGATCATCGGTCACCCAACTTTTAAATAAATAAGGTCCCGAACCAATCGGGTTTCTTCCAACTTCAGTACTATTAAAATATTCAGCAAATAAAAATGCAGGGGTTTTATTAAATTCAATTGCATCTTTTTCCTCGGAATCTAATAATAATTTATCTAATTCACTAAAAGTATATTCATCCATATATCCATTAGGGTCATAAATATGTTTCGGAAATGCATACAGATTACTACCAATAAATAAATCGTGTTTAAAATAAACATCACTACATGTAAATTTAATTTTATATGGATCTCCATTTACGAGTTCCGCCTTCTGAACATCTTTATAATAATTTCGACTTGGCGCAGAATCTGAAAATGGGTTTTTAATTGCTTTTAAAGAAAATATAAATGATTCACCTGTTATTGGAGTGCCATCAGAAAAATATGCATCTTTTCTAATTTTATAAGTATATGATAATCTATCATCTGAAATTTCTGGAAAACCATCAGCAAGAACAGGAACAAGTTCAAGTGTCTCATTATCTGTTTCCATTAAGGTTTGAAAAATCATACTTTCGATATATGTAGAACTCGCACCTGTTGAAACTATTGGATGTAATTTATCAGGGTCACCTAACTCATGTAAAATTATCCAATCTCCTTTATTTTCATTTGGAGGCAAATTGGAAGAATCAATTCCCCAATCGGTATTCTTAGATTCATCACCACAATTAATAATTAATAATATAGTAATAAATGAAATTAATTTTTTCAAAATTTCTCCAATAAATTTATAAGTAAAAGGGTTGTAGGTGCTGTAATTATTAATGAGTCAAAACGATCTAAAAAACCACCATGACCTTGTAATAAATGGCTTGAATCTTTTATGTTTGCTATCCGTTTAAATTTAGATTCAAATAAATCTCCAAATTGACTAACACCTCCAAAAACGAATCCCAATAATATAGTTGTAGTTAATGTAAAATTATAATCAAACCAATGATAATAATAAAAACTTAATAAAAATATAAGGGTAAAAAACAAGCCACTAATTGACCCCACCCATGTTTTTTTTGGGCTTATTTTTGGTGCAATTTTTTTATCACCAAATTTCTTTCCAAAAATATATGCAGCAGAATCACAAATCCATACAGACATAAACATGACGCCTGTTAAGACTAATCCGTTTTCAGATAAATTTCTTATTCCAATTGAACTATAGAAAAATAAACCTATCCAAATTGAACTAAAAATTGAAATTGAAATTGAATTAATAGTTTCTTTTAAATTTAAAAAAACACTATATATCATTCCTGAAATAATTAAAATTAATATAATATTTATTATATCTATTTGAATAAAATTTGATAAAAGTATTAATACTAAAGATGAATAAGGAAGGAATTTTATTAGTTGGTAATTCATTTTTTTACTCAGATTATTAAACTCATAAATACAAAACATACTTATAATGAAAAATAATCCCATAAAAAGTGTATTGCCAAAATAAATTGCACTAAGCAGTAGTGGTGCACCAAAAATGTTAACATATAATCGTGGTAATTTTTTAGGTATTTCAGTCATATTCTTGAGTTATAAAGACTTAAAATTTAATATTAATATTCAGTGTAAAATTATTGTTATTTTCTATATTTTTGACGCTTAGATATTAAATGGTTTTCGGCTGGTTAATTTAAAGCAGGACGGTGAAAAGAAAAGCAATTATTAATTATAAATTAAGAATTAAACCAGTAGGGTCAAGGCATGTTTACCAAATGAAATACGAAACGAAGTGTAGTCTATTTCATAATGGCCTTGACTTAATAATTAGGAAATAATTAGAACGCAGGTAGGAAAAGCAATTTAAAATAAAAAATTAATAATTAAACCCAAAATCATCATCCTCTCCTGAGCGAGAGGAATTAAAGGTGATGGGAACTATTTGTAACACACATTAAACTAATTAATATGAACTCTATAGGACTGCCCCATTAGTTCGCTCCGGTAGAACTAGTTTTTATTCGATTTAGGTTTTACAAATATGATACTCTTACAAAGTTAAATATATAAAACCCTTAAATTTTACCTAAACCATCACGAATTACAATGGGTTCTTTTCTGGTTAAATCAATTACAGTAGATGGCTTTGTTTTTGATGAACTTGATGAAAATAATATATCAACTTGGTTCTTGTATTGATGATATAACTCTGTGGGTTCTGTTATGTATTTATCATCAATATTGGTTAATGATGTGGTAATAATGGGGTTACCTAATTTTTTTACGACCTCTAAAATAAATGGTGAATCTGGAATTCTAATTCCCACAGTTCGTTGTTTAGAAATTAATAATTTGGGCACCTTATTTGTCGCATTTAAAATACATGTAAATGGTCCTGGAAATAAATCTTTCATCAATCGATAAGATGAATTTGGTACGGTAGAAAATTCAGATAATTGTTTAAAATCTGAACAAATTATACTTAACGGTTTTCGTTTTGAAAGATTTTTTATTTTATAAATTCTATTTACAGCTTTTTTTGAAAAAACATCACATCCTAATCCATATAATGTATCTGTCGGATAAACAATAACATTATTATTTTGTAGATGGTTAACCGCAATTTGAACATCATTATAATTAAATTTAGTTTCAGAAACAGGATGTATCATTTAGGTTTCCGAGTCCCTTTATATAATTCGAACCCCACCAATCTACCATCAAGTTTTCCTATTCTAAGAGGCTTTTTCATTGATGTTTTAAGCCCAATTTTTTTTATTAAATCTCTATTCCCGCAAATTACATTAGCATTAAAACCTTCACATTTAGATTTTAGAATATCACCAAAATCAGAATATAATTTATTAATCCCTTGAATTTTATGCAACCTTATACCATAGGGTGGATTTGTAATAATTATTCCGTTTTCAGAAAATGGAATCCAATCAATTATTTCAGTTGTTCTAAATTTTATTAAATCCAATACACCTGCATGTTTAGAATGAATTTTAGAGGACTGAATACAAAAATTACTATTATCAGAACCATAAATATTAACATTTGAAATATTTTTTATTTTGCAATCTTCATTATCTTTTATTTCTAACCAATTATTTTCATTAAACTCAGGCAATGCCTGAAATCCCCATTTTTTTCTTAATATTCCAGAAGGTATATTTTTAATTATTCGCCCAGCCTCAATTGGTATTGTTCCAGAACCACAAAATGGATCATATAATGGAGTATCTATATTCCAATCAATTGATTTTAAAATACACGCAGCAAGAGTTTCATTTAAAGGTGCATCATGTCGAATTGTTCGATATCCTCTTTTATACAATGGTTTTCCACTGGTGTTAATTAATAATTTCCCTTTATGATTATCAATTAAAATAAGAAAGTTTAAATCTGCATTTTGTTTTTCAACATTTGGTCGAGCTAAGTTTTTATCTTTAAAATAATCAACAATTGCATCTTTACCTTTTAAAGAAATATAATGAGTGTTTTTAAATCGATTGCCTTTTTGAATACAATTAAATGAAAATGTTGAATCCCTTTTAAATAATTCAATCCAATTCATATTTTTTAATGATTCATAAATGGTATTTTCAGTTCTAACATTAATTTTATCAATTTCTATCCATAAAATCATGCCTGTTCGAGATAAATAATTAACTTTATATACATCGTTCATATCACCCGAAAATGAAACTCCCCCATCTTCTAATTTACGATGTGTTATTCCAATTAATTTTAATTCTTGACTGCAAGTTGTTTCAAATCCACGAGGACATGTTAAAAATAATTTAAATGGTGCTTTTATCATAAAAAAAGAGCCCTTAATTAAGGGCTCAAATTTACATCTATTTTGTTAATTAATTTTAACCGCAAACGGTTTCAATCAATTTAGCACAAACCATATACGGATCCATATTTGCAGAAGGTCTGCGATCTTCCAAATATCCTTTTCCTTCTTTATGTGTTGCCATCGGAATTCGAATTGATGCACCTCTATCACTCACACCATATCTAAATTCTTTTATGCTACATGTTTCATGAAGTCCAGTTAATCGTTCTTCATTATGAGCACCATAAACAGCAATATGTTCATCATGTTTTTTACTTAATTTTTCACAAGCTTCAATAATTACATCTAATCCACCATCTTCACGCATTGCTTTTGTTGAGAAATTTGTGTGTGCTCCAGCACCATTCCAATCACCTTTTACCGGCTTCGGATGTAATGTTGCACTTACTCCAAAATCTTCAGCGATTCTATACAATAACCATCTCGCCATCCAAACTTGATCTCCTGCATCTAATGCTCCAACTGGCCCAATTTGAAATTCCCATTGCCCAGGCATCACTTCTGCATTAATTCCCGAAAGTTCAATTCCGGCATGAAGACAGGCTGACATATGTTCTTCAACAATTTCTCGACCAAAAACTTCATCAGCACCTACGCCACAATAAAATGGTCCTTGAGGAGCAGGATACCCCCCCTCTGGCCAGCCTAATGGAGATCTTCCTTGAAAAAATGTATATTCTTGTTCAATTCCAAACCATGGTTCTTGGTTAGTATGATTTTTCATTAACTCTCTAAGCGGTGCTCTTGAATTTGTTTTATGTACTGTTCCATCAGCATTAAAAACTTCACACATTACTAAAATATCATCTCCGCCTCTTATAGGGTCAAGTGCAAAATAAACAGGCTTAAGAAGACAATCACTTGCATTTCCTTCCGCCTGTAAAGTACTCGATCCATCAAATCCCCAATCAGGTAATTGTTCAATATTTGTAATTGGACCATTAATTACGGTTGTTTTTGATCTAAGTTTTTGGGTGGGAAAATGACCATCCATCCAAATATATTCTGCTTTTATTTTTGACATATACTCTCCTATCTTTATTAATTATGATTTTCGAAATAAATTGGTTTTAATTCTTTATAAGATGATAAAATTAATTGTGTATGCGTTCTAATTACACCTGGCCATGATTGTATTTTTCTTAGTAATGATTCAAGCGTTTTACTATTTTGTGTTTGGATTAATAAAACATGAGATCCATCACCTGTCGTTGAAAAACATCTTACAACTTCAGGTGTGTTTTTGGCATTCTTAATCACTTTTTCATAATATTTTGAAGAATCTGAAATAATTGTAATTAATGCCTCTATATCTAAACCAAGCAATTCAGTATCTAACACAGCTCTGAACCCTTTTATTATCCCTGTTTCTTGTAATTTTTTAATTCGTTCTGCTGAAGCAGGCACAGATAAATGAACTTTTTCTGCAACATAACTCGCCGTAGCTCGCCCCTCTTCTTGCAATAACATTAAAATCTTTTTGTCTATATTATCTAATTTCACAATATCTTAATTTATATAATATTATATACACAAACACAATATTATTTTTTGTAATAAATAATTATACAATATTATTTTAATATAATTAGTTTATTTTCCTAAAAATGAAAATAAATATATATTTTTTGTAAAACATTTTGCTTTTATCTATAATTCAATATATCTTTTGTTATAATATTTAATGAATATATATAAAATTAAAAAATGATTAAAATTATTATAGGCAGACAAATCCACCCAATTTCATTCATGGAATTGGGTATTAACTAAATTATATAATTAAAATAAAATCCAGGGGGAAATCCTTTGGATTTTGTTTTAATAGGAGAAAAAGATGAAAAACTATTCAACAGAAAACATTATTAATTTTGCATTAGCAGGTCATGCATCATCTGGAAAAACAATGTTAGCAGAGGCAATGGCGTATAATGCCAAGGTTGTTAATAGAATGGGAGCAATTGAAGATGGAAATACAATCTCTGATTATCATCACGATGAAATAAAAAGCCAACATTCAATATCATCTTCTCTTTTAAACTTTGAATGGGAAGGTCGAAAACTCAATATTATTGATACACCTGGATATTTAGATTTTCAAGGTGAAGTTAAATCGGCAATGCATGTAGCTGATTTTGTAGCCGTTGTAATTAATGCAGTAAATGGAATAGAAGTTGGGACTGAATTAGTAAATGAATATGCTACAAAGGATTACACGCTCCCTCAATTAATTATTATAAATATGCTTGACCGCGAAAATGTAGATTTTGATAAAATTGTTGAAATGGCTAAAGATAGGTATGGAAATAAAGTTTTTCCAATCCAAATCCCAATTGATGTTGGTGAAAACTTCCATCAAATTGGCGATGTATTACGGAAAGAAATTCATAATTATGAAACCAATTCAACTGGAGATTTTAATGTTACAAATGCAGATGAAAAATTAAAATCTAAACTGGACTCCCTTCACAATGAACTTATTGAACTTATTGCAGAATCAGATGATACGCTTCTTGAAACATTTTTTGAACAAGGAGAATTAACGGAAGAACAGCTACGAAGTGGTTTACATCACGCTTTCCTCACAGGAGGATTAATACCTGTATTCTGTGTTTCTGGGAAGAAAAATGTTGGAGTAAAAAGATTAATGGATGTATTGTCAAAATATGCTCCTTGTGCTTCAGATTTTAAAGAAGTTTCTGGATTAAAACCGGGAACAGAAGAAGAAATTTCACACGGTGTCTCCATTAATGACCCAACATCTGCTTTTGTCTTTAAAACAATAAGTGAAGCACATATGGGTGAGTTATCATTTTTCAGAGTATATAGTGGAAAACTCGCTCCAAATGATGATCTTAAAAATACAACGCGGGATCAAAATGAAAAATTAAGGCAAATTTTCTATTTAAATGGTAAAGAAAGAAAAGATACTTCATCTGTAATTGCAGGTGATATTGCAGCAGTACTTAAACTTAAAAACACACATACAAATGATACACTTTCTGATATAAAAACTCAAATTGTTTTACCTAAAATTAAATTTCCAAATCCAAATATTAGATTAGCGATATTACCAAAATCAAAAGGAGATGAAGATAAAATATCAGAAGGATTATCAACATTACATGATGAAGATCCAACCTTCCAATATTCAGTAGATTCAGAATTAAAACAAACCATTATATCAGGCCAAGGTGAGCTTCATTTAAATACAATCATGAATAAATTAAAGCGAAAATTCCATGTTGAATTAAAAACAATTTCACCAAAAATAGCATATAGAGAAACAATTACAATTCGCTCTAATTCAAAATATCGACATAAAAAACAATCTGGTGGCTCAGGCCAATTTGCTGAAGTGTGGTTAAAAATTGAACCAAAACCAAGAGGAACTGGAATAGATTTCACCCAAAACCTTGTAGGTCAAAATGTAGATCGCAGTTTTGTTTCATCAGTAGAAAAAAGTATTAACTCAACATGTATAGAAGGTGTAATTGCTGGTTGTAAAGTAGTTGATTTAAAAGTTGATTTTTATGATGGTAAAATGCACCCTGTTGACTCAAATGATATGGCATTTCAAATTGCAGGTAAACATGCATTTATTGATGCATTTAAAACGGCAAAACCAAAATTACTAGAACCAATATATAAAATCACCATAAAAGTCCCTGAAACAGCAATGGGTGATGTAATGGGAGATATATCTCAACGAAGAGGAAAAGTTTCAGGTATGGACACAGATGGCCATTTTCAAATAATAACTGCAGATGTACCACTGGCTACGATTCATGATTATTCTACAGC
Source organism: uncultured bacterium (assembly GCA_964529325.1). Lineage (GTDB taxonomy): Bacteria > Fidelibacterota > Marinisomatia > SCGC-AAA003-L08. The sequence goes on along the minus strand of CAZGWH010000024.1, from coordinate 3,631 downwards.
ACTTAGATCAATGACTGGTGGACGAGGTATGTTCTCAATCGAGTTTTCAAGATACGAAGATATGCCAAAAGTTGAACTACTCAAGGTAATAAAAGATTTTGATGCCGAGCGAAATAGTGCCTAAAAATGAAAATATGTGGGCACCATGGAGAATGGAATATATTAAATCTCCCAAACAGAATGATAACAAATGTATCTTTTGTTCAAAATCTAAATCTTTAAATGATAATGAAAATTTAATTATTTTTCGTGGAAAATATAGTTTTATTCTATTAAATCTATATCCGTATAATAATGCTCATTCAATGGTTTCTTCTTACGAACATAACTCAGAGTTCCATTTATTATCCGAAAAAACTCAAGTAGAAATGATGCAATTAAGTAGCAAATTAATGAAAATAATGAAATCTGAAATGAATGCTGAAGGGTTTAATTTTGGAGCAAATTTTGGCGCTGTAGCAGGTGCTGGAATAAAAGAACATGTTCATCTTCATATTGTACCTCGTTGGGAAGGAGATACAAACTTTATGCCAGTATTAGGTCACACAAAAGTTCAAGTAGATGGGTTAAAAGAAACTCATCAATTATTGAAGTCTTTTTTTAAATAATTAACACGCACTATAGTTTTATATAAATATTTTAAATTATATGATTTACTTATAGTTTTTTATAAATAAAATTAACGTTTAAAAGGAAATTAACCTATGCAATTAAGTAAACTAGATTGGTCTATAGTTGGAATTTATTTTTTAATTTCATTAGTAATTGGAATTTGGGCATCTAAAAAAGCTGGCAAGGATACAAAATCATTTTTTCTCGCTGGGCGAAATATGCCATGGTGGTTATTAGGCGTGTCAATGGTTGCAACTACTTTTTCGACAGATACCCCAAATCTTGTAACAGATTTAGTTAGACAAAAAGGTGTTTCTGGTAATTGGGGATGGTGGTCTTTCCTTTTAACAGGAATGTTAACCGTATTTGTTTATGCAAAACTTTGGCATCGATCTGGAGTATTAACAGATATAGAATTTTATGAATTAAGATATAGTGGTAAACCTGCTGCCTTCCTTAGAGGATTTCGAGCATTATATTTAGGATTAATCTTCAATGTATTAGTTATGGGAACAGTAAGTCTCGCCGCGGTTAAATTTGGAGAAATTGTTTTAAACTGGCCTGGATGGTTAACATTAACAATTGCATGCTCTATAACACTAATTTATTCAACTCTAGGTGGTCTTAAAGCAATTATTATTACTGACTTTGTACAATTTACATTAGCAATGATTGGATCTGTTTGGGCAAGTATTTATATTTTAGGGTTAGAGCAAATTGGTAGTTTGTCAAATTTAATATCTCATGCTAATGTTATTGATAAAATTTCATTAATACCTGATTTATCAAATCCTGACATTTGGGTTCCAGTATTGCTTGTTCCATTAGCTGTTCAATGGTGGGCAAGTTATTATCCTGGGGCAGAACCGGGTGGAGGTGGTTATATTGCCCAACGAATGTTCTCTGCTAAAGATGAAAAAAATGCAATAGGTGCAACTTTATTATTTAATATTGCACATTATGCAATAAGACCATGGCCTTGGATTTTAATCGCATTATCATCATTAATTATTTTCCCTGAATTGACAGATATAAAGTCTGCATTTCCAAATTTACCTGAAGATAAACTTGGCCATGATGTTGCATATCCAGCAATGCTGACTAAACTTCCATCTGGTTTACTGGGATTAGTTGCAGCATCATTAATTGCTGCATTTATGAGCACAATGTCAACACAGGTAAATCTTGGAGCTAGTTATTTGGTAAATGATTTTTATAAACGATTTATCAACCCAACAGCAAATGAACCACATTTAGTCAAAATAGCAAGATTATTTACCTTTACCTCCTTAATTCTTGGAGCTAGTTTAGGATTGGTGTTAAAAAATGCAGGGCAAGCTTTTTCACTTCTTTTATTACTAGGTGCAGGCACTGGATTAATCTATATATTAAGATGGTTTTGGTGGCGAATTAATGCATATACAGAAATTGTGGCAATGATTTCATCCCTAATTATATCTATTTATTTTAGTTTTATACATGATAGACTAGAATTAATCAAGCTACTTGAATGGCAAAAATTAGTAATTGGAGCTATTGCAACAACAATAATTTGGATTATCGCAACCTTTTTAACTCCACCAGATGATAAAGAAACATTACAAAAATTTGTACATAAAGTGAATCCAGGTGGGCCAGGGTGGAAAAAATTCCCTTCCACTGACAACATTAATAAGAAATGGTCTGTACCAACTGGAATTCTATGTATGATTTTAGGATGTATTATTGTATATGGTTTATTGCTTGGCTTTGGCTGTATTCTTTATGGAAATATATTAATTGGTGCAATATCATTAAGCTTAGCTTTAATTTCTTCATTAATTTTATTTAAACTTACAAAATAAATTCTAATTCTCAATAATATGAAACATAGAATAAATCGTAATTTACTATTTATGGAGAATTTAATTAATTTAACACTTGATTAATTTTTATTTAAACATTCTGATTATTAATAGTCAAATGTCAGTCCATCAATATTATCAATAATTTTCTAAAATAAATTAATTTAAATAAAATTAAAGGTATAAATGAATAATTTAACACTATTAGTTATGGCCGCAGGAATGGGTTCAAGGTATGGTGGATTAAAACAATTAGATCCTGTTGGTCCAAATGGAGAAACAATTATTGACTACTCTGTTTTTGATGCGATTAAAGCTGGGTTTACAAAAGTTATTTTTATAATTAGAAAAGAGTTTGAGCTTGAATTTAAAGAAAAAGTAAGCAATAAATATTCAGATAAAATTGAAATAAAATATGCTTTTCAAGAATTAAACTATTTACCTAAGCCATTTAAAAGTCCTGTAAATCGGATTAAGCCTTGGGGAACAGGTCATGCAATACTATCAGCTGAAAAATTCATAAATGAACCATTTGTAGTTATTAATGGTGATGATTTTTATGGGTTTGAGTCTTTTAAAGTTATTTCTGATTTTTATAAAAATAATACAGATGATTTTAGTATGGTCGCATTTCGTCTAGACAAAACTTTGTCTAAATTTGGTAGTGTTACTCGTGGTTTATGTGAAATAGTTAATGGCCATCTTGATACAGTAACAGAAACTGAGAGCCTAGAAAAACGGGGAGATTCTATTTCATCCAATAGAGATATAACCCTTAATGGTAGCGAACCTGTTTCAATGAATATGTGGGGATTTACTCCTAAATTATTCAATTACTTAAATAAAATGATAGTAGAATTTCTTAATTCAAATGGGAATGAATTAAAAAGCGAATTTTTAATTCCATCTGTAATCAATGACTTAATTATTACCAAGAAAGAGACCGTAACTGTTTTAAAAAGTAATTCAACTTGGTTTGGAGTCACATTTAAAGAGGATAAACCTTTTGTTATTAATGAAATAAATAAATTAATTGATTCTAAAATTTATCCAAAAAAATTATTTAAATAAAAAAGGGTGACTTATTAATCACCCTTTTACAATTACGCATTATTATACTATTTATTTAAACAAAGATAGTACAACTTGTGGAGCAGAGTTTGCTTGACTAAAAG
>CAZGWH010000023.1:0-31326 GCA_964529325.1 uncultured bacterium | reverse complement strand
ATTTTAAGATATTTTTTATATTAAAACCAAGAGATAAATTAAAGTGATACTTTAAGGGGATTTTCAATTTTATACTTTTTATAGTATGAATTACAAAAATTATCAATAATTTAATTAATCTAAATGAATAGTACTTTGACCATTAATAAAAGAACTATTAATATTTGTTATGGACAAACGCTTAAAAAACCTCAGACAGAATATTGACGACATCGATGAGAAAATTCTAAATTTATTAGAAAATCGTATGCGAATAGTACGAGAGGTTGGAGATTTAAAACAAGAATTAGACATTTCAGTAGAGGATTTGAATAGAGAAAATGAAATTATTCAACGCCTCACACAACATTCTTCAGGGAAATTATCTGAAAACCAATTAATTCGTATTTTTACAACTGTATTTAAATCTTCTAAACAAATTCAACGAAATGATAAATAATCCTTGGTCTATGAAATTACAAAGAGGTAATTTTTCATAATGTGTATATTTAATTATTATTATTGGAATTATCGAAAATCGGGCGAATGATGCTATTTCTAATTCGAATAATATCATTTATCCCGCAATATTTTGCGGGATTTTTATTTATAGGTAAATTTATATGAAACAAGTAGGTATAATCGGCTTTGGGCGTTTTGGAAAAATATTAAGTTCTATATTGCAAAAAGGGTTTGATGTTTTAGCGTATGACCCCGAGCCACAAATGGAACCAGATGGCATTCAATTTACAACAATGGAAAAAGTAATCCAATGTGATACTATTTTTATTTGTGTTCCAATTCGTTCACTTAAAGATGTCATAATTTCTTTAAAGGATAAATTAAATCCAAAATCAACTATTATTGATGTGTGTTCAGTAAAAAAATATCCACAAAAATTAATGAACGAATTTTTACCAAAAAATATTGGTTATATTGCAACTCACCCCTTATTTGGCCCCGATTCATATCAAACAAATAAAAATCTAAAAATGATGGCATACCCTGAAAGAGATGTATATGATATTTACCATTTTTGGAAACAATATTTTTCAGGACAAGGAATAGAAGTAATTCAAATTGATCCAGATACTCATGATAAACTTGCAGCAAACAGCCAAGGAATTACGCATTTTATAGGAAGATCATTAAAAGATTTTGGTGCAAAAAGGTCAACAATTGATACTGAAGGATTTCGAAATTTATTAGACTTAGTAAATCAGACATGTAATGATACCTGGGAATTATATGAAGATTTACAAACTTATAATCCATATACAAAAATAATGATAAAACAAATAAATGAAGCTATACAAATTCAAACAACAAAATTAACAAAGGATGAAAATGGCAAATAAATGGAGCCCAAATTCATGGAAAAATTTCACATTAAAACATCTACCTGTATATCTTTCACAAGATGATTTAACAAATGCAACAGATCAATTAAAACAATTTCCTCCACTTGTTTTCGCAGGAGAAGTTAGGGCGTTAAATAGATCTTTAGCTCAAGTAGCAGAAGGAAAGGGTTATATTTTACAGGGGGGGGATTGTGCCGAAAGTTTTGCGGAATTTAATGCAAATAATATAAGAGATACATTTCGTGTAATTTTACAAATGGCAATAATTTTGACTGCGGGTACACATTTACCCATCGTAAAAATTGGGCGAATGGCAGGACAATTTGCAAAACCAAGATCAAGTGACACCGAAACAAAAAATGAAATATCACTATCAAGTTATAAAGGTGATATAATAAATGGTATTTCATTTGATAAATCAAGTCGAAACCCTGACCCAAACCGCATATTAAAAGCTTACTCCCAAGCAGCATCAACATTAAATTTACTTAGAGCTTTTGCAGCGGGTGGATTTGCTGATTTAAAACATGTTCAATCTTGGAATATGGGGTTTGTTAAAAGTGGTCCTCAAGCAGAAAGATATAGAGATTTAGCAAACCAAATTCAAGCAAATTTAAATTTTATGGATGCATTAGGAATTAATGCTGAGACAACAACTCAGTTAAGAAAAGTTGATTTTTATACTTCTCATGAAGCATTATTATTACCTTATGAAGAAGCATTAACACGAATGGATTCTACCTCTGGAGAAATGTATAATACTTCTGCTCATTTTTTATGGATTGGAGATAGAACTCGATTCACTAATAGTGGTCATATTGAATATTGCAGAGGAATAAAAAACCCAATTGGAATCAAATGTGGTCCAAAATTAAATCCTGATGAACTTATAAAAATGATTGATATTTTAAATCCAAATAATACTCCAGGGAAAATTACATTAATCGCAAGATATGGTAAAGGCCTCGTTCAGAAACATTTACCAAATTTAATAAAACGAATTCAATCTGAAGGTAAAATTGTAATTTGGTCATGCGATCCTATGCATGGAAATACAATTAAATCTGAAAGTGGATATAAAACACGGCCATTTGACCATATATTAGATGAAGTAAAAACAAATATAGAAATACATAATTCCGAAGGTACACATGCAGGAGGTATTCATTTAGAAATGACAGGGCAGAATGTAACGGAGTGTACTGGAGGATTAGCAGAAATTACAGATAAATCCTTAGGAGACCGATATCATACTCATTGTGATCCACGATTAAATGCAAGCCAAGCAATTGAACTCGCTTTTTTAATCGCAGATGTTATTCAGAAAAATAATAATGTTTCTAGATAATAATAACTCCTAAATTGACCATATGATACAACATAACTTTAAACTCATTTTAACTTTTATATTTTCAATTAATATTTTTCTTTTTAGTAATTTTGAAAAAGATTTCCAAACTCAACTTATTTTAGTTGAAACAGGGGGCATCATACAAATTCCTTCTGGTAATTTTAAAATAAAAGGAACGCTTTCGATAGAAGGTAAGAACAATATTACAATTGAAGGAAATGATATGGATAAATCAATTCTTTCTTTTATTAATCAAGAAGATGGTGCTGAGGGCTTACGCATTATAAATTGTAATAATATTACCCTCAAAAATTTCACAGTACAGAATACAAAAGGTGATGGTATTAAATCACAAGATACCGATGGTATTTATTTTTATAATGTAAAAACAGAATGGACAAATGGTCCAAAGCCAACAAATGGTTCTTATGGAATATATCCTGTGCAATGTTCTAATATTTTAATTGATGGCTGTATTGCAATTGGTGCGTCAGATGCTGGTATTTATGTTGGGCAATCAAGAAATATTATTGTTAAAAATTGTGAAGCATTTCATAATGTAGCAGGAATTGAAATTGAAAATAGTACGAATGCAGATGTTTTTGATAATTATGCACATGACAATACAGGTGGTATTTTAGTATTTGATTTACCAGACTTAGAAGTAAAAGACGGACATAATATTCGAGTTTATAATAATATAGTAAAAGAAAATAATTTATTTAATTTTGCTCCTCCTGGAAACATAGTTGGAACAGTTCCTGCTGGAACTGGAATAATGGTTTTAGCAACAAGTGGAGTAGAAATTTTTGAAAATGATATAATCGATAATAAAACTGTCGGGACAGCTGTTGTTAGCTATTTTATAACAGAGGAACCTATTTTAGATTCATTATATAATCCATACACATCATCAATTTATATTCATGATAATAAATTTGAAAGAAAACCACAAACTCCTACTTTAAAACATGAAATTGGTCAATTAATTTTTTTAAAATTTTGGAGAGATGTGCCAGAAATTGTTTATGATGGTAATCCTGACCCTCAATATTTTGATTCGAAAGGAAAAATTATTAATGAAAATAGATTCTGTATAGAGAATAACAATAATGCTGAATTTTTAAATTTAGACATCAATAATAATTTTACAAATTGGTACACACCGTTTTTCACCTCCTTTTCTCAAGATGAATCTTCATTTACTTGCCAGTTACCACGCATATCTCCTACAATTCTTAAATAAATGTATGAAGTTATAAAATATATATGGATAATCTTTTTTTCTTTAGGAATAAGTGGGATTTTAGATTATGCTAAACCAAAATTATCTGATTATCATTTTTTTAATGGACCTATAAAAAACCAAATCCCAAACTTAAATGTTATTCCTTACCAAATATCTACTCCTCTTTTTACAGATTACGCCCATAAACTTAGATTTTTAGTTCTGCCCGAAGGGCAAAAATTATCATATATAAATCCTGAACATTTTGACTTTCCAATTGGCTCTATACTAATAAAAACATTTTATTATCCCATTGATTTTAGAGAACCTACAAAAAATTGGCAAATAATAGAAACTCGATTACTCATTAATACCAACGAAGGTTGGTTTGGCTATCCTTATATTTGGAATACTGAACAAACCGATGCATTTTTAGAAATTGCAGGAGATAGGCAAATTGTTTCGTGGATTAAATCAAATGGTGAACCTCAAAAAGCGAACTATCTTGTACCAAATGTAAATATGTGTAAAGGATGTCATGTAAGTGAAAATCAATTTTTACCCATCGGACCAAAACCAAGATTATTAAACTGTAATTTCAAAACTACAGAAATAAAACCATTTCATCAATTAGAAAAATTGGTTCAAATGGGATTAGTTAAAAATTTACCTGAAATTAAATCAATACCTATTACAGCAAATTGGGAGGATACTCATTTTTCACTTGAAAATAGAGCAAGAGCATATTTAGATATTAATTGTGGACATTGCCATAATTCAAAAGGACCTGCAATGACTTCTGGTTTGTATTTAAATTATTCTGAAAATGATTTACACAAAATTGGTTTTTATAAAACACCTGTTGCTTCTGGGCGTGGCTCGGGAAATTTAAAATATAATATTGTACCTGGAAAGCCAAATGAGTCAATTATTATTTATAGAATGGAGTCGAGTGATTCTGGAATTATGATGCCTGAACTTGGTCGTAAATTAGTTCATAAAGAAGGTGTAAAATTAATCAAAGATTGGATTCAATCTGTTAAAATAGATTAAAAACTCGCTTTAAAGAATTCTCTATTTAATTTTGCAATGTTTACAAGTGAAATTTCTTTAGGGCATTCAACTTCACATGCTCCTGTATTTGTGCAGTTTCCAAATCCTTCATCATCCATTTGAGCCACCATATTCAGCGCACGCATTTTTTGCTCTACTTTGCCTTGAGGAAGTAATGAATATTGCGTTACTTTAGCGCCAACAAATAACATTGCTGATGAATTTTTACAAGAAGCAACACAGGCACCACATCCAATACAAGCGGCAGCATCCATTGCTTGATCAGCATCTATTTTTGAAATTGGAATAGCATTCGCATCTGGTGTTCCACCTGTCTTTACTGAAACATAACCACCTGATTCCATGATTCGATCAAATGATGTTCTATCAACAACTAAATCACGAATAACAGGAAATGCAGAAGCACGCCAAGGCTCGACAACTAATATATCTCCATCATTAAAACTACGCATATGGAGTTGGCAAGTGGTAACACCTTTTAATGGACCATGTGCTCTTCCATTAATAGATACACCACAGGTTCCACAAATACCTTCTCTACAGTCATGGTCAAATGCAATAGGGTCTTCTCCCGCTGAAATTAATGAGTTATTTAACATATCTAACATTTCAAAAAAGGACATATCTCCAGAAATACTTTCAACATCATAACTCACAAAATCACCAGATGCCGTCCTATTTTTTTGTCTCCAAACTTGTAAAGTGACTTTCATTATTTATAACTCCTTGTAGTCAATTTAACATTTTCAAATTTTAGTTTATCTTGATGTAATTTTGATTTTCCTTCGGCTTCAAATTCCCAAGCAGATACATGAGTAAAATCATCATCATTTCGTTTAGCTTCATTTTCTTCGGTTTGATGTTCAACGCGAAAATGACCTCCACATGATTCTTCTCTTTCAAGTGCATCTTTTGCCATAAGTTCACCTAATTCAAGAAAATCTGCTAAACGAGCAGCCTTTTCAAGTTCAGGATTATATTCATTTGATGTACCTGGTATTTTTACATCTTTCCAAAATTCTTCACGAAGTTTAGGGATTTTGTCTATTGCCGTTTTAAGTCCAGATTTATCCCGAGCCATTCCAACATATTCCCACATTATTTTTCCAAGTTCCTTATGAATATCATCAACCGTTCTTTTACCATTTATATTTAATAATTGTTCTGTTCTTTTTTGAACATTATTAATAGCATCAGTACAAATTTTATCATCGGGCGATAAAGGTTTTAATGATTCATTTGCTAAATAGTCACCAATTGTATATGGAATAACAAAATATCCGTCAGCTAATCCTTGCATTAATGCACTTGCACCTAAGCGATTTGCACCATGATCAGAGAAATTTGCTTCTCCTAAAACATGTAATCCCGGTAATGAAGACATTAAATTATAATCCACCCATAATCCACCCATTGTATAATGCACTGCAGGATAAATCATCATTGGTGTTTCGTATGGATTTTCTCCTGTAATTTGCTTATACATATCAAACAAATTACCATATTTTTCAGATACCCATTGTTTTCCATTCCGACCGATAACATCTTCAAAATCAAGATATACCGCTAATTTTGTAGACCCTACACCATGTCCTAAATCGCACATTTCTTTTGCTCTTCGAGATGCAACATCTCGTGGTACTAAATTTCCAAATGATGGATATAACCTTTCTAGATAATAATCTCTTTCATTTTCAGGGATTTGGCTTGGGTTTCGATCATCCCCTTTTTTCTTTGGCACCCATACTCGTCCATCATTTCGTAAACTTTCACTCATTAATGTAAGCTTAGATTGATGATCACTTGCAACAGGAATACAGGTTGGATGAATTTGTGTAAAACAAGGATTTGCAAAAAATGCACCATGTTTATGTGCACGCCAAGAAGCTGTAACATTAGAGGCCATCGCATTTGTTGAAAGAAAAAAAACATTCCCATATCCACCGGTTGCTAAAATAACGGCATCTGCAGTATGTGCTTTTATTTCACCAGATTCTAAATTTCGAGTCACAATCCCACGCGTTTTTCCTTCATGCACAATTATATCTAACATATCTGTTCTTGGATGGAATTTTACTTTACCTGCATTCATTTGTCTTATTAATGCAGAATAGGCTCCCAGTAATAATTGTTGGCCTGTCTGACCTCGGGCATAAAAAGTTCGTGAAACCTGTGCGCCCCCAAAAGATCTATTATCTAATAATCCACCATATTCCCTTGCAAATGGTACACCTTGAGCAACACATTGGTCAATAATATTATTACTAACTTCAGCAAGTCGATATACATTTGCTTCTCTTGCTCGGTAATCACCACCTTTAATTGTATCATAAAATAAGCGATAAATACTATCACCATCATTGGGATAATTTTTTGCTGCATTAATTCCACCTTGAGCCGCAATGCTATGAGCTCTTCGAGGAGATTCATGGTAGGAAAAAGCTTCAACATTATATCCTAATTCAGCTAAAGTTGCTGATGCCGATGCACCTGCTAAACCTGTTCCTACTACTATAATTTTATATTTGCGTTTGTTAGCAGGATTTACCAACTTCATGTTAAACTTGTGTTTTGTCCACTTTTCAGAAAGTGGTCCTTCTGGTATTTTTGAATCTAATGCCATTGTTTAACCCTTTTATTAAGCTTTAAAGATGAAACCAAAATATACAGCAATTGTAATAAATAACCCGGGAATTACGAACCAAAAAAATATTGCCATATAATTTATTATTGTTTTATACCGACTATCAGATAGTCCAAATGTTTGAAATGCCGACTGGAAACCATGTTTTAGATGCATTGCTAATAATATTAACGTAATTATATAAAAAGTAGTAACCCATATATTTCCGAATCCAATTTGAGAAGACACTATTACATCAAAAAATTCATGATTATGAGTTTCATGCATTTCTTGGAATTTCACCCAAATTGTTCTTAAATGAAAAATAAGAAATGCTAAAATTGTAATCCCAGATATAGCCATTGTTCGTGAGGAAATTGAAGCTGTTTCAGACCCACTATTTACTTTATACCCCTGTTGCGTCGACTTTTTATTTTGAATAGTTAATCGAATACCATTAATAATATGTATCAAGAAAAGTACTGCTAATAAAACTTCAATAATTCGAACTAGTGGTTTTAAACCACCTAATCCACCAACTAAACCATTAAATGTATCTTTATCAACCAATAACATTAAATTATTGCCCAAATGGATAATTAAAAATAAACTTAATAATAATCCAGTAAGTGCCATAATAAATTTCTTACCAATTGATGAATTTAAAAATTTAAAAAACCACGCCATCATTACTCTCCGTTTTAAACATGTTATTTATGAAAAAAATCGATAAAAAATTATTCCTATCCAAATTCCAATTCCGCCCAAAATAATACTTAGTCCAATATACAAAAATGCAGTTTGCTGTTGTCCTTTTTGAATTAGAGAAATAAATTCAAATCCAAAAGTCGAAAAAGTTGTGAATCCACCTAAAACTCCAATTAAAATAAACTCTTTTATTGGGTAGTGCGAATTTTCAAGAATACGGTGATTAACTAAATATCCAAATAAGAAACAACCCATTACATTTATGATTAAAGTAGGTGTATAGGATTTAGAAAATTGATTTAATAGATTAAGTCCAATTATATATCTAAAGGTTGCACCTAAAAAACCACCAATTCCAACTGCAATAATTTGCGACATTTTTTCTAAAAAGGAATGTCGTCGTCGTATGCTTGAGCTGGTGCAGGTGCTGTCTGTGGAGCAGGCATTTGATTATTAAAATCATTTGGTACATTCCCACCATTACCAAAATTAGACGATGTATCACTACCATATTCTTTTATCGCAAATTGGGTTAGTTTTACTCTTAATTCTTTAGATGCAAATACAGTATCTTTATATTCCCCTGCATCATTTTTCTTACTTGGAAAGCCAACAAATTTACCATTTATGCCATCAATTAATTTCAGCCCTTTAATAATAAATCCTTCTTCAGTTACAATATTGAAATAAGCTTTAATCTTACCCCAATCTCCCCTTGTCATGTATTCAATTTTCAATATTTACTCCTAATCTTGATAGAAAATTTAATAGTGATTAGCTATTTATTTTACATGAAGATTTATTTATTTTAAATTAGTAAATCATCAAAAAAATATACTGAAATTAAAATATTAGAAAATATATTTCAAAAATTAATAGTTTCAAATTAAATTCAATCTAAGAATAAAATTAATTAGATTTTTATTATAATTGAATTAACTCAACTTGTTATATTTAACATTCTGAATAAAGGGAAAAATGAATTGAATTTTTTAACTCCACTATCAATTATAATAATATTAGCTTTTTATGTTTTGCTGAGAAAACATCCAAAGCATAAGTTTATATTACCAACTATTTTATCTTCACTTGGAATTTTAGGTACTTTTACTGGGATTGCAATTGGACTATATTTCTTCGATGTAAATAATATTGATACTAGTGTACCTAAATTATTAGAAGGTCTTCGGTTAGCATTTATTTCTTCAATAACCGGAATTGTACTCACTATATTAATAAAGTTTGAATTAAGTAATGACGAAGAATTTGAAGAAATCCATAAAGAAATTGAAACAGAAACATTTTCAAATGATGAAGAATACATCATTCCTATTTTAAAGGAAATTCTTGAAAAAAATAATTATTCATCCAAGTTTGACGAACTTAATTTAAAATTATCTGGAAAAGACAACCAATCAATGGGAATAATTTTAGAAGATATTTTAGAAGGAATCAATCATTTAAAAAACCAGTCCCAAAATAATGATGGTAAAATTAATAATACTTTAGAAAATAAAATTCAAGAGTTATTAGAGAGTAATAAATCACATAATGAAAACTTATTATCATTTATAAATAGAATATCCAATTCTATAGGCATTGAAACAGGTGTAGATAATAATGATAATCAAGATAAGGTTCTACTATTACTAAAAGAAATAATAAACAAAGGTGATTACACAGATAAAATTGAAGAACTAAATTCGAAATTATCAGGAAAAGACAACGAATCATTAGCAATGATAATGAGTAATATTGCGGATGGAATAAAAAAAGTTGGGTTTCAATCAGAACAGTTTAATGAAGATCAAAATAAAATTTTAAATAAAAAGTTTCAAGAGTTCATAAGTTCAATCAAATCAACAAATAATGAACTAATAAATATGATAGATAAATTAGCAATTTCTGTTGGTGATTCTACTAAAGAAGTATTACCAGAAATAGAACAAAACATGAGTCAATTCTCTGAAAACCTTGGTAAAACTATGTTAGAAGCAACTGAGAAAATGAGCCAATCATTTGAAAAAAAATCAGTGGAAGCTGATGAATCTGGAAAATGGCAAGTGAGATCAGTAATTGAACTTCAAGAATTAAATACAAATATTAAAAAATTATTAAAAGAGTCTGATGATCAAACACAACAATTGTCAGATAATAATAAAAGACTAATATTTACTCTTAAAACATTATTAGAAAAAGAATCAGAAGATGAAAAAATAACAATAGTTTAATGTCCAAAATTTATAAAGATGAAGGAGAATTTAGTATCCATGTATCAGCAATCATGTCAGGGTTAATGGTAATTTTCCTTTTTATTGCAATTACATATATTCAAAATGTTAAAAAAGAAAATAAAGAAGCACAAGATATAGTAGAAAAATATGAAGAAGTTAAAGAAGAAATTATTGCATCAATAAAAATTGAATTTTTACATGAGTTTAGTGAATGGGATGCATTAGTTGACCCTTCAACATTAACATTTCAATTTAATAGTCCAGAGGTTTTATTTAAAAAAGGAAGTGCTGAATTAACTCCTCAATTTAAAACTGTATTAATGGATTTTTTTCCTAGATATTTAAAAATAATAAAACAGGGCAAATTTAGACAATTTATATCAGCAATTCACATCGAAGGTCATACTAGTAGTGAATGGGGCAGGGAAGAAGGTCTGTCTGCATATATAGGGAATATGCAATTATCACAAGAAAGGAGTTCTTCTGTATTAGATTTTATTTTAAATTTAAATGGTATTGGTATAAATGATAATTGGACCCGAAACAGAATCACTTCTGTAGGTTATTCTTCAAGTCAAATTAAATACAAACAATTCGGTCAAAAATATGTTGAAGATGAAATTTCCTCTAGAAGAGTTGCTTTTAGAATTGTTACTGATGCTTTAAGTGAATTAAGTAAAATAGTTAATAAAAATAGTTAATGTCTAAAAATTTAAATAATAATAAGACAGATGATTATTGGACTTATGTCTCTGATGTAATGATAGGTCTGACTATTATTTTTCTATTCATTGCAATTAACTATATTAAAATAGCAGGTGATTTAGCTGAATCGGCAAAAGATATTGTCATAGATTATGAAAAAATTAAAACTGAAATAGAATCAAAAATCAAAGAAGAATTCTCCGATGATTTTGAGAATTGGGATGCAAGTTTCAATCCACAAACATTATCCTTTAAATTTAATAGTTCTGAAGTTTTATTTGATAAGGGAATTTATGAATTATCAGAAAATTTTAAAAAAATATTAGATGATTTCTTTCCACGATATATATTTATTATTAAAAATGAACAATTTATAGATAAAATTACAGCAATCCAAATAGAAGGACATACTAGTAGTGATTGGGGTGAAGGTAAGCAACGAGGATTAGAAGCATATATTAATAACATGAAATTATCACAAAAAAGAAGTTCAAATGTTTTAAAGCATATTTTAGGAATAGAGATTGAAGGTGTATCTATAGGAGAAAATGATTATTGGACTCGTAACAAAATAACTTCAGTAGGTTATTCTTCAAGCAGGTTAATTTTTAATAAACAAAATCAATTTCGAGTTGAAGATGAATTAGCATCTCGAAGAGTAAGTTTTAGATTAATTACAGATTCTGAAAGTAAATTAAATGAAGTAAATAATATTAGTTTAAATCAAAATTAATAAAAATTGATTGTATTTCTATTGCAAAATAAGTGATATCATTGAAATAACATCTGCAATATTAATTTCTCCATCAGTATTTAAATCACATTTAAATAATTGAAAAACAGTACTTGAGGAATTAGAGTCTAAAATAATATTAACAACAGCTAATATATCTAAAATATTGATTATTTGATCTAAATTTAAATCAGCTTTCATTAAATTAATATTGAATTGCCAATCATTTTTTCGAACTTTATAAATATTATTACCCATTGAAAAATGGAGTTCCATGACAATTTCTTTATCCATATTAACTTCTGTAATAATAGCACCTGAATTTGAAATATTCCCCCAATTAATTAATGTATTTCCATTTTCTAATCGTTGAACACTACCCATCGATAATCCCACATATTCCTCAGGATGGCTATATTCCCAAATTAAATCAGCAGTCATATTTTCTACATTTAATTCATATTCAACAATTCGAGATATTTGTGGAGTATGCTGTGTACCATTATCAAAAATTAAGATATTACCATTTTGTAATCTTCTCACATCATGTTGTTTAGAAAATCCATTAAAGGAATCATTGAGAAATGTAAAATCACTCATTGGACCACCTAAAATCCAAATAACATTACCTGTATTTCTATCTATTTTAATTGCTTCACTACTGCGTCTATTTGATAAAATCAAGTTTTCATCCAAATCAATTTCAATACTATTACCATGCATCCATGTAAAATCAGCAAGAAATAAATTTAAAGTTGAATAATCACCAATATTTAAATGATTATGAGCATACCACTCAAAAACTAAATTATGATTAATATCAAATTCTTGAATGACCAATTCATTTACAACTGCATTTGTATATCCATCTGGAATATATTGAGACATATCCATAATTTCATCGTGATATGATTGCAAAATATAACCACCATTTTCTAATAATTGAATATCGTGATAATCAGCTTTTAGTCCGTTTGTACATTTTAAAGTATCAACCTCTTGCATATCTGAATTTAATACAATCCAAGAAGTACTATCTTTCTGGAAATAAGTTAAATTATTTTGATTTACTTTGAAATCTAAACCTATTTCACTAACTTTTATTTGCCAATATGGATTTAAGTTACTATCTAAAATAGCGAGAAATTGATTATTCATAGTATGGAAAATAAGATTTTTAGTTGAAGCACCTTCCTCTTGTACCACAATTTCAAAATCTAATTCAGTAGGAAAAGCAAGAGTAGAAAATAAGATTATACTAAATATTGCTAATAAAATAATTCTGGAAATAAATTTTACCCTATACAAATTATTAAAATATTATTTTTCAGTTTCTATTCCTAAAAATGATTTTACTTTTTCGGTTATTTCAATTGTGGTAGATTCATTTTCAGCTAAGTATCGTTTTGCTTTTTCACGGCCTTGCCCAATCTTAGCATCACCATAAGAAAACCATGCACCCATTTTTTGAACAATATTTGCTGTAACCGCAAGATCTAATAAATCACCAATATATGAAATACCTTCTCCGTACATTATATCAAATTCTGTCTGTCTAAATGGTGGGGCGACTTTATTTTTTACAACTTTAACACGAGTTCTATTTCCAACTACTTGGTCAGCATCTTTAATTTGACCAATTCTCCTAATGTCTAGTCGAAGTGATGAATAAAATTTAAGCGCATTCCCTCCCGTTGTTGTTTCAGGACTTCCAAACATTACACCAATTTTATGTCGTAATTGATTTATAAAAATAACTGATGTTTTAGATTTAGCAACAGTACCTGTTAATTTTCTTAACGCTTGCGACATTAATCTTGCTTGCAATCCCATGTGAGAATCACCCATCTCACCATCTAATTCATTTTTAGGAACTAATGCAGCAACAGAATCAATTACAATTACATCCAATGCTCCACTTCTCACAAGAGTTTCCGTAATTTCTAAAGCCTGTTCACCTGTATCTGGTTGTGAAATTAATAAGATGTCTGTATCTACCCCCAATTTTTTTGCATAAATCGGATCTAACGCATGTTCTGCATCAATAAAAGCTGCCGAACCACCCGCTCTTTGAGCCTCAGCAATTATGTGCAAAGTTAATGTTGTTTTACCAGATGATTCAGGACCATAAATTTCTATAATTCGTCCTTTGGGAATACCACCTATTCCAATAGCTGCATCTAATGAAATTGAACCTGTTGAAATATGTTCAATACTTAAGGCTTTTTTATCACCCATTTTCATTATTGAGCCTTTCCCAAATTGTCTCTCAATTTGGGAAATGGCTAAATCTAAATTTTTATCTTTTGCTTTGCTTTCCATATTAAAGTCCTCTTTATTGTAAGTTATTTGAAACGATTGTTGTAAACTTAACCCCTTGTTGGGTTAATTCACTTTGATACAAATGTACTGAATTCACGGGGAATCTCGTAGGTGAAAATACGGCATTTAAGTAATTATCTGAACCTATTTTCCACACATTTTCTTTATTTTTCACACGACCAATCGTTACATGAGGAATAAATAATTTATCATCAAAGGGTAAATCTAATTCTTTTAATATGTTATTTATTTGTTCAACAATTCCATTTACTCTATCTTTACCTCTATCTATGCCTAACCAAAAAACACGAGGTTCTTTTACATCAGGAAAAATCCCAGTATGAGTTAACACACAATTAAATGGGGAGCCAAACTTAAGAGTTTCTAATTTTTGGCTTAATTCCTCTATTTTCTTTTCATCTAAATTACCTAAAAAAGAAAGTGTCATATGTAAATTCTTTCCAAAGACCCACTTAATATCACCATAAGGTGCATCAATTGTTGTTTGAACCATTTCGACCATTGTACTTAAATTCACTCTTACAGGAATTCCTATAAATACTCGTTTATTTTCTAAAATAATATCTCCTTATCATATTTAATGCAATATAGGAAGTTGTTTCCTGATGCAAATTTCTATCCATTTTTAGTATGAATTTTTTAACTTTATTATTTTGCTTTCCTGAAATTGCAATAAAAACAAGTCCAAGAGGTTTATCAACGGATCCACCCGTTGGGCCAGATATTCCTGTAATTCCAATTCCAATATCTGAGTTTGTTTTTTCTCGGATTCCATTTGCCATTTGGACTGCAACTTCTTCACTCACTGCACCATTTTTCTCAATTGTGTCTTTAGCAACATCTAATAAATTCATTTTAACCGAATTTGAGTATGCCACAATTCCACCTATAAAAATAGAAGAACTATCTGGAATCGAAGTAATGAAATTTGCTAATTTACCACCAGTACATGATTCCGCGACTGAAAGAGTTAAATCATTTAACTTCAATCCGTCAACAACTATTTGTTCTAATTTTTCACTTCCTCTTCCAAAAAAATAATTACCAACAACAGAATAAATAGAATCAACAATTTCAGATAATTCAATTTTCTGATTTTCTAAATTATTTATTCTTACATCAACGCCTAAATGACTTGGCAAAAATGCAATTTCAACTTTTGAATTCCATTCATCTAAAATTTTATTCATTTTTTTAGCTAAACTACTCTCCGAAATTCCAAAAGCTCTTAAAGTTATCAATGAGTTTTTAGATACAACAGGTAAAAATGAATTTATTGAATCATTAAAAATAGCTTTCATCTCAATTGGTACACCTGGTAAAACAAAAATTATAGTGTTATTAAAATTAACCTCAATCCCTTTTGCCGTACCTTTTGGATTTTTTAACATTTTACAATTTTTATATACAATTGCTTGACTACGATTACTTTCCGGCATGTCAATTCCGCGTTCAGCAAATTTAACTTTCAAGGAATCATAATATTTTTGATCGAAATCTTCGTCCAATTTAAAAAATGTTTTAATAGAATTTCGAGTAATGTCATCATGAGTGGGACCAAGTCCGCCAGTAATAAATATATAATCTAGTTTTTTATTTAATAAAGATTGTATTTCAAATTTAATAGCTTCATCCTGATCTCTAACAGAAACTATTTTTTCAACAATTACTTTTCGAGATACTAATTCTTTCCCTAGCCAAGAAGAATTTGTATTTACTGTAAAACCAGAAACTAATTCATTACCAATTGTTAATATTGATGCCCTTAAAGAAATAAAATCACTCCAATAAAAATAATTATACGAGAAAAAATTCCAGCAAGAATATCATCTGCCATAATACCAATTCCACCAGAATAATATTGAACCTTATTAATTAGCCATGGTTTTTTTATATCAAAAAATCTAAATAAGATGAACCCAATTATAAATAAACTTAATTGATGAGGAACCAAAAATAATGTAATCCACATTCCTGAAACTTCATCAAT
Organism: uncultured bacterium; assembly: GCA_964529325.1. Taxonomy (GTDB): domain Bacteria; phylum Fidelibacterota; class Marinisomatia; order SCGC-AAA003-L08. The sequence goes on along the minus strand of CAZGWH010000023.1, from coordinate 14,997 downwards.
TACAATCTCAGAGGGGTCTTTTAAATTTAAATGGTTCGCATAAATCTGTGAACTCCATGTTCCAATTAAAATTGATAGTAAAATAAAAATGGATTGAATTATTAAATCTTGCGGAATGTACCACCAGACGAAAATTGCACCTAAACTACCCCATGTTCCTGGAGCATATGGTAATTTTCCGATAAAAAAAAAGTGCTGATTAGTTTGTGTATCAGTGTCATTTGTTAAATAATATTGTTTTTAATTTCTTATGATTATAATAAAAATAATGAAGCCCTGTATATACCGTCACCATTGTTGTAATTAACATTAATAAATAAATAATTTGGTATTTATCGAAGATTTCTAAATAATTTGAATACTTATAAAATTTTAGTAAAATATAAAGAAAAATTACATTAATGGTTCCAATTTGAAGAAGCGTTTTTAATTTTCCCGCTTTACTTGTTATCATTGTAACTCCTTTTGCTTCCATTATCATTCTTAATATAGTAACAAAAATATCTCTAAATGAAATCAAAATAACCATAATTAATTCAACATCACCTAAAAATACAAATGAAAAAAATGCAGATAATACTAAAAACTTATCTGCTAATGGATCTAAGAATACACCAATACGAGTTTCATAACCATATTTTCGTGCAATTTTCCCATCAAATGCATCTGTAATTGATGCAATTGTAAAAATTATTGCCGAAATTAATTTTGCATGCCCATGATCAGAAAAAAGTAAAAAATATAAAAAAACAGGTGTCAATAAAACCCGAGATAAACTTAGTAAATTAGGAATATGTTTTTGCATTAAGTTGTAATTTCAACCCTTTCAGACATTGAACGCAATAAAGTAAGTTCATCTACATATTCTAAATTCCCACCTGATGGTAATCCTCTTGCTAATCGCGAAACTTTAATTGGTAAATCTTTTAATAAATTTACAATATATAAAGCTGTGGTTTCACCTTCAACACTAGGGTTTGTTGCGATTACAATTTCAGAAAAATTTTCAGTTTTGGTAATGAAATTTCCAAAATTTAAATCATCAGGTCCCACTCCATCCAATGGTGATAACATCCCACCCAACACATGATATTGCCCCTTAAATCCTGTTTGCTCAATTAATGAAATATCTGAAGGACATTCTACAATACATAAAACAGTTGTATCTCTAGATTTATCATTACAAATATCACAATATTGATTTTCTGTAATATTAAAACAAATACCACATTCTTTAATTTTCTCTGTTAAGTTCATTAATGAATTTGCAAATCCTTGAATTTGTGTAACATTCGAATTTAACGCATAAAATGCTAGCCTGCGGGCTGTTTTCGGACCAATACCAGGGAATTGCTTAAAACCTTCAATAACTCGCTGTAGAGATTCAGGGAGCATTACATTCCTGGCATTTTAAATTGTCCCATCATACCACCTGTAGCAGAGTTCATTTTTTCTTCCGCGGCGTCTGATGCTTTAACAAGTGCTTGGTTTGTAGCTGCTAAAACTAAATCTTCTAATAAATCTATATCTTCTTCCAATACATCTGGATTTATTTTAATTGATGTAATTTCTTTATTACCATTTGCACAAACAACAACCATTCCACCACCAGAATTTGCCTCGACACTAATTTCTCCAAGTTCACTCTGAGCTTGTGCCATTTTAGCCTGTAAAGCTTGTGCCTGTTTCATCATTTTTCCCATTCCACCTTTTGGAAACATATTAACTCCTCATTAATTCACCGTCGAAAGTTTCCATAATTGTTTCAAATAATGGATGTCCATTAGACTTTTTAACTATACCATTAGCTATTTTTTCGACAGTTGGTTTTAAATTATCTTTAATTATATTCAGTGATAATTTTACTTTCTCCCCTGAATATGTTTCTAATATTTCTTCTAAATTTAATTGATTATTTTTTATTCCTTTTGCATTAAATTCATCTTCTGAATTTAATTGAATGGTTAAAGTTCCATCAATAAATGATTTTAATTTTACATCTGCTAAATAAGTTAAATATTTAGGATGTTCAGCCTCTACTTGATCTAAAAAATCATTCCAATTTCGTTCAAAAAAGTTTAAACCTAATTTACTATTCTGTATTTTGGTAATACTTTTTTCAAATTTGGGTTTTTCATCAGATATTTTCCCCGAAGGTTCTTCTTTTTCATCTGGAATTGATAATTTAGGAGAATCTGTTTTTTTTAATTCTTGTACTTTAGTCTTATTTTCAATTTTAACTGTGGGCTTATTCTCAATATTTTTTCGATAAAATGGATTAGCAGGAATATTTTTTATATTTCCATGAATAACTTCAGAAATTGTTACTGTAGATTCCATTGAAAGAAGTTTTACTAACAATGAATCCAAATTTAAAATTGGATATTTCATATGCCTTAGCTTGGATTCAAAATTTTGGGATAATTCTATCATTCTTAATATATCTAAAACTTGTAAATTAGGCTGTAACTGAATCCACTTAATTGTATCATCACCCAATTCAATATCAATATCAACCTCACTTAATACAAGCATTGCTTGATTTAAAAAATGATTAAACCCAATAATGAAATCACCAAGTGATATTCCTGAATTTAAAGCTGAATGAACATTAGAAATTAACTCTGTTTTTTTTGTAATTATATCAGATAATACTTCACAATATAAACTTTCGCTAATAACACCTAATATATTTTGTACTTCATTTAAAATCAGGTTTCCATTTGTATAAGCAATGGCTTGATCTAATAAACTAAGTGAATCCCTTACACTACCATCACCTTTTTTTGCAATTTGAATTAAACTTGCATCATCATATTTTATTTTTTCTTTACCTAAAATATGTTGAATATAATTTTTTAATATAGGTAATTGAACTCGTTTAAACTCAAATCTTAATGTTCTTGATAAAATTGTTTGGGGTAATTTTTGAGGGTCCGTAGTAGCTAAAATAAATTTAACATGTGATGGCGGCTCTTCTAATGTTTTTAATAATGCATTGAATGCATGTGTTGTCAACATATGAACCTCATCAATAATATAAATTCGATATTTCCCATTTGATGGTGGGTATTTTACCGCTTCTCTAAGTTCTCTTATTTCATCAATCCCTCGATTAGAAGCACCATCAATTTCAAGTACATCTAAACTTCGCCCATTTGTAATATCTTTACAAATATTACATTTATTACATGGATTATTATTTTGTGGATTTGAGCAATTTAAAGCTTTTGAAAAAATTCGAGCAGTCGTCGTCTTTCCAACACCTCTTAATCCTGAAAATAGGAAACCGTGGGCAACTCGTTCTTTTTGAATTGCATTTTGCAATGTTTTAGTAATATGTAATTGACCAATAACATCATCAAATACTTGAGGACGCCATTTTCTAGATAATACTTGATAACTCATTTTATTCCCAAATCTCCGTGCACCGTAGGTCGAGCCTTCTGGACACAACAATTTAAAAACAGCCAGCTATCTATCAGGATTCTACGGCACATATATAAATAATCTACCGCTGCTTCCTTCCGGATCTGACGGGGTTTAACCACCATATATTGCGTAGAGCTGACAAAATCATCACTACTTATAATTAAATTGAAATTCAGCAAAACCCTTCCTACGGCATTTGACCCTGCATGAAGCGGATTTCAGGTTACAAGGAACCGCTAGCTCCCCGCCTAGCACGAAATTAAAATATTTTAAAATAATTCAGAGGTTAAATTTAAGATTGATTTATAAGATGATAAAATCAAGTTTTGAGATGTTTATTAAATAATGCACCGACCATCACTAACCCTGAACCAATACCCAATAAAGGTGCACCTAAATAAGCCCAATGATTAGAATCAATTATATTTCTCACATAAAATCCAAGTACATAACCTAAGGACATACCTATCAGGCACATACCTATTAATATTGAAGCAAAAACTTTAAAATTCATTAATTAAATTAGATAAAAAATATACCCCAAAAATAATTAAAATTACAGATGTTAGAATTAATAAATATGCGGCCCATTTAAATCCTTTTCCACCAACATCAAACTTTAATATTTCTTTTGCTTGAGACATTTTAACTAAATTGAAAATTTAAATTCAACATTTAAATTATTCGCTTTATCAATAACACCATCGTTATTAAAATCAAAATGTATCATTTTATTTTCAATTATTAAACGCATAAACTGAATAGGACGAAGACTAATATTAAATCCCATCTCAGCACTTGTTAATTCATCACTAAAACTAAAAAATGTTGGTGCATTATATTGATTATAGAAAAAGTTCAACCCATAAATCCCTCTGATAACTTTATCTCCAATCCCTGTATGAATTTCTAAACTATGATATTTTTTGGGTGAATATTCAAAATTAATTTTATCATCATCGCTCAAACTATTATAAATTTTATCATATTGGGCATCTAATTTTTCCATTTTAAAACCATAGCTGAAATTAAAATGCCCTAAAATTCCAAAATATTTTTGCATCGAAAACTTAATTCCCGGTGTATCATAAAAATTCAGTCGATCACTATAAATTGAATAAATATTTTTTGGAATTAAATAGTCTTGTAAAGTTAGATCTTCAAGGTTAGTTGTATGGTTTAATCTAAAATTATTTAAATCATTTAAACGAGAATCAGAATTCATAATAGAATCTTCAGATATTGAAATATATCTTGCTTTTTCCAAATCATATACTGAATTAAAGTATTCGCTATTCATTGTTTTTGAAGAAAAAGAAAAAGAAATTTCACTAATAAATGTACCTTTTTTATGTTCTAATCCAAAAATCCAATTAGATCCTCCAGGTTTTTTTATTATATCCTTACTAGGGCTAGTAAAAATAATTTCTTCATTGTAATATATTTCATCATATTCTAAAAAAAGATTTAAATAATTATTTACACTTGAATACAATTTATAATTAATATCAACTTCCGAACCTGAAATCGTCCTTGTTGAAAATTGAAGTTCTGAATTAATTTCAGAATAATTATTAAGATCTGTTATAAATCCAAATCCAATTGTTAATGGAAAGTGATCTGTTAAATACATTTCAGATCTAATCCCCATCAGTCCACCACCATTTTTAAAATCTCTTAAACTTGATATAAAGTAATTAAAATTAAGGAATTTATTACCCATTGAAATTGTTCCATCAAAACCAGTTCTTACAGTATTTGGATAATTTTGAGTATTTGTATATTTATAGAGCAAACCTCCTGCACCCCATGTTTTATTCTCAATTTTTCCTAAATGAATTTCATATTTTTTTTCTGTATTAAAATAATCTAAATAATTAATACGCTCAAATAAATCAAAAATATCATTCCAATCCGATTTTCTAAAACCATCTGTTCCAAAAACAATTGGGATTGCCACTCCAACTTTAAAATCAAATTTATGATAATAAGAAATAAATTGAATATATGAATCACCATTTGAATGAGTTCCAAATTGATAACGATAATTTCTAAAGCTTTGAACATTATCATTAAAAATTGAAATTCGTGTTTTATATTGAGGAATTAAATCAAAGGAATAAATTTGTGGAATATTTTTTTCTAAAATAATGGGTAAAATAAATTCTTCTATGGTTTTTGTTTGTGGTTTTAATTCTATTAAGTCAAGGTCATTATACCCCCCAACAATAACTTCGCCATTTGTAAATGAAATTCCAGCGTCACCTGTTTTCAGATCCACATCACTTAAGCTGTACTGATTATTTAAATGAACTTCACCAGAATGTATAAGGACTTCATCATTTTTATTTAATTGAGTAGATAACCAGAAACGACCATTAATACAACTATATTGCCCAATAGATGTAAAAACTTTAATTGCTCTGTTATTTTGAGCCTTTTGGCAATAAAGTTGACCCGATATCAAATCAATGATATCTGAGAAACCTGCCGAGCTAAATTTAATTTTAGAATTTTCACTTACTCGGATAAAAATACTTTCATCCTTGTAAAGAATTTGACAAATGCCATTTCCGCTCGTTACAATTCTGTCTCCATCATAAATGGCTCTACCAATTATTGCTTTTTTAACAGAATTTGTTTGTGTACTGGAATAAACTGTCACATCTCCACTCACTGAATGGATAACACCAACCATAGATTCCGCAGAAATAAGCAGTGAAAATAGAAAAAATAACGAAAAAATTAATTTATTATTCATAAAAACTAATACTTTTGAATAGAAAAATAACATATTAACAACGGATTGTTAATCTTCAATAGCCCACAATTTAAGCAAATGCGAGTAAACATTAAAACGGATATATTTCTACTTTTCCAAATATCTTCCAATTCCTATAATACTTCCAATCATTCCAAATAAAACTCCTATAATTAAACATGAAAAAATTAATATTGAATTCAATATTATTTGTAAACTAATTGTGGGATAAAATAAATAAGTTAATATTGTTTTCATTAAAATTGAAATCCCACCCGCAAATAAACCACCTATAATCCCATGGAAAATACCCTCTAAAATTAATGGAGTTTTGATAAAGATATTTGATGCACCTAATAAAATAAGTAATTCTAATTGTGACCTTCTCGCATGAATTACCATTTTAATCGTATTTGAAATAATAAAAATAGAAATAAATAAAAATATGATACCACCAATAATAAATCCAGCAATTAAATCTGAGGATAAATTATCAAACTTTATAATAAATTCAGATGGATAATGAATATCTTCAACTCTAGATAAAATTGAAATTTTTTCTTTAATTTCATTCAATCCATCAATATTACGAAAAGATTCAACCATATCATATCGACCACTACAAGGCAGTGGGTTAGTTCCAAAAACAAAATTAATATCTTGCCCAAACTGCTTATAAAATATATCTCCTGCCCTTTTTTTGGAAATATATTCACCTTTTTTAATAAATGGAAAGGAATAAATTTTATTATACGAATCTCGACATTCAATACTATCTAATTCTGAATTAAAAAAAACTTCCATTTGATAAGATGATTTTAATTCATCGGAATATCTATTAAAATTAGTATAAACAAAATACCCTGAAACTAATAATGAAATTGAAATCATAATCATTAATATTGATGAAAAGGATTGTACTCTTGTTCGCCAAATCCCTTTAAAACTTTCGCCAATTAAAAATATAAAAGATGATATCAACTTAATACTCTTGTGCCAAGATGAAGATTAATTATTGTATGTTTTGTATTTTGAATAAGTGAATGATTATGTGTTGACATTACAATTGTTATGCCTAATTCTGATAATCTTTCAAATATTTTTACAATTTCAATAGATGCTTCAGGATCTAAATTCCCAGTAGGCTCATCAGCAAGAATCATAACCGGTTTTTTAACTAATGCACGACAAATACTCACTCGCTGTTGTTCCCCACTACTTAATTCACTCGGAAACCGTTTAGCTAAATGCTCAATACCAATTTCATATAATGCTTCATTTGTTCTTAGCTTTATTTGAGATGATGGGGTTTTGTCTATTCTTAAGGGTAACGAAATATTATCAAAAACAGTTCTTTCATTAATAAGTCTATAATCTTGAAATACAATCCCAATTTTTCGTCTAAGTTTTTGAATTTGTTTTAAACTCAATTTTGTAATGTCGGAGCCTTCTAGAGATAAAATACCTTTTTGAATATTGACATCTCCGTATAGGCATTTTAACACAGTTGATTTTCCTGCTCCTGTAGGACCCACCAAAAAAACCATTTCTCCTTTATTAATTCGAAGTGAAAAATTGTCTATTCCTATATTTGGAAAGTATGTTGCTGTTATTTTATTGAAATGCACCATATTAAAAATTATGATATTTCACCGTTGAATCTATAAGGTAAATAAAATAATTTTAAATTATTTTATTGGCTTTTTCAATTGAGCCTTGATCATAACATAAATTCTCATTTTCAATAAGATATTTGGCCGATGAAATAGCTAATAATTTAATTTTATCATTATAAACATCTATTATTTCTAATTTTTGAGGATTACAAACTCCAATTTTATTATAATATTTTATACTTAACTGATAATATTTTATTGCATCTAAAATATTATTTGCTTTTTTTGAGGATTCACCAAGTTCATAATTAATCATAAAAGTTTTTAAATCACAATTAAACTCTAAATATTTATCATTAATATTATAAATATTATTTTTTAACTCTATAAAATCTTCTTTTTTTATTATTGAGAATAATTTTCTAATTTTAGACATAGTTACATTTTTTCTATTTCTAATTTTATCTTCATCTATTTCTGGCCAAACAATTTTATTTAATTCTTCAGATTGAACCCCTAAATTATCAATAAACTTTTTTAATAAAATAATAATTAATATAGACCTTGCATTTACAGAATTAAACACACTTTTTCCATTTGAAATCCCCTCGGCAATTATTTCAAGATGAGGTTTAAATATATTTATTTCTAATGGAATTAAATCCGTTTTAGAACTATCATTATTAAAAAATAAAATAAAAATTGCAAGAGTAATAAATAGAAAACTAAAAATTAATTTAAATAATAGACTATTTATTAAATCATATTTATTAGTAAAATAAATTTCTTTTATGTCTGTTGATTCCTGACTATTCCAAACAGCTTGATATTGAAAAACATAATCAAGATATTTCAGATTAGAAAATCGAATCATATTACTTTTTGAAGTAAACCATTTATCACTTTGACCTAATAATCTCCATTTAAACATAGGATCATTATTTTGCTTTAAATTTATTGCGACAAGATTGAATTCAATTTCACCATCATATATTATAATTTTATTGCTATAAATATCTGTTAAAGTAGTATCATTGAAACTAACTTTTTCGATAAAACAATTTTTATTAATCTTTTTAGAAAAAATTGAGTGGTTTTTCTTAAATACACCAGAAGTTGTTCCAATCCATAAATCTCCATTTAAATCAAAGTTTAATGTTCTTGAATTCGTTTCTAATTCTGTTAATCCATCTGATATCCCATAATGATATATTTCATTATTTAAAATATTATAATTATAAATACCATTATCTGTACCCAACCATAAATAATTTAATTTATCATTTTGAATTGAATAAATTGATGTCATTATTGGAATATCTAAATTTAACTTTTTAGGAGAATCCTTATTTATTTCCCATAGCCCTGCATCTGTACCTACATATACAAGAGAATCATTAATTAAATCAAAATCATAGACAACTTCCCCTGCAAAATTTATTTTTTCCCAAAAAATACCATTTTTATTAATTAAATGATGATCCGTTGTAAACCATACATTATTATTAGAATCAAAATCAATTTTTCTTACTCTATTTTGATTTCCATCTTCAGAAAATGAATACGGTTCCCAATTCTCTCCATCATACTTTATTAAATTAGGGTAAGTATCCATCCCAAGCCATAATTCATTATTATTATCAAATTTTAATGACATTACTCCTGAATCTTCAGAAAAATATTTTGAATGAATTTGATAAATTGAATCTCTTTTATTTGAAATTTTAAAAAATGAATGGGCAGTACCAATAAATATATCATCAGAATTTGATACCTCAATACAATTTATACTATTTCGATAAAAATACTTTTCGAAGGGAGGCTCAACAACAACATTATTTTTAATCCAAGCAATATTTGTATAGGTACCCACAATGATTTCATTTTTCCTCGGATTTGGTTCAACTGACCAAATCATTTGATTTGATAAGCCATTTGATTTATCAAATTTTTCAAATTTAGAAATTTTAATTGAATAAAAACCGTATCCATCAGTCGCAACCCAAATTGTACCATTAACATCATGATGCATATTTGTAATATCATTAATTATCGTATTTTTAAAATGGTGATTAATTGTAAAATCTGTATTTACTAAATATAATCCATCCATATAAGTCCCAACCCAATAGCCATATTGCTCGTCTAAAATAATTCTATATGGGATTTTAATATTATTTATTTTATTAATTTGTTCAATTTCATTTTGAGTATTCTTTTGGGCAAGACCATCCAATGAAGTAATTAAATAATTATTATCAGAAATGTTAATTAAATCAAATCCATTTTGAACATGTGTTTTAATTTCAGTAACAATATTATTATTAATTAAATAATATTTATCTAAGGTACTGGAAGTAATATATTGATTATCATTTACTTTTTCTATAAAAAGAAATATCTCATCAGGTTTATTTTTAAAAAAAATATTTTTAAGAATCAAATTAGACTTTTCAATTTTATATTTAAAAATGCCTTTATCCGAGCTTACTAATATTTTGGTTTCATCAACATCAATATCAAAAATTTGAGCATCTGTAATAAATGGACCATATCCTTTTATTACTTTACCACTAAAATCAGTTTGAAGACCATAAAATCCAAACTCACACCCAACCCAAATCGTATTATTTTTATCAATATCAATATCTTTTATTATATGACTATGAATGACAGGGTGGGTTCCTTTATAATATTTTATAAAGTTTTTTCCATCAAATCTATTCAGGCCTTTTCTAGTTCCAACCCAGAGGAAACCATCTAAATCTTCATTAACTGCATATACCTGATTTTGAGATAATCCATCTTGAACACGGTATTGATTAATTATAAAATCCTGCCCATTTACTGAAGTAATAAAAATGAGCAGGATTATTAGGGAGGAGGAATGCTGAATTATTTTTTTAATCAATTTAAGATACTTTAAAATTGATAAAATAATTTTTCTTCATTCGCGGAGATATTAAAATTACAAAATAAATATTTCATATTATATATGCCATTAATATACAAAATAATCATTACTGCACTCCTTACATACACTATCCTGATAATTTTTATTTTCACTGTGAATACATTGTTAATAAACACAATAACTTATTAAGTTTATACACTTTATCACTCTTGAAGAACAATAATTTATATATTACTCATAATTTTATTTTTCATATAACTTATTTATTAAAATATAGTCAACCAATTTACTTGATAAGGAATTTTTAATTTTCAGAATATTTTTTTGTTTAATATTATTTCGAATTTGAGATGATGAAATTGGGAAATGAAAAGAATTAATAAATTCGATTTCCTGATTCTTTTTGATGAATTTATTATTTCTATTAAAACAAATTAGTTTACAATTATTATAAATATAATCAATGTTTTTCCATTTATTTAAAGTTTCCGCATGATCTGCTCCAACTACCATTACCAATTCAGAAGGATTATATTTATTTTTAATATATTCTACTGTTTTATAAGTATAACTGGTCTCTTCTTTTTCAATTTCAAATGAATCCACTTTTATTTTATCATGTTTTTGAATTAATAAATTTAACATTTTTAAGCGATGAGTAGATGAAACGGTTTTTTGATTTATTTTAAATGGGGATTTATAGGTGGGTATAAATAAAAAAAGATCACAATGTTTTAAACAAAACTCTGCAATCTTTAAATGGCCTACATGTGGTGGATTAAACGTTCCACCTAAAAAATACAATTTCACTTATACAAACGATAGTAATTCGACAATGTCAAATTACCCTCCTTCATATCATTAATCAATGTCTTTGCTATTTTATGATTATTACCATCTATAAATTTATCCTCGAATATAGATAACTGTATATTAGCATCTTCATATTTATGTTGTAATAAAAAGGTAAATATAATTTCAATTCTTGCTAAATCTGCAATTTTAGTATCATAATATAATGCGATAACTTCATTGAAATAAATTAATGCTGAATCATATTCCTCTATTTTTAAATATAGTCTTCCTGCTTCATATTCTTTTTTCGCAAGTCTTTCTCTGATTTCACTAAAAAAACCTTCTATATCAGACGAATAATTACTTTCTGGAAATTTTTCAATAAATACTTGTAATTTATCCATTAACTCTGGTGCAGCCCCTAAATCATGTAAAAAGTTATTTGATGATAAAAAAGAAGCTTTACAAGATTTAAATTCTGCAGTTTCTATTTTAATTGGATTATCTGAAAACCGACTATACCTCATATACTCAACAATTGATTCATCATATTTTTCTTGATAAAACATAGATTCAGCTAAATAGTATTGTGCATCTAAAGATAATTTTGAACCAGGGTTATTTAAAATAAGATAATTAAATTCAAGCTCTGCTTTTAAATATTTTTCTTTTTCAAAATATTCCATTCCTAATTTAAATCGCTCTGCTATATTTTCATCTATTAAACTTGACTTTGAACTACAATTCATCATTATAATTATATATATAGAAATAAGAATAAACTTTTGTATCATAAATTAAAACCTATAATTTAATCGAATTCCGCCTACACCATATTTTGATTCTAAATCTAAAATAGGTTCTGCGGTAACTCGAGATTGTTGACTTTTTCGATTATAAATATTAGTTGAAATTACGGCATCAATCATACTAATAACATGATTAAACATAACAGAAGTCATTGCGTACCCTGCCATTTTTCCAATATTATTATATTCATCCCTTAAATCTCGATAGGTCCATTTATTTGGAGATTTTGGAACAATATATCCTTCATTATCAAAAATACTTGCTTTTGTGTACATAATTTGAAAATTTTCTAAACTGGGATTTAAATTATCTATTAACTCTAAATCACCCGTATTACTATTATATTTAAATTTATCTGAAATATTTATTATTGGATTGTTCAATGGACCAATTATAGAATCTGCCGTTACCACATAATTCGAAATATCAACCCCAATATTTACTAAATTATCTGATAATGAAAATGATGTTACTGTTAATTGAGCATCATCCCACCCCATAAAAAATTGATTATATTTACCAATATTTTCATAAAAATGTAAGTTTTTTTGAACATATACCTCTGAAAGTACTTCTTCAAATTCGGATAATAATTCAAAAGTATTACAATTATTAGAACTATTATCAAAATCAGAACAATAAAAATATCCATTACTTTCTAAACTAGGAGGATCATTTGGAAATGTTTTAATTTCATCATAACGAGGGTCATAAAATGCAATTGAATGAGACCCATCATTTATATGTGTATAATTCCATTCAATTATTTCTCCCTCATCCTGTATAGAATTATTATTTATATCCACCCATTCTTCAATCTGATTAAAGTTACTATTGTAGCTACCAAACATTGTTGGAATACCATTTGGAACATTTGAAAATAATTTATAGAATTCTAAAGTATTTAAATGTTCACTTCTATAATTATAAAAATCATAATAATGCGTTACCCAACGACTAAAATCCCAATGCTCATCCGCAAACTTTTTATACTCTTGCTCTTTCAATTCCATTTCATTTTCAGTTTGAAATTTATAATACCAAGCACTTGCTTCAATTCCTGCAAATAAAAATGCCTTCCATGGACTTCCGGCATAAATTTCACCTAGTCCAGGGATGATTGCAGATAGCAACATTGCTCTACCGGGATATTTCAGTTTAACATCATTGCTAGAAAAAACTAAATCTGTGCTGTCTAAAATTTGTAAAGAATCTACGGTTGTCAATATTTCTAACTTTTCGGTATTTGTTGGAATAATTTCACTAAATAGAATTCCTGAAAAAATTAATAAAATGAAGTAAGCTTTATTCACTTTTTATCACTCCTGAAAATCAAATAAAATTGTAAAATAATGTTTAGGTTGAGGATTTTCATAATCATTTGCTAAAGGATAATGGATTTCATACGAAAATGCTGTTGGATATGAATAAAAGGAGAAACCTGCCAATCTTAATTCACAACCCACAGATTCTCCCAAATTTACTTCAGAGAACCAATTTTTTGGCTTTCCAGTAATAATTTCATTCATTTTATAACTATATCCACCTCCATATTGGCCAATAATCCCTATAGATAAATTCTGTAAATTTATTGGACCAATCACAATACTTTTTTCTGTAAATACAGGTTTTCTAATAACAGTAGATAATAACATCATATTAGGACCATATAAAGTTGTATCATAATATGTATATCCTTTTAAACCAGCTAACCCCCCATTAAAATAATAAAAGAAATCATCGATCTTTTGATTACTCACAACTCCAATTTGGCCGTTAAATGCAGCACTAATATTTAATTTTTCAGATATTAATTTATACTTATGAAATTTAACTTCAGTTCTAAAAGTATGTTCAGGAGAAAAAATCTCAGTCTGTAGTTGATCTTCTTTAAATCCATTTAAAAATAAATTATGATCAAACATTAAATTGTAATTTAAATCATAACCATTTTGAGGTAACATATTTCCTAAAAATTGTGGTTTTTTAGTTGAAAATTTTCCAGTTAAAGAAAGAGAATGATTTCGATAATAATCATAACCATAACCTGCTGGATATTCACTTATTCCAGATCCTTCAATAAATGTCCATCGTTGGTTTGCTCTATATTTTTGATATGAATATTTCAAGTCTATTATGTGATTTTTGTATGGGAATTTCGTACCTAAATCTGTTGCGAAAATTGTAAACTTTAAATCTGATCGACCTATATATGAATCAAAAAACTTATAATCCATATTATTTTTATGTCTTTGAATTCCAAATAAATTCATATAAAATGTATATTTCCATTTTTTATATTCAAAAATTGCAAATAAGTCTTTATCTTTTAATGAATTTACTGATGCACCTACGATAAAATTCATTCGATTCAAAAATTCGGATGAAAATAAATAAAACCCATATTTTACGGTATTATAATCAATCATCAATTTAGGTAAAATAAATGGACGAGACATTCCATCTTTATAATCAGTTGCTTCTGTATTATTTTTATCTGAAATTAAAATGGAATGAGGACGAGATTTAAAAAAGTTTTTATTGTAGCCAACAAAATCTTCATTGATAGTTTTTTTGTCTTTTAGAATAGCAATTTCATACTCACCATTTTTATAAAGACTAAATAAAACATCTCCATTTTTATTAACATCTGGCATAAATGCACCACC
>CAZGWH010000022.1:0-31637 GCA_964529325.1 uncultured bacterium | reverse complement strand
AAATTTGTATAGGCATTTGCAATCATCCATTGACCGCGTTGTTCATTAATGGGTTGAAAATTCGGAGAATTTTGCCAATGGTATAATGATGCTTTTGCAAACATAACCATTCGGACATTATCTTGCTCAGAACGATCTTTTTTTCCAAGTAAATTCCAAGTTTGAATATTCATTTCAATACCCATATAATGATGCATTTTATCTTCGTCTGTAAAATTTGATTTTTCTGACACTGGTGTTCCTCCACTTATAAAAGAAATTGTAAAAATGATTAAAAAGTAAAAAATTGATTTCATATTAATCCCTCATCATTAAAATTATGATAAATAAATTACATCTATTTTAATTTGAATGAAAAATAATTTGTTTATGATAACCAAAATTTTAATAGATTGTTCTATCTGCTTTTGTAGATAACCTCGTTTTTTGATTTTGTCAGTATTGGATTTATTCTGAAAGGTGGAGGGAACAGGCCCTGTGAAACCTTAGCAACCTATCGTAACATTTCGAAAAGGTGCTAATTCCTGCCTCAAAGAGAGGAAAGATAAGCTCTATAATCATCTGAACTTATCAAAAAAATAAATCTAAATATATTAATTTTCTATAATTTTTTTCTTTTTATATCTAATTAAATCCTGACAAATTATTGAGGTGAAAAATGATAAACTCAATTAATTTATGAAACAAAAATTTAACATATTAAAGTTTGGTGGTTCATCCATAATAAATGCAAAACGCATTAAACATGTTGCTGAAATTATTCAGCAACAACAAAAATGCGACAAAATTGCAATCGTTGTATCTGCATTTGGTGGAGTAACCGATAAACTAATCAAACTTTCAGAAATTCAAAATAAGCCTAACCAATTTCGAAAATTAGTTTCAGAAATAAAAAATCATCATTTTAAAATTTGTAAAGAATTAAAATTAGATCATAATAAAATCGGGAAATTATTCTTAGATTTAAAAATGGAAAAGCAAGGTTCAAAGTCCATATTTCAATTTAAAGATAAAATAATTTCGTATGGGGAACGAATTTCTTCTCAAATTATTTCAGATTACTTAAATACAATAAATGTAAGGTCTGAATCTTTAGATGCCAGAAAAGTTATTATTACAGATAATCATTTTGGGAATGCATTTGTACATTATCAAGAATCTTATAAAAAAATACGAACTTATTTCTCCTCAATTAATCAAATTCAAGTTATCACTGGATTTATCGGTTCAACCAAAACGGGAGAAACAACTACTTTAGGTCGAAGTGGTTCTGATTACACCGCATCTATTTTTGGCTCGGCATTAAATGTTGATGAAATCCAAATATGGACAGATGTTAATGGAATATTATCTGCAAATCCAAAAATTGTTGAAAAAGCAAAACCAATTTCTCATTTAAATTATGAAGAAGCAATGGAATTAGCACATGCAGGAGCGAAAGTAATATTTCCGCCAACAATGGTTCCAGCCCTTGATAAAAATATTCCTATTCGAATAAAAAATACTTTTAACCCCGAAAATCCAGGTTCATTCATTTCTAATAATTATGAATTGAATGATCGAGTCGCCGTTGGAATTTCTTCTCAATCAAATATGGCAATGGTTCGTTTACAAGGTGCTGGAATGGTGGGTTTATATGGATTAATTGGTCGGATTTTTTCATCATTAGCTAAAAAGAAAGTAAATATTGTCCTTGTTTCTCAAGTATTTAGTGAACATTCTATTTGTTTTGTAATTCAACCTGAGCAAATTGAAATAACAGATGAAACTTTAAAACTTGAATTTGAATTTGAATTAAAAAACCATATAATTGATAGAATAATAATTGAAAAAAAATTATCATTAATTGCATTAGTCGGTGAAGGAATGAGGCATAAATTTGGAATTTCTGGTCGATTATTTGATACCTTGGGTCATCATAAAATTAGCGTAGTTGCAATTGCTCAAGGCTCATCTGAACGAAATATTTCATTAATTGTTAATGATAATCAGTCAGAAAAAACACTTCAAATTTTACATTCAGAATTTTTTGAAAAAAAAATAAATAAAATAGGGATATTTCTTGCTGGGGTTGGAACCGTTGGAAATGAATTTCTACAAATTTTATCTGAAATTTCGAACCCAAAACTAATTTTAGCGGGGGTGTTACGAAGCAATAAAATATTACTAAATCAAGATGGAATTAATCCAATAGATGCAATTACCCAATTAGAAAAAAAGGGTGATAACTTGGATTTTAATAAAATATTTGAATTAGGGAATATATTTGAAAATAAAATTTTTATTGACTGTACAACGAGTCAACTATTATCAAAATTATACCCTGAAATATTTAATAATGGATTTTCAATTGTAACTGCCAATAAAAAAGCAAACACCTTGGAAATGGAATCCTATAACCAAATTCATTCAATTGTAAAAAATAATCCGATTAAATTTTATTATGAAACAAATGTAGGTGCAGGCTTACCCGTTATTTCGACAATAAAATCATTACTAGCAAGTGGTGATAAAATCCATAAAATTGAAGGTGTATTATCAGGTACTTTAAGTTATTTGTTTAATTCATTCGATGGGCAAATTTCATTTTCAGAATTAGTGAAAAAAGCAAAAAATAATGGCTATACAGAACCTGATCCTCGAGAGGATTTAAATGGAATGGATGTTGCCCGAAAGTTATTAATTTTATCAAGAGAATTGGGTTATAAAATGGAATTAAATGAAATTAATGTAGAAAGTTTACTTCCTGAAAAAAGTGATGAATGTAAATCTATCGATGAATTTTTAAACTTTTTTAATATTGCAGATTTGCACTTTAATGAATTAGTTTTAAATGCGAATAAAAAGAATCAAAAATTAAGATATATTGGATTATTAAATGGTAAATCCGCTCAAGTTAAATTAGAAGCTGTTTCTGAATCTCATCCTTTTTATAATTTAGATGGAAGTGAAAATATAATTTCAATAACGACAACTCGTTATTCGGATAAACCACTTGTGATTAGAGGTCACGGTGCAGGAGCAGAAATAACAGCTGGAGGAGTAATGGCAGATTTAATGGAAATTGTAAAAGAATATGAATAAAATTAAAGTTGGAATATTAGGTGCAACAGGAATGGTTGGACAAAATTATCTTCAATTATTATCAAATCATCCATGGTTTGAAGTGATTGACTTATCTGCATCAAGTCGTTCAGCGGGGAAAAAGTATAAAGATGCAGTTTCAGAAAAATGGATGATGAATAATGATATTCCAAAACAATTTGAAAATTTAATAGTCAGAAATATACATGATGTTGACTCAATTTCAAATCAAGTTAAATTTTTCTTTTCCGCATTAGATTTAGAAGAAAAAGGAGATACGCGTAACTTTGAATTTCATTATGCTTCTTTAGGATACCCAATAATTAGTAATAGTTCTGCAAATCGCTGGACAGAGGATGTTCCAATGATTATTCCAGAAATTAATCCTCAACATTCAGACATTATTCCAATACAACAAAAAAATAGAGATTTTCCATCGACTGGATTTGTAGCAGTTAAACCAAATTGCTCTATTCAATCTTATTTAATTGCATTGGTTGCTTTAGAAAAATCAGGATTCCCAATAAAAGATGTTCAAGTAACAACATTGCAAGCACTATCAGGTGCAGGTGCAAATGGATTAACAAATAATGATTGGCGAGAAAATGTAATTCCATTTATTAATGGTGAAGAAAAGAAAACAGAAATGGAACCATTAAAAATATTAGGTGAAATTCAAAATGGTAAAATAGCAAATTTTAAAAATTTAAAAATCAGTGCAATGTGTACACGAGTTCCTGTGATTGATGGTCATACTGCAATTGTACAAATAAATTTTAATAATAAAATTCCAACAGAGAATGAAATAATTAATATTTGGTCAAATTATAAAGGTGAAGTTCATGATTTAGAACTACCTTCATCACCACAATTTCCTATTATTTACAATAAAGATAATAATAGACCTCAAGTAAAATTAGATGTTAAAAATGGAAAAGGGATGTCAATTACACTTGGGCGATTAAAAAAAGATACTTTTTTTAATTATAAATTTATAGGATTATCTCATAATACAGTTCGGGGTGCCTCTGGTGGAGCAATTTTAATGGCTGAATTATTAGTTAAAAAAGGATGGATCAAAAGTGAGTAATTCCATAAAAATTAAAGCTACGGGATCTGTTGCAAATGTATCTTGCGGATTTGATTGTTTGGGATATTCTTTAGATAACCCAGCCGATATTTTAGAAATTACCCAAAATAATTCTACTAAAATAAATATTTCAATGACAGGACTAGGAATTGTAAATATACCACTAATTCCTGAAAAAAATACAGCGGGAAAAGCCGTTATTTCGCTATTGTCTTCACTAAATTTAAAAACGGGGTTTTCAATTAAAATTAATAAAGGTATCCCCCCTGGAAGTGGAATTGGCTCAAGTGCTTCAAGTGCAGTCGGTGCCGTTTATGGAGTAAATCAATTATTGGGTAGTCCTCTCACTTCGAGAGAATTATTGGTACATTCAATGGCTGGAGAAGCAGTCGCATCAGGTGGGTTCCACGCTGATAATGTTGCACCGTCCTTATTGGGAGGAATGATATTAATCAGAAGTTATGAGCCTTTAGATATTATTCAAATTCCTATTCCTGAAAAACTTTGGAGTACGGTAATATTACCCGATTATATAGTAAATACAAGAGATGCAAGAGAAATGCTACCTAACCGAGTAGCACTTAAATCTGCAGTAAATCAGGCGGGAAATCTTGCAGGATTCATTCTTGGATTTGTCAATTCTGATTTTAATTTAGTTTCTAGATCAATGAAAGATTTTTTTGCAGAGCCTGTAAGACAAACACTAATTCCTGGGTTTAATAGAGTTAAAAATTCTGCACTAGAAAATGGAGCAA
The DNA here is from genome assembly GCA_964529325.1 of uncultured bacterium. Taxonomy (GTDB): domain Bacteria; phylum Fidelibacterota; class Marinisomatia; order SCGC-AAA003-L08. Next base: position 26,708 of record CAZGWH010000022.1, on the reverse strand, counting down.
TTGGTTGTGGGATTTCAGGATCAGGACCATCAATTTTTACCTTTTCAAATGAAAAAGAAATTGCAAATAAAATTGGAATAGGAATGGAAAAAGCTTTTAGTAAAGAAGGGCTATCAAGTAAAGTATATATTTCAAAGATTAATCAAAATGAACCACGGATTTTAGACTAATGAAATATTTTAGTACAAATTTAATTTCAGAAAATGCTTCATTTAAAGAAGCCCTCTTTAATGGATTAGCTCCAGATGGTGGGTTGTATATGCCGATAGAAATCCCTAAGCTTAATAAGAATATATTTAATTCAAATATTAGCTATCCTGAATTGGCAACCGAAATAATTCACCCATTTGTTGAAAATGAAATATCAAAAAAAACATTATTTAATATCTGTGAATCCGCTTTTAATTTCCCAATTCCATTAATTCAACTTGATGACCATCTACAAATTTTAGAATTATTCCATGGACCAACCTTTGCATTTAAAGATTTTGCCGCTCGTTTTATGGCAAGAACAATGCAGTTCTTTATGGAAAATGAAAAAATGGAAAGAACGGTATTAGTTGCAACTTCTGGAGATACTGGTAGTGCCGTTGCAAATGGGTTTTATAATGTAGATGGAATAAAAGTAATTATTCTTTACCCTTCAGGACGAGTAAGTAAAATTCAAGAACATCAATTAACTACCCTTGGCGGTAATATTACCGCATTAGAGATTCAAGGAAATTTTGATGATTGTCAAAAATTAGTGAAAACTGCTTTTTTAGATAATGAAATACAATATCAAAGACCATTAAGTTCTGCTAACTCCATTAATATTGCACGATTAATACCACAATCAGTCTATTATACTTGGGCATGGATGAAAGCAAATCGACCAAAAAATATGATGATAAGTGTCCCTAGTGGAAATTTCGGGAATCTAACTGGCGGACTTATTGCAAAACGAATGGGACTACCAATAACTAAATTTATTGCTTCCGTAAATAGTAATGACATTTTTCCTAAATATTTACAATCAGGGGAATATTTACCACAAGATGGAAAACAAACGCTTTCGAATGCAATGGATGTTGGAAATCCAAGTAATTTTGAACGGATAAAAAGTTTATTTAATTCAGAAATTAAAACTATCTCTAAAAATATTTCTTCAGTAAGTATTAATGATGAAATTACATCAGATACAATTATTTCAATATTTAATAAATATAATTATTTAGCAGATCCACATACCGCTGTTGGGATAAAGGGACTTGATAAATATTGTACTAAAAATGAAAAGGGTATTGTATTATCAACTGCACACCCCGGAAAATTTGCAGATGTAATTGAACCTATTATTAAAAATAAAATTGCAATTCCAATACAATTAAAAAAAGCAATGGAAAAAGAAAAAAATAGTATAATCATTCCAAATAACTTTGAGGTTTTTAAATCATTTCTTATAGGTGAAAAATGAAAATTATATTAACTTTATTTTTAGGTTTAGGTTTTTCCCAAATAAACACTGAAAGTATGAGAAATGAATCATTAATTGATGGAATTCAAAATAAAATTACAGTTAATTTCACACTTGAAAAAGCGGATATTGAGGTTGTTGAGTTTGAAACAAAATATAGAATGGATTATGCAATAAATCAAAATTTAACTTCATTTTTCATTGTTAATTATAAAAATGGATATCAAAAAAATAATGATGAAAAAAATCAAATTGTAAATAAAGGATTTACTCATTTGCGATTAACACAAAAACTCATTCCAAAAATTTATGGTGAATTATTTTTACAAATTGGTTTTAATGATTTTTTATCAATTAAAGAGCGGAAACTCTCGGGAGTTGGAATTAGAATAAAAGGAGAAGAGAAATTTAAATCATTAAAATCATTTTTAGGTTCAGGATTAATGAATGAAATCGAAAAATATGATAATAATGAGAATTCGATTTTTAATTTAATTAGATCAACAAATTATCTAACCTTAGACTTTCAAATTTTAGAAAATATAACATTTACAAATACAGCTTATTATCAAGTTGACATTTCAAATAAAAACGATTATCGAATTTTATATAATAGTGGATTAAATATTAAATTAATTAAAAATTTACATTTTTCTATGACTATTAATTATAGATATGACAGTGAACCACAGAAAAATATAAATAAACAATATGTTCAAATTTCAAATGGGATTACATATCAATTTTAATATTTTTCAAAAAGATAATTTATAAATGAACCTAAATCAATTAATAAAAAACCGAATCCTTGTTCTTGATGGTGCAATGGGAACAATGATTCAATCCTATAAATTACAGGAAAATGATTTTAGAGGCTCATTATTTATTGACCATAAATCTGATTTAAAAGGGTGTAATGATTTACTTTCAATTACACAACCCCATATCATTAACGAAATTCATAGTCAATATTTAGAAGTTGGAGCAGATATAATTGAAACGAATACTTTCAATTCAAATTATCCCGGATTAGCAGATTATAATTTAGAAGAATTTGTTTATCAAATAAATTATGAATCAGCTATAATTGCAAAAAAATGTACAAATAAATACTCTGAATTAACACCAGATAAACCTCGGTTTGCTTGTGGTATTTTAGGTCCAACAAATAGAACAGCATCTCTATCTCCAAATGTAAATGATCCTGGATTTAGAAATATATCTTTTGATGAATTAGTCAAAACCTACTCCATTGCAACAAAAGGACTTATTGAAGGTGGTGTTGATTTTCTAATGATTGAAACCGTATTTGATACACTTAATTGTAAAGCGGCAATTTTTGCAGTTCAAGAGGTTTTTGAAGAAAAAGGAATCTCATTACCTGTGAGTATTTCTGGCACAATTACAGATGCAAGTGGTAGGACATTATCAGGCCAAACCGTTGAAGCATTTTATAATTCGGTAAAGCATATTGAATTACTTTCAATTGGATTTAATTGTGCATTAGGGGCAATTGAATTAAGACCTTGGTTAGCAGAATTATCAAAAATCTCAGAATTTCCTATTTCTTGTCATCCTAATGCAGGGCTTCCAAATGAGTTTGGAGGATATGATGAATCACCTAAATCAATGGCTGAAATTATTGAAGAGTTTTCAACTTCAGGTTTGGTAAATATTATTGGTGGTTGTTGTGGAACGACTCCCAAACATATAAATGAAATTGTAGAAACAGTTAAAAATATAAGACCACGAGAAATCCCTAAAATTTCCAAAATGCTGAGATTAAGCGGGTTAGAGCCGTTAAATTTTAGAGATGATTTATTATTTGTAAATATTGGTGAACGAACAAATGTAACAGGGTCAATAAAATTTAACCGATTAATAAAAGAAGAAAACTATGAAGAAGCTCTTGAAGTTGCTAGACAGCAAATAGAAAATGGTGCCCAAATAATAGATATCAATATGGATGAAGGTCTTTTAGATTCTGAGAAAGTAATGATAACATTTTTAAAACTGATCGCTTCTGAACCCGATATTTCTAAAGTACCAATTATGTTAGACTCATCTCGATGGGAAGTAATAGAAGCAGGATTAAAGAATATTCAAGGAAAAGGAATTGTAAATTCTATTAGCCTTAAAGAAGGTGAAAATGATTTTTTAGATAAAGCTAAACTCGTTAAAAAATACGGTGCATCTGTTATTGTAATGGCATTTGATGAAAAGGGTCAAGCAGATACATTTAAACGGAAAGTAGAAATTTGTAAAAGGGCATATTTTTTATTAACAGAAAAAGTTCACTTTCCATCTGAAGATATAATTTTTGACCCCAATATTTTTGCAGTTGCCACAGGAATTGAAGAACACAATGAATATGCAATTGATTTTATTAATGCAATAAAATGGTTAAAAACTGAATTTCCCCATATTCGAATTAGTGGCGGAGTGAGCAATCTATCTTTTTCATTTAGGGGAAATAATCCTGTTCGAGAAGCAATGCATTCAGCATTTCTATATCATGCTATTAAAGCGGGAATGGATATGGGGATTGTAAATGCAGGGCAATTACAAGTATATGAGGAAATTCCAAGTGAATTATTAATTGCTGTCGAAAATGTAATTTTTAATAAAAATAAAAATTCAACAGATACATTAATATCTATTGCTGAAACTTATAGTGGAAGAATAAAGGTAAATGTAAAGGATGAAGCGTGGAGAAAAGAGAAAGTAAATAAACGGATTTCACATGCAATGGTTCAAGGAATTACAAAATTTATTGAAAATGATGTAGAGGAAGCTCGACTTAATTCTATACATCCGATGGAAGTGATTGAAGGACCATTAATGAATGGTATGAATATTGTGGGTGATTTATTCGGTGAAGGGAAAATGTTTCTTCCGCAAGTTGTGAAGAGTGCTCGAGTAATGAAAAAAGCTGTTGCTTATTTAATTCCATTTATTGATACTGAAAAAGATGAAAGTAAAATTAATAATAATTCAGCTGGAAAAATTATTATGGCAACAGTGAAAGGTGATGTTCATGATATTGGGAAAAATATTGTTTCGATTGTACTGCAATGTAATAATTATGAAGTTATTGATTTAGGAGTAATGGTTCCTGCAAAAGATATATTAGATACAGCAATCAAAGAAAATGTAGATATTATTGGATTAAGTGGTTTAATTACTCCATCGCTAGATGAAATGGTATCAATAGCTGAAGAAATGAAACGGAGAAAAATAAATATACCTGTTTTAATTGGAGGAGCAACAACATCCAAAAAACATACCGCTGTAAAAATTTCACCAGAAAATAACGCACCGATCGTATATGTAACAGATGCATCTCGAGCAGTTCAAACAGTTGAAAAACTGATGAAAGATAAAACGCAATATTCGAATAATATACAATCGGAATATTTCAAAATCAGAGAATTATATTTTAATAAAACCAACACACTCACCTATTTATCTCTGCTATCTGCTCGTGAAAATAAGTTTAATATAGATGAGAGCTATATTCCACCGCCTCCAAATAAAACAGGAATTCATATAATAAATGATATTGAATTGAAAGATTTAGTACCATATATCGACTGGACTCCATTTTTTCACGCATGGGAATTACGAGGTACATACCCTGAAATTTTAAATGATATTAAAATTGGAAATCAGGCGAAATCAATTTTAAATGACGGAGAAAAACTTTTAAAGAAAATAATTAAAGAAAATTTATTATCAATCCATGGTGTATTCGGTATTTTCTCTGCATTATCAAATAACGAATCAATTATTATTTATGATGAAAAAGATAAAACTTTTGAGATTGAAACATTAATTCATATTCGGCAACAAATGAAAAAGGGGAATTCTCGTTTTAATTATTGTTTATCAGATTTTATTCTACCCAATTTAGAAAATAAACAAGATTGGATTGGTGCTTTTGCAGTAATGGTTGGACCTGAAATAAAATCTATTTGTGAAAAATTTGAATCAAATCATGATGATTATAATGCCATAATGATAAAAGTATTGGCAGATAGATTAGCAGAGGCATTTGCAGAAAAACTACATGAAGATATTCGAAAAAAATATTGGGGATATGAATCATCTGAAAAAAAATCTAATGAAGAATTAATAAAAGAAAATTATTATGGTATTCGTCCAGCCCCAGGATATCCAGCCTGCCCTGACCATACAGAAAAAAGTAAGTTATTTAAATTATTAGAAGTTGAAAAAAATATTGGGTTAAATCTAACTGAAAATTTTGCAATGACACCAGTAAGTGCAGTATGTGGATGGTATTTTTCACATCCAAAATCAAAATATTTTTCAACAGGAAAAATACAAAAAGATCAAATTGAAAGCATTTCAAATAAAAAAAATTGTAAAATTAAAAAAATAGAAAAATGGCTCTCTCCTGTTTTAGGTTATCAGCCGTTAAAGAAAGAAGGTTAATGAAAGTAATAGAGCATATCCAAAATGCAAAAAATCCGTCATTTAGTTATGAAATAATCCCACCATTACGAGGTAAAACAGTTCGCGATATTTTAGATATTGTAGAGAAAATAAAGAAATATAACCCACCATGGATTGATGTTACAAGCCACTCTGCCGAGGCTCATTATGAAGAATCTCATGATGGATCCGTGAGGCGAGTGGTTCGAAAAAAACGCCCTGGAACTATCAGTATTTGTGGAATTATTCAAAATAGATTTAATATCGATACGGTTCCTCATTTATTATGTAGAGGATTTACAAAGGAAGAAACAGAGGATGCACTCATTGAATTAAATTATCTTGGAATTGAAAATGTACTCGCAATTCGTGGAGATGAAACTAATTATAAAAAAGCAATTTATGGACGGAAAGAAAATTATTATGCCACTGATTTAGTTGGGCAAATTTCTGATTTAAAAAAAGGAATTTATGTCGAAGAATTATTAAATGCCGAACCAATGAATTTCTGTATAGGTGTTGCAGGCTACCCTGAAAAACATTTTGAAGCACCAAACTTAAAAGCAGATATTAACTTTCTTAAAAATAAAATTAAAGCAGGAGCAGAATATATTGTGACTCAAATGTTTTTTGATAATAATCACTATTATCAGTTTGTTAAAGATTGTCGTAAATCGGGAATTACCGTTCCAATTATTCCTGGTTTAAAATTATTATCATCTACTGCACAAATGAAATCTATACCTAAAAATTTCTATGTAGATCTACCAAATAAATTAGTTGATGAAGTAAATGAATCTCCTGAAAATGTAAAAGAAATTGGACAAAATTGGTGCCAAAAACAATGTGAAGATTTACTTAATAATAAAGTAAATAACCTACATTTTTATGTGATGAATCATGCCGATAGTATTTTACAAATAGTAGAAAATTTGAATTAAAAGGAAGTGATCTTTATTCAAAATAATTTTTTTTAAAACCATAAATTTATTTTCATTTTTATTAACATCTAAATTAATTTAGATTATAGACTAAGTAAAGCTGAAATTGAGCATACAATTGGAAAAAATATTATATACTTCCATAAAGTTCATTCCTGCAATCACAATTATAAAACTAAAATATAGGAGAATGCTTTTCATAAATAGTTAATACCGAGTTAACGAATTAATCTTATTTGATTTGATGAAACTCACTTTAGGTAATGAAGTTAATGTGTAACTTCAATTTAAATTAATTAATAATTATTGGACTTTTTATCGTCATGAAAATCATTTTTTACATATTACAATTCGCATTTTTATTCTCCCAAACGAATTTACCCGATTGGGAAATCCCGATATCTATTAATGACTATGGTTGGTATCCAACAATCTTTGAATGTGTCAACGAAGATGGGTTTTCTTGTGGGGCAGCAAATGAATGGGCATGTAATAATTTAGATTGTAGTTGGAGAACAACAGAATGTGGTGGTGTTTATGGCGGAGTTTTGGATGAATCGGGTGTTATTGATTTATGTCATGGATTATCTGATACCATAAATATTGGTCTGAGTGATTCTGCAACAACAGGGTTTAGATATGGTGAAGATGAAATCAATTTATCACCATCTGAAAATGTCGCACCCTTTGCTGATGGATACTTCTATCATCCTGAATGGTGGGGAACAACAGATTTAAATAATGTGACCTGTGATTGGTTACAATTTGATTCAGACTATAGACAATATCCTGATTCAATAAATATTATGGATTGGGAAATCCATGGCTTAATAATGGAAATTCCAGATTTTGTAAGTTATAAACTAAGTTGGCCTGAAATTAATCTTCCTGCTGAATATGATATTTATCTTTATTTATATAATGACGAATTTACGGAGTATGAAATTTATAATATGCGTCAATTCAATCAAATATCCCTCAATAGAGATATGTTAATTCCTGTTTTTGATGGTGGGTATCACAGTCGAACATCAGTGCGAATTGGGCAATGTCTTGAATTTGGTCCAGGTGAATATTATTGGGATGATGATGGAGATGGATTAGGTACAGGTTCTGTTCATTTATATTGCGAAGAGTTTTTACCAGAAGGTTATGTGAATAACAATGATGATATAGATGATAATCTTTATTGTGAAAGTAATAATATTGATGTGTGTGATATTTGCGATGGAGAAGGTACTACAATTTATTATTTTGATTCTGATTCTGATGGATTAGGGAGTGGGAGTGAATTAATATTATGCCCCTTTGAAGTAGAAGAAGGAATGGTTACCAATAATGATGATATTAATGATGAGTTTTATTGTGTTGAGAATTTTATAGATGAGTGTAATATTTGTGATGGCTCTGAAAATGATATTGGTTGTGGTTGTTTTGAAGATGCTCCTCAAATTTATTTTTATGATTATGATGGAGATGGACTTGGAAGTGGAGATACAACTATCTTTTGTCCAATTTTAAATGAGGATTTACAATATTCTATTCAACATTTTCCCGCTTTACCCGAAAACTATGTAACCAATAATGATGATTTTGATGATGATTTTTACTGTGTAGCAAATATTTCAGATGATTGTGAGGAATGTGGTGGGACTAATACTTCATGCAATGTATTTGGTAGTGGAGTGACTCAGTTTTCATCAATTTTTCAATCAAGCAATAATAATATAAGATTAAATTGGTATTATTCTGGTGGACTAGTTGAAGCAATTAGTGGCCTATTAATTGTTGAACAAATTGACGATATTTGGATAGCTATTGATTCAATTTCAACACCTTATAGTGGCGAATATAATTCAGTAGGTAGTCCTCAAGACATTGGAAAAACAATTGGAGCATTACCCTTTGACAGATATTATAATTGCTATAAATCTGAATTTCAACAAAATGATGAATGTTTAAATTACTTAGGATTTGATACAATAATTGAACAAACAACTGTTGATGTAAATATTACACTTTTAGGTGGGAATAACTTGGTCAGTTTTATTGGAACACCTGAAGATAATTCACTTGAAAATGTACTTGGAGACCAGCAAAACAATATACACTTTGTTATTGGACAAGGAATTGGTACATTTCATACAGACACAAATGAAGATGGTTTATTGGATTCTTGGAATGGAAATTTAAATTACATTATGCCGGAAGATGGGTACTGGATAAATGTAACGGAAGATAGCACTGTAAATTTAAGAGTAGAAAATAGTTTTTTAACTCCTGAAAATCATATTTATGAGTTAGAATGGGGAAATAATTTAATTTCTTATATTGGAACTGATAATTTTGAAACAATTATTGCTATTCCTGACCATATAAAAGAAGTTACTTCATTTATAATTGGACAGGGTGTAGGACTTTTTCATATAGATGAAGACGGAGATGGCGAATTAGATTCATGGTCTGGAAATCTTGGAAATCTTTCAAAGGGAAAAGGATATTGGATTAATTTAGATTTTATGCCCGATGATAGTATCTACCATTTTGCTTGGGGAAATAATGATATTAATAAATCAAGTTTATCTGAAAATATTAATATTTATGATTTGGAAAATTTAGAATTTCCTGAATTTGAATTTAATCAATCTACTCAACAAAGTTTTTATTTAATTAAAAATTTAGAATTACCAAATAATATTTCACAAAATGGATTAATTATTGCTGAAATTAATAACCGAATTATTGGTTATCGAAAATGGCATGGTTTATATACAGATATTCCTGTTATGGGTGAAGATTTCACTGTTGGAACAGAGCTTTATATTCAAAATGGAGAAATACCAACATTTAAATATTATGATATTACATCTGACATGATTTATGAATTAGAAACCTCTCAAGGAATAAATCCGTGGTACGCAAATACAGCGCAAATAATTGAAAAGTTAAATATAATTAATCAAATTATAAATGAAGTCCCAACACAAATTTCATTTTCACCTGCATTTCCGAATCCATTTAATCCGCAAACTCAATTGGATTTTTCATTAGCTATTGAAAGTGATACAAGATTAGTAATCTATAATATAAATGGTGAAATTGTTGATATTATTGTAGATAGAAAAATGCAAATAGGAACTTACTCATTTAATTGGGATGCATCTTTTGAGCCTTCGGGGGTGTATTTTGCTGAATTAACAACAAATAAAGAAGTTAAAGTTCAAAAATTAGTTTATTTAAAATAATTATTTAGCACATCTAAATCCAATATCTCCTAAAGTATTATGAGACATTAAAGATTTAGTTGACCAAATTCGTAGATCTTGTTTTGTGCTTTTCCATGAACCTCCTCGACTCATTCGATTTGCAGGATAACCATTTTCATGAGTAACCCATTCCCAAACATTACCCGCCATATGATTAAATCCATAACATTCATTCGGACATGTATTAAAAAACCAAAATGGACTGACATCATCTTGATATAACGAAACAGGCGCTAATCCAGGTTCATTTAATTGATTAATACCATTTCCTGGTTCGTAAGGTTCAATTTGATTATTTACATCTTCATTATTAGCATAATTTGCATTTGATGAATTTATCTCATTTATTGGATTATCATTTTCATCATATGCAAAACCCCAAGGATAATCAAATTCACCATTTCCTCCAGAAGCCTTTTCCCACTCAATTTCTGAAGGTAAACGAAAATTAAAAAATTCAGCAAAATGTGTAGCACCTACCCAACTTACGTAATTAACAGGATAATATGGTATATGATGATTATTTATAATACCATCAATATAAAATGAAGAACCATCCCATTTTACATATCCATTTTCTAAATCATAAAGAATATTACCATCATTATCTTTTACCCATGGCCCAATATTTATTGTATCAATTTGATTTAATTCTTTTGCAACACTTAAATATGACCGATACTGCAAATTAGTTACTTCTGTTGACATTAATTGAAATTGTGCTTCAACGGTTTTTGAAATATCATTAGGACCAAATTTGAATACACCAGGTTCAACGGTAATAAATTCAAAACTAACAGGTTGAACACTATTACTTACTGATTCTTTAAAACCTTTATCAATTACATTAATTTTAAAAAACTCTGCAGAATTACTATTATAACTAATTGTTCGCTGAATATCATTTGCAGAATAAATTGTATCGATAAAACTAAAATGTACATTATTCATCATGATAACATAAGCATAGAAATCTAAATCTCTACACTGAGACCAGCTAAATTGCAATAACCCATTTTCATCAATAATGGGATTTAATATCACACTAGTTGGTTTTTCATTATCAATAATAATTTGAATTGGAGTACTCAATGAAGATTCATTTTCACTTGTGTCAAAGGCTTTTACAGATAACTCGAGAGAACTACCCTCTTCTATATCTATTAGACTTCGAGTATCCACAATAAACTCATAAGGGGGATCATAATCTTTTTTATTCGTATTTTCTTGATTTATCCATAATTCTAAATAATGTATTCCAATATCATCAGATGCGATTGCAGATACAATTAAAGTATCCGAAATAAAATCGCCATTATCTGGATAACTAATGTATGCGGATGGTTTATTAATATCTATTCCCTCATAATTATTGCATGAATAGAATAAAATTAATGATAAAAATATAAAAAGATATCTCATTTTGCCCTTTAATTAGGCAGGAAATTTAATACAAATTTTACTCAAATTAAAAATATTGGTTTTAACAATTTTAAAATAATTTATGAAGTTTCAACTTCTGTTATTTTATTATATATTGCTTCAATAAAATCTAAGGATTCTTTAAATTCAGTCGTTTCATCAATGTTTTGCCTTAATAATTGATTAATTATTGGCATAAATTGAATTGCAATATCAACATTTGGATTACTTCCTTTAGAATATGCACCAATATTGATTAAATCTTCAGAATCATTAAAAACGGACATTAATTGAATTATTTTATTTATTTGCCTAAGTTTATCACCCTTAGCAATAGCCGTTTTTAAACGGCTTACACTTTTCAAAACATCTACTGATGGATAGTGTCCTTTATTTGCTAAATCACGAGATAATACAATATGTCCATCTAAAATAGACCGAGCAGAATCTGCAACAGGATCTGATAAATCATCACCTTCAACCAATACTGAATATAATCCTGTGATACTACCAATTTCATTGGTTCCAGTTCTTTCTAATAAACGTGGTAATAAAGCAAATACCGAAGGTGTGTATCCTTTTGTAGTTGGGGCTTCACCGACTGCTAACCCGACCTCTCGCTGGGCTTGAGCGACGCGTGTTAATGAATCCATCATTAACATTACATCCATTCCTTGATCTCTAAAATATTCAGCAATAGCAGTTGCTGTCAAGGCAGCTTTCAATCGTATGTATGGAGCTTGGTCAGAAGTTGCAACAACCAAAATTGATCTCTTCATTCCTTCCTCGCCAAGATCATTCTCAATAAATTCCCTAACTTCTCTTCCTCGTTCTCCAATTAATGCAATAACATTAATTTCGGCTGATGTATTTCTAGCAATCATTCCCATTGAAACACTTTTACCAACACCACTACCTGCGAAAATACCAACTCGTTGACCATTAGCAATTGGAATTAAACCATCTATACTTCTAATCCCAGTAGATAGTTGTGTATCAATTTTCATTCTTTTTAATGGGTCTGGAGGAGTATTAAATACGGGATATTGTTGAGCACATTTTATAGGACCTTTATCATCTATTGGATTTCCAAGTCCATCAAGTACTCTACCTTTAAGTTCAACACCCACGGGAATTGTAAGTTGTTGAGGACAGGAAGTTACACGAGCCCCAGGTGTAATTCCCACCGTTTCATCTAACGGCATTAATAATATTTTATTTTCTTTAAACCCAACAATTTCCGCCCTAATAATTGTACCACCATGAGCATAAATATTACACAAATTCCCAACTGCATTTTGCGGGCCTGTTGCCTCAATTACTAATCCAACAACTTGAGAAACTTTTCCATCTAATTGTATAGGTTCACTAGATTTTATTTTGTGAGTTTGCTTTGAAATTGATTCTATAATTGCAGACATTAAGAAATTTGATCAATAATATGTTTTATTTGTGTTTGAAAAGTTGCATCTATAATGTGATTATCACTTTCAATAATACATTCTCCAAATGTTAAATTATCATCTGGAATAAAATTTATTAATTTAGAAGAGATATTTTCGGGGTTAAAATCATTTTTCTGAAAGAAATTTATACAATCATAATTCGCTTTTATAGTAATTTTTTTTTGATTGGCTAATTCACTCGAATATTTTTCTAATTTACTTTGAATCATTTGAACCATTTTATTTGAAGATTCTAATTCACATTCTATTATTTTTTTAGCAATAGTACTACTAACATCCATAATTGGTTTATAAAGTTTAGATAATGAATTTTTGATTTCTTTTTCTAAACCAATTTTAAATTGTTTTATCATTTCAATTTGCTTCTGAAACTCAACTTTATTTTCAGTTTCCATGGATCTTTTACAAGCTGTAAACCCTTCTTGATATGCTTCATCTCTTGTTTTTTGAATTTCACCTTCAAGTAATTCAACTTTTGACCTTAATATTTCTACCTCTGAAAGTGTTGGTATTTGATCAGTTTTAGGAAGCCCATTTAAAATCACTCCATTTTCAGGAATATGAAAATCTGTTATTTGATGGTTTATAGTAAAAACTTGTGTATTTGACATTAAATCATTTCCTCATCATCACTAACGATCATAACTTCACCTTTTTCTTCCATTTCTTTAACCATACTAACAATTAATGTATGAATTTCCTGAACTTCTTTTGCACGCAATGGAGGCTGTTCATCTATCGCATCTTGTAACATTTTTAATGATTTTCCACCAAAACTATTCAATGCTTTCTCTCTATTCTCTGCTATTAATGGTTTAAATGCCTTTGCAAGCCCATCTTGGCCAATATTTTCATCTGTATTTGCTTTTTGGAATATTATGTCTATTGTCTCTAAAGGTAGTTTGAAAATATCATCAAATACAAACATCAACGCATTTATCTCATTTGCAAGTGTTGCATTTTTATCCGTAATAAATGACATGATTTTTTCTGTACCTTTTTTACCTACAGAATTTAAAATATTGGCAACAGATTCTGTACCACCAGCTTTACTTAAGCTACCTCCAAAAATTCCGCCAAGTTGCTCTGTCAACACATCATCAATATCTTGAATTAATTCTGGTGATGTTTTTTCCATAATTGCAAGACGATATGTAATTTCACCCTGTAAAGATTCATCAAACTGACTCAAAATACTTGCAGCCTGTTTATCTTCTAAATTAGCAATAATTAATGCTGCCGTTTGTGGATGTTCATTTTTCAAAAAATTTATTAATTGATTTTCATCTACTTTTTCAAGAAGGTCAAACCCACCTGTCATATCCTTTAATTCTTTTGAGGCATTAATTTTTCTAAGTAAATTTTCAGCCTCTTCTTTCCCCATTGATGCCTCTAAAACACTCGAAGCATATCCCATTCCACCTTCTTCAACATAGTTTTTTGCAACCATCATATTATAATATTCTTTAACAACTTCATTTACAACATCGGATGTGATATCTTTCAATTTTGCCATTGCAATTGTTAATTTTTCTACATCATCAGTACTGAGATTATTAAAAACTTTTGATGCATGTTCTACGCCTAAAGAAATTAATAATATTGCAGATTTTTGAATAGAATTTAAATCTTGAAAATTAATAGACATCTAATTTACCCTTCATTTGAATTTATTGTCAAATCTTGTGCTAACCATGTTCTAATTAGCTTTGCTGCATTATCTGGATGACCATCAACAAAATTAGAAATATCATCAGTCATTATATCTTTTGCTTTTAATAATGCTTCAGACTCTAAAGATAATGTTGAAATATGATCTTCTGGTCTTGGAATATCTGGCATTGACAAGTCAGCATCCAATTCATTATAATCATCAGAATTACTTGTAGCACCTGTTAATGCTAACATATCTTCTGGTGCTTCCAATCCTAACGTTGCCTCAGCTTCTTCAAGCTCTACAGTTGGTGGGCCAGGAAGTGAATGTGTAAGATTAACAACAAAGAACATCATTGCGATTAATGCTAAAGTCATCAACCCTCGCGATATCCATTTATTAATTGATTCTTTTCGCTCCATTTCAGAGAAAAACATTTGAGCTTTATCCACTTCAGTATGATCAAATTCTAAATTAGCAACCTTAACCTCATCACCTCTATCTAAATTAAATCCAATAGTTTGTTTTATAAGAGCTGCAATTTCATTTTTCTCTTCATTATTACGAGGTAAATATTTTTTAATTATCTCGCCCTCATTATCAACATTTTCATATTTTCCATTTACTAAAGCTGCTACTGTAATTCTTGTAATTTTTGCAGAACCAGATATAAAATGTTCAACAGTTTTATTTAATTCATAATTTGTTATTGAATTTTCATTATTATAGCTCGTGGAATCAACTCTCATTCCGGCTTCAAAATTTCGTTCTTCACTTATTATCGATGGGTTTTCAGAATCAAAAATTTCTGATGTTCTTTCTGTTTGATCAAAATTAATATTAACAGCAACTTGAACACTTGAATTTCCATCACCTAATAGTTGATCTAACATTAATTGGACTTTTTGTTTCATTTTATTTTCAACATTTTCTTTAACATCCCACTCTGATGAACCTGCTAATTTTTCATTTTCTTCAATTTTTTCTTCAAATAAAACATTGCCTTCTGCGTCAACAATACTCACATCTTCCATATCAACACTATCAATACTATTTGCAACTAATACAGCCAGTCCTCTAGTTTGTTTTTTAGATAAATAAGAATTAGGCTCTAAGTATAAAACAATTGATGCAGATCCAGATTGAGAATCATCAAATAATCGTTTTTCAGGTATAACTAAATGTACTCGTGACTGCTTCACTTCTTCCATTTGATTAATTGTTTTTGTCAATTCACCTTCTAATGCTCTTTGAAGATTAACTTTTTGCATAAATGTAGTCATTCCAAAGTTTGATTTATCAAATACATTAAATCCAAGAATCTCATCACCATATTCAACTCGATTAAATTTTAAACGCAATGAATTAACTTGATCATCTGGTACTAAAACAGTTGTTCCTGAAGAGCTAATTTCATATTCAAATCCTTCTTTACTTAACCCTTCAACAATTCTATTTGCTTCACTTGGAGATAAATCTGAATAAAGAGTAACATAATCAGTACTATTAGCCCAAAATAATAAAGCAATCAATGAAGACATCATTGTTGCACCCATAAAGATAAAAATAAATCTTTGAGCTAATGTATAATTTTGTAGTAATAAACCAATTTTAATAAATAAATCTTTCATAATAACCTTATTTTAACTTTTAATTTAATTAAACTTGTGTTCTTTTCAATTCTTGATAAGACTCTAACATTCGGTTTCGAACTTCTAACATCATTTGAAAACTTAAACTCGCTTCTTCTAATGCAATCATTGCATCATGGACATTTTCCTTCTTATCTGCCAAAACTTTTTGAGTTTCATCTGAAGCTTTTGAACCGTCTTCACTTACTTTTGATAAATAATCATGTACCATATTTCCAAATGATTCACCCGAACCTGCTTTTTGTTTCTGACCTGATTTACTTGGTTCAACCTTATTAGGTTGAATTATATTTCTTAAATTTTCAAGATTTGTCAATAATCTATCCTTTCACATCCAGAAAAGTACCATTAGGTTGAGAGTGTAATCTCAATTGATATCTTTTTTGGTAATTTGATGGTTTTTCAGAGAATAATAAACTTAATGATTCTTGTTCTGCTTCTGATAACATCGCTGGTTCAGGTTTAGGATTTAAAGGTGAATCAACTTTAAAGTGATTCATTTTCCCTAAAATAGAATCATCAAACTTTTCTGTTTCTACCCGTTTTTTTTCAGAGACACTGGTATCCTGCTGATTATAATAGTTTTGAAGCGCTATTGATGTAGAATTAATCTGCAATTAAATTTCTAATGCCTTTTTAGCAAGATTCTTTGTCGATTTAAATGTTTGAACATTTGCTTCATAAGTTCTACTTAAACTCATTAAATCTACCATTTCTTCAACAACATTAATATCTGGTTTTCTAATATATCCATTTTCATCCGCATAAGGATGGGCAGGGTCATAAACCATTTGGATTTTTTCTTCTTCAATTATTTCATAGTTTTGAACTTGATTTTTATTTTCAGAATGTTGAGATTTTTCTATATGTTTATGGTGTGATTTTTTTACTGATAATATTGAATCTCTCATTTTACTCTGAAATGGCTGAAAATTTTTGGAAACTAATCTTTTTTTCTGATACACTTTTTCACCCGGTTTGGCAACTTGGTCAGCATTGGCAATATTATTAGAAACTAACTCTAATCTTTGAGTTTGCGATCTCATGCCTCTTACTGAATTTTGAATTGATGATAATATACCTTTTAATTCCATAACTTCTCCTATCTAGAATGCCCTTTTATTGCAGCCCGAATTCCATCATACATTCTTCTCATTGCTTTTACATTAAAATCGTGGTTTAATTGATTGGTAGATAGACTACTCATTTCTTCTGTTAAATCTACCTTCCGATTTTCATTATCATCACTCCAACTATCAGAATAATGAAGTTTTCCCAAATGTTTATCATGACTTGTATTAATGCTATTATTATCATTTAAACCCGGAAGTAATTCTGAAAAATTGGTATCTTTTCGATTATATCCAATTGTATTTACATTTTCAATATTTTCAGAGATTGCTTGATTTTGAGAAGTATGCATATTTAATGCACGCTTTAAAAAATTTGAATATGTTGTATTAAAAACTTTCATAGTACAAAACTATTTTCAATTATTATGCCATAATAAAATAAATTAATTATTATTGAAATTCTAAGGATAGAAACAAGTAAAACGAAGGTGTATGGGCTATATATTAAATATTAAGCTATTTTTACTAATAAATAATATGAGGGGTATTTTTCCTACTATGGAAATTATTACCCAATTAATATGATATTAATTTCATTATTATAACTAATTATTATCTTGTAACTCTTCACCGAGTATAAATTCAGAAGGAAGGATATCTTTTTCTTTATATAAATTTAATTTATTTCTCAATGTTCGAACACTTATATCTAATATCTTTGATGCTTTTGTTCTATTGTTTTTTGTTTTTCTTAATGTGGCAAAAATTGCTCTTCGCTCTATTTCTTCTAAAGATGATAAACCATCAAAATTATGAGTAGTTTTTTGTAAGGATGTATTATTGACTTCCATTGTGATATGAGATTCTAAAATTTGCTCACCTGTACCTGCATATAAAAAAGCTCGTTCAATAACATTTACAAGTTCACGAACATTTCCAGGCCAAGAATGGGTAAACATTTTATCTAAAGCAGGGGTCGAAATTATTTTTTTTTCGACTACATATTTATCTGCAATTTTCATTAAAAAATAATCTACTAATAAAGGTAAATCTTCCATTCTTTCTCGCAATGGTGGGATTTCAATAGGAAATACATTTAATCTATAAAATAAATCCTCTCTAAAATCTTTATCTTCAACTAATTTTATAACATTTTGATTAGAGGTTGAAATTATTCTTACATCTATCTTTTGTGGAGTATGACTTCCAACTTTTACAACGACTTTTTCTTGTAATACTCTTAATAATTTTGCCTGCATTCCTGTTGAAACTTCAGTTACTTCATCTAATAACAATGTACCTGTATTTGATTCCTGGAAAACTCCATTTGTTGTCTTTAAAGCACCCGTGAAGGAACCTTTTTCATATCCAAATAATGTACTCTCTACTAGGTTTTCAGGGATTGCAGCACAATTTATTTGTAAATATGGGTTATTATTTCTCAATGAATTATTATGAATTTCCCTTGAAACAAGCTCTTTACCCGTTCCACTTTCACCTGTTACTAATACCGAAACATCACTTTTTGATACCATTTCAATTCGGCGATAAACTTCCTTCATTTTTTCAGAATTACCAATTAAGGATGTAAATTTTTCTTCAGTGGATATTTTCTTTTTAAGTTTTACATTTTCTGTTTTTAAATCTTGAAATTCAAAAAATCGTTTAACTCTTGTTTCTATTTCAGTAATTGAAAATGGTTTAGTAACAAAATCAAATGCACCAATTTTCATCGCTTGAACAGCATCGTCAACTGTTCCATATGCAGACATTAATAATAAACCTGTATCTTGAAATTTATCTTTTACAATGGATAGTAATTCTAAACCATCAACTTCAGGCATTTTTAAATCAGTGATAATTAAATCTATTTTTTGATTTTCTAAAATTTTTATTGCAGATTTCCCATTGTCCGCTTTTTCTACTTGATAGCCTGCATCTTTTAATGCCTCTTCCAAAAAAGATCTAATTGCAAAATCATCGTCTACTATTAAAAGTTTATAATCCATCTAATATCCAATTTAATTAAGATTTTCTAATGGGAAAATTAATTCTATTTGGGTGCCTTCTCCCAGAACTGACTTAATTTCAATTTCACCATTCATGATTAATACTAAATTTTCAACAATGCTTAGACCAAGACCAAGTCCATTAATCCGCGTGGTAAAAAAAGGTTCTTTACATTTAGCTAAATTTTCAGCTGTCATACCTTCACCTTTATCTTCTAATTTTATAATAAGTTGATTATCTCTTTCTATGATATTAATATTAATAATTACTTTTTTTGAAGTAATTGCTTCACAACTATTTAAAATTATATTTTGTAATATTGAATCTAAACCTCTTTTACTTAATTGAGTTTTAATCTCATCACTTTTGTTTTCTTTTATTGATAATTGAATTTCCCTGCTAAATTCTTGACTCCAAATCATTTGTTTTTGGTTTAAGTAAGTGGCTAATTCATATTCATTTACAGAAGATATTGTAGGCTTATTTGCATAATTTATCAGACTTGTAATTACTCTATCAATACGCTGAACACCATC
This sequence comes from uncultured bacterium, assembly GCA_964529325.1. Classification (GTDB taxonomy): domain Bacteria; phylum Fidelibacterota; class Marinisomatia; order SCGC-AAA003-L08. Next base: position 6,777 of record CAZGWH010000022.1, on the reverse strand, counting down.
AAAAATAAAATTTATTTTATTCGTATATTTTGAATTTTCACCTAAATCCCTTTGTAGAAGTTGAGCATATCCAACAATTGCACTCATTGGAGTTCTAATATTATGAGCTAAATTACCTATCATATTCTGCATTTGTAATTTACCTTTAACTTGCCCTGAATTTAGTAATCGTTCATCAATACAAGCAACTGAAACTAAAGCACCTTTTGTAAAATTATCAATATGCCTTCGTAATTCAAACTTTACCTTTCTATTAACTGGAATATTAATATCCAACTTTTCAATTTTATTTTCCATTCCAGATTTAATAAATTTACTTAATTTATTTTGGGATTGCATTGGGAAAATTTCATTTGTCAATTTATTTTTATCTTCTATTTGATAAATAATTTTTGCGGGTTTATTTTTAGTAATTATCTCCATTGATTCATTTAATAATAAAACGGGTTGCTCCATCATATCTAATACATGAATAAGGTTTTTCCTAAACTCCCATATACTCGATTCGGAAATTTCTGAATCCACAATATTTTCTTCTTGATGTTCAGGTAAATAGGTTTCTAATAATTCATTTTCAAGTGATAAATACGCTTGTTGTAATGTATTTGCTGATGAAGCAAACTGTGAAACTAGGTTATCAATTTCTAATTTTTCTTTAGACAATTATAATTTTCTTTATTTTTTTCTCGATTTTTTAATTATTGGAGTCCAAGATTTTCTAACTTGCTTCGCATAAATCTCATTTGGTAATTTAAAGTTACCTGAAATATGTTCAGTATTTTCATTTAAAATATTTTCTGGATTTAAACCATTTTCAATAATTATTTCTCTAAATTGAATGTTCTCATGTTTTAATAACTCAATTTCTTGTTTTAAAAAATAAGTCATTCTTGCACGCTCAATCACTAAAATTAATTGTTCAATTTTAAATGGCTTTAATAAATAATCATATACATTAGCACCAAGAGAATTAATTGCTTGATTTATATCTGGGTATCCTGTTATTAAAATGACAAGTGAATTTGGTGCTGATTTAATAAATTCTTGACTTAATTCAATACCTGATCCATCTGGTAAAAAAACATCTGACACAATAATTTCAGGTTGATGTGTAGCTATATAGTTTTTTGCTTCATTTATTGAATTAACAGAATCCACTTGCCACCCTAAGTTTTTTAATTCATAGGTTAAAACTTGAATATAGGTAGGGTCATCTTCAATAATTAATATTGATGATTGATTAGAATTCATCGTTTAATTTTCAGATTGTTCTAAATTTTCTTCAGTCTCTTCAGATTCTAATTCTGGAATATTTTGATTTTCAGTGGCAATTTCTTTTTCTTCTTTTTTGAAAATAACTTTAGAATGGTTTCCACAAATACAGCTCACACCTAATTCAATTAGTATATCTTCATTATAAATAGGTTTAAATGTAAATGAATTTTCTTTATTAAATTCATTTGAAGGTGAACGTTCTACTCCTTGCTTACTTTCAGCTTTAGACTTGTGATTATTTTCACTAGAAATTATTTTGGGTTCTTTTCCAATTTTCACTCTATCACTTTTTATGATTTTACCAGAATTTAATTTACCAGATGGTAAATTATCTTTAGTTAGTTTAATAAAATTTTCGTTCATATTTTGTTTATTATCATTATTATTAAATAAAAACCACCATTAACTATATACCAAATCTATGGTATTATGAATGAAAAATTTAATAAATATATTGGGTTGAACGAATTATCGTTCAAGAGGTGTGCTAATAGTTGAAATTAACTTTTCAGTTACATCGTTTAAAATAGAATCAGAATTATATTTTCCAGACTCAATATTTTTACGAATTCTATCTAAGTTTTCCTCTAATGAATTTTGAGGAGAAATGGATGAAGATTTAAAAAAACTAGGATGATTAGCAATTTTTTCTGAGGTATTTAAAATTACTTCATCTTTATTATAATGGTTAGATTCATTTTTTAATGAAAACTCTTTTAAGTTTCTTAATTGGTTTTCTTCATATTTTTTAAGTAACCCAGTATATTTTTCAATATTATCTGAATTTTCAATTGTTTCATTTTTATTAGAAGTTAGTATAACAGAATCAACAATTTGACTTTTTTCAGGAATATTTTTTATTTGTTCCTTTTTCGCAACACCGTCTTTTTTTCCAACAGATTTATTTTTCATCTGTTGAGACTGTCTTACTAATCCACTATTTTCAGTTATTTTCACCATATTATTATCTTACTGCAATATTTATTACTTTAGCTTTTCTATTATTTTCAGTTTTCAGAGCTAATAATTTATTAACTTTTTTTATTTTTACCAATTGTTCAGATTTTTTATTTTGTAAATCGGAAATTACTTCTTTCATTTGAGAATCTATAGCTAAAATTTCTGAAATTATTTTCTGAAAATTTTGTTTTATTAATTGTGGAATATCATTTTCAAAAATATTTTTATATCGATCATTATTAAAAATGAACTGCAATCTATCAATATGTGCTTTTCTTCTTATTAATAATTTTTCAAACCATTTTCCATCAGGTGAATTACCAATCTTTAAATAAAATTGATATTCACTTAATAATTCTTGAAAAAAGAATGATTCTTTTTCAATTATATCAGAAATACTTTTAATATTAAATTTCATAATTATACTTTATTATTAAAAATAATTCCAGCAATTTCTTCAAGTTTATCAACCAATTCAATCATTTCCTTTGGCGGAATTTGCCTGATTAAATCACCGGTTTCATTATCATATACATGGATTATTTCTCGTGATTTTTCATCTATTGAAAAACTCACCTTATTGTTAAACATTTCTACATATTCATTAACAGAATTAATTGCATTTGAAAAATCCTGTTTTTTTACATATTCTGCTATTTCTTGTTTTTTACTCTCTGTTTTTTCTGCTTTTAATGAAAAATCTAAATTATCATTTTTGGCAATTTCTTTTTGCTTTTTAACAGAATCTGTACTCTCATTTATTTTTTCTATATTACTATTAAACTGTTTATTAATTGGATTTACATTTAGGTCAATTTCCATTTTAATATCCTCCGTATCCAGATGAAAACATTGATAAAGATCCCATCTGATCATTTAAGGATGACATCATTTGCTGTAACCTTGCAAACTCATCCCTATACCGTTGCTCTTTTGAAGATAATTGATCTTCAACTCTTTTTAAACTTTGTGATAAATATAATAAATTACTATCTATATTACTTTTTGTAGAAGATATTATACCACTTGTTTTTGTATAACTTTCTACTTTTGATTTAATTAATGTTGCAATCCCGTCCGTTGCATTAAAAATATCAGATACCAATTGAGTGCCTGTATTTAATGCTTGGGTAAATTTATCTTCATCAGTAAATACCATTTCTCCATTATCATTGAAACCAATTCCAATACTATATAATGAGTTATATTCAGATGAGCTAGGTGAGGCAATAGATCCTAATGGAATTCCTTTTAAATCTGATAATAATGCTTTATAAGAATAGTCACCTGATAATTCACCTCTTTTTAAAGTATCTGGGTTTATTTGAGATTTTTCTTTCAAATATGCAATCGACTCATTAAATGAATCCATAAATAGTTGTACATCAGACTTTACAGACTCAGAATCATTTTCTACATTAATTGTTTGGGTAGAACTTGTTACTGCAACTAAGTCAATTGTTAGTCCTGAAATTGCATCCGAAATTTTATTTTCATTTCTATAATATGTAAGACCGTCAATTTTTACAATAGAATTTAATTCACTTGAAATATCACTTGTACCAATATTAGTCATATATCCATAATCATGACTATTATCTGGATCATATTTTCCATCAGATTGCAAAACCCCAAGTGTAGATAATAAATTATCACTACTATCTGTAAATTCTATGCGATTTGTATAACCTGTTTGGTTACTTCTTAAGACCATTCTAGATTTTCCTTCAGATTCGGAAACTACAGAGGTCGAAATTTTTTCTTCAGAAATAATTGTATCTGCAGTTACTGCAGAATTAATTGAATTATTAATTGCATCTCTTACATCATTCATAACTTCTTCTGATGATTTTTGAAATGATGATGCACTTATTGTAACTGAAATTGATACTCTATTATTTTGATCTTCTGTTGTAGGGTGTGCTAAACTAATAGAGAATGTTTGATCGGCAGTAATATTTGAAAAATCTGTATTTGAAGAAGTATATTGTCTAGAAACTCTTGTGTCTGCTGTTGCTAATCGATTAATATCAATTGAAAAAACACCTGATGTTGCGTTTGAATTCGCAGATACGGTTAAAAAATTTTCATCACTCGAGGAAGCAGTGTTTACAGCGAAATAATCAGTAATTGGGTCTAACAATTTTTCTGAATTTGAAAATAAGGATGATAATTTTGAATCTAGAGTTGATAATATAGATTTTTTATTATTTAATTCCTCTTGTTTATATAATATTCGATTTTTAGGTCCCTGCTCAAACCGCATATATTGATATACTAAATTCTCAACACTATTTGAGCTTGAAAACATTGAAGAAATTTCATATGCCATAATCTACTCCTTATACCGTCTGACTATTTACTTCTTTTGGTTTGATATGAGCTTCAAACCATGCATCTCTCAATCCTTCTAGAATTTCTTGAGCATCTTCAAACTTATCAGTATTTATATTATTTAAACAATATTTATACAAATCAAATAAAGGTACTGCCATTTCTTTATAATCAAAGTTTAAAGCATTTATTAATTCTCTTATTGCTTGCCCCGCTTTTGTTGTATCCTTTTTTTTACATGCAACTATACTTGCATCATAAATATAACAAACGAGCTGTTCTGGACTAGCCGACATAATTTTCTGTTTTAAATAAGGATTCATTCCATTATTCATAATAACCTTTCAAAAATAATTTATAATATTGCTTTATCAATTTTTATGCCATCGCATTATTATTATTTTCGGAAAGTAACCTTCTTTCTTTAGTTATACTTGATTTATCATCTATTATTAAAAAATAATATAATATAATATTCAATTTATAAGTTAGCTGAGGCAGGAAACAATTTCCTACCCCAAACTAAAGTATCCTTATTTCAGATCATTTTATCTTACTGAAATAAAGCCAAGACCATCTGTGAAGATGAATTAGATTGAGCAAAAGAGGCAACAGTTGTCTGTTGTAAAATAGATAATTTCATTAAATCCATTTGTTCTTTTGCAAAATCAGCGTCTTCGATTCTGCTTCTAGTTGATTCTGTATTAGAAATCGCCATTGAAAGCGATTCTTCTTTAGAAGACAACCTCGCATTGTAATCACCAATATTTTGAATTGATTTAGACAAAGCTGTTATTGCACTACTTAAAGTTGCAATTCCAGTTTGTGCTTCTGTCGCATCCAAATTAGCCCATTCTGAAGCCGTTCCACCTACAATACTATCTAAATTGACAGCTGTAGTTGCCTCGCCAACATCTGTTCTATTCGAATTATCTAAAGTTATAGATAATTGATCGGTATTACCTTCACCAACATGAAATGCAATTGTTCTATCACTACCACTATCTTGCATCAAAGTTATATCATTGAATTTTGTATCATCTCTGATATCATCAAATTCAAGAAGTAACTGAGATATTTGGTCTCCAATTGCTTTTCGTTGATCAGTACTAAAGGATCCATCAGCAGCTTGAGTCAATTTTTCTTTTACATTTTGTAAAATATTCATTTGACTTTGATAGCCACCTTCGGCAATCCCAAGGACATTCTTCGCAGTACCAACATTATCTAAAGCCTGAGTTAAACCACGAACTCTACTTTCTAATTGTTTAGACAATGCATAACCTGAAGTATCATCCTCTGCAGAATTGATTCGCTTACCTGTGGATAATCTTGACCTAATTGTTCCAATATCACCATTTATTCTCAGAAGTGTATTATAACTTTCTTGAGTGTAATAATTGGAACCTATGCGTGTCAAATCCCCAAACATAGGTGAACCTCCTTTTATTTGTTAAAACATCCGTGTTTCCAGAGATTGCATAGCCTATTCCAAATAAAAAAAAATAGACTCTCAATAATTATATCGGAGGGTTATGGAAAAAATTAAATTTGAAGAATATAAAAATATAATAAAATTATATAACAGAGAATATTATTATAAATTACTAATAAGAGTTAATATAATAAAGATGTAATTAATACAGGAAAGTATTTCCTACTATATTTTGGTAAAAATTAAGAGCTAAAACAAAAAAGGGAATATTAAATATCCCCTTTCTAATCTAAATAAAATGATATTAATATTATCTAAATAATGATAATACCATTTGTGGAGCAGAATTAGCTTGTGAAAATGAAGAAACAGAAGTCTGTTGTAAAATCTGTAACTTCATCATTGCCATTTGCTCTTTTGCAAAATCTGCATCTTCAATTCTACTTCTAGTAGCTTCAGTATTAGAAATTGCTAATGATAATGATTCTTCTTTTGAAGATAGTCTTGCATTGTAATCACCTACATTTTGAATAGATTTTGCGAGTGATTTAATTGCAGTATCTAATGTAGATATACCAGTTACAGCTTCTGCTTGAGTTGCTAATGTTGTAGCTGAAATATCAGTATTATCTTCACCTACAGTTGCAGCGACAGATGTACCAAAAGTTACAGCTAATGTATCACCATTACCTTCACCAACATGAAATGTCATTGCAGTAGCTGACATCAATGCATTATCATTAAATTTAGTATCTGATGATATATCATCAAAT